>JAJZSR010000086.1 GCA_021849595.1 Pseudomonadota bacterium | reverse complement strand
CGGCGCGATACTTTGTCGCAAACCCTCGCCAGGCGTCAACCTGGCTGCGGTTTGCTTCGCGTCTCGCACCGATGTCGCCGCTTTTCTTCCCATCCGGGCGATGTCCGGCCACCCTCGGGTTTTGCAATGAACTTGCGGAACAGGATGCTAGCTCACGCTGCCGAAGGAGCGGTCAGCGCTGAAAGGCCGTTCCGGAAGGCCGGCGATCTTCGAGGCCTGGTGCACCGGGCCGCCGGGAAACAGGGTGTACAGCCACTTGCCGCCGCCCTGCTGCTCGTAGCGCTCTTCCAGGGCACGCAGCATGGCGGTGCCGCTGCAAATGTTGCCTTCTCGATCGTAGTGCTCGCGCAGGAAGTGGATGATTTCCCAGTGGTCCGGCGTGAGCGTGATGCCCTCGGCGCGTGCCAGCTCGCGGCCGCGATCCTCGTCCCATTCCGGCAGTTCGCACAGATGATTGCCGGGTATGGAATGGCGGCTCTCCTTGTCTATGCTGTTCAGGATGTCCATGGTGCATCTCCTTTTCAACTGAGGTAGGCCCGGGCTTCGCTCCCTGGATCGGGCAGGCCGGCAATGCGCCAGGCGTGGCGCGCGCCGCGAAACAATACATTGACGCAATCACCCTCCAGCCCAGCCAGGTGGCAGACATGCGAGAGCGCGGGCAGCGATTGGCAGTCGCGCCAGTGGGCGCGCAGCACCTGTATGACCTTCCAATGATGCGGTGTGAGCGGACCGAGGCCATCGACAGCGGCGATTTCGCGCGCCAGCGATTCGCTCCACCCACCGCCGTCGCGCAGAAAGCCGTTGGCATCGAACAATTCCGGCCACTTGGCCGCTGAGGGCTGCATGTTCATGCCGGTCTCCCCAAGAGGTGGTACCGAGTTGTTATCGGTATAGCATGCAACGCCGCATGGCGCGGCCAGTGGTCGCTTATACGCGGCGCGCGGCCGTGTGCGTGCCGTGGTCAGGCGATTTCGCGTACCACCCGAAAGCCGAGGTTGAGATCCAGTTCGTCCAGCAAGCGCGGCCGGCGCGCGGCCGAGCGGGCTGCTTCGGGCGGATCGAACCATGAACCGCCCTTGCTCACCACGGCCTTCTTGGTGACGGGGTAGTGCGGAATGCGGCCCCACACCCAGGGCGTGGTGGTGAATTCCCACACGTTGCCATGCATCTCGTGCAGGCCCCACAGGTTGGCCGGCAGGCTGCCGACCTCTACGGCGCGGCAGTTGAAGAAGCAGCGCGACAAGAGGCCCGGGCTTCGGCTGCCGCGTGCGTTGAAGCTGGCGCTGCCGTTGTAGTGGACCAGATCGGGATTGACCCGGTCGCCGAAAAAATAGGCAGTGGCAGTGCCAACGCGGCAGGCAAACTCCCATTCCTCTTCTGTCGGCAGGCGGTAACGTCGGCCGGTTTTCTGGCTGAGCCAGGCGCAATAGGCTTCGGCCTCGTCCTTGCGCACGTTGACGACGGGATAGCGCCCGGACAGCCAGACCAGTTCGCGTCGCGGGGTCCAGCCGGTAGCGCGGCCGAAGACCTCGAATTCCTCCGTGGTTACCGCATAGCGCCCCAGGGCGAAGGGTACGCTTACGAAGGCGCCGCGCCTGGGCTGGTCGTTCAGGCGCAGTTCTTCACGGGGCGCACCCATCTCGAACAGGCCGGGCGGAATGACCATGAGCTCGGGGCCGTATAGCCCGGGCCCCATGTCATCGCGGAAGCGTATGCCGGGCAGACCTAGCGTATGGGCCGTTTCTTCCTGCAACGCCTTGAGTTCGTCGGGGGTGAGTGCGAACGTGTCGTAGAGTTGGATGCGGGGAGCGGCGGCAGGCATGGGGTCGGGCGCGGACGATCTGGCGTGAGGTGAAGCAGAACTTAATCTCGGACAAGTTTAACGCCTTACGCCCGGCGCGGTAAGACACTGGCGGCCTGCCCGGCGTGCGGCGCTTGCTTGCAATCGAGGCAAAAAAACCTAGTTTTATCTGATAGGGCACGCCGGCCCCTGCGCGAGCCGTCTCTCGTGCCGGGACGGTGTTTTCCAAACGCCTGATACCGAGGAATCCCCATGATCGAGTTCGAGCTTAACGGCCGCAGGGTTGCGCTTTCAGCGGATCCGGCCACTCCGCTGCTTTGGGCGCTGCGCGACCATCTGGCCATGACGGGCACCAAGTTCGGGTGCGGCATGGCCTTGTGCGGAGCCTGCACCGTCCATCTCGACGGTGCGGCCATACGCAGCTGCGTTACGCCTCTCTCGGCAGTCGCCGGCCGGAAGGTGCGCACCATCGAGGCCATGGAGGACGATGCCGTGGGCCGCGCGGTACAGAAAGCCTGGATCGAGCATGATGTGGTGCAGTGCGGTTATTGCCAGAGCGGCCAGATCATGAGTGCGGTGGAACTGCTCAAGCGCACGCCGCAACCGTCGGACGAGGACATCGTTGCCGCTCTGTCCGGCAACCTATGCCGCTGCGGCACTTATCAGCGCATCAAGGCTGCCGTCCACGCGGCCGCGCGCGAACTGGCCGCGTAGCCCAGGGAGACCCAGCATGCGTTACGAAGCCTTGATGCAGCGCCTGGCGCAGATGCCTGGCGAGCCGCAGCCGGTCGGCGGCCTGGTCTTGAGCCGGCGCGAGTTTCTCAAACTTTCCGCAGGCGCCGCGTTCGCCCTGGGCCTGTACACGGTTCCGGCCGCAGCGGCCGAGGCTGGCCAGGCGTCGAAGCCGAGCGAGATGCCTGATGCCTTCATCGCGGTGCATGGCGATGGCGGCATCGTCATCCAAGTCAACCGCCTGGAGTTCGGCCAGGGTGTCTATACCGCGCTGCCCATGCTGCTGGCCGAGGAGTTCGACGGCGACTGGGCGCTTGTCCGGCCGCATCTGGCGCCGGCCGGCGATGCCTACAAGGATCCGTTCATGGGTATGCAGATGACGGGCGGCTCCATGTCGGTGAAGAACTCGTGGCTGCAATACCGCGAACTGGGCGCCCGCGCGCGCGCCATGTTCGTGGCGGCGGCGGCGCGGCGCTGGGGCGCGAGCCCCGCCGCCTGCCGTACCAGGAACAGCGTGGTGCTGGGGCCGGGCGGGCGGCATGCTTCTTATGGCGAGCTGGCCGCCGCGGCCATGGCGGAAGCCGTACCCGAGCAGGTGACGCTGAAGGCGGCGCGGGATTTCGTGCTCATCGGCAAACCCACGCGCCGCCTGGATTCGCCCGCCAAGGTGAACGGGCGCGAGCAGTATGGCCTGGATGTCCATCTGCCGGGCATGAAGACCGTGTTGCTGGCCAAGCCGCCGGTGTTCGGCGGCAAGCTGGGGCGCTGGGATGCCGCTGCGGCGCGCAAGGTGCCGGGTGTGGTGGACGTATTTCCGGTACCTCTGGATCGCGGCGCCGGCGGCCTCGCGGTGGTGGCGGAAGGTTTCTGGCCGGCCCATCAGGGGCGCCGGGCGCTGCAGGTCCAGTGGGACACCGCGGGCCTGGAAAAAGTCGATTCCGCGCGCCAGCTCGCCCATTACCGCGAGCTGGCCGGCACACCCGGCCTGGTCGCGCGCGACGATGACATTTCTGCCCTCGACAAGGCCATGCACCGGTTGCGCGCGGAATATGAATTCCCCTATCTGGCGCATGCGCCCATGGAGGTGCTCAACTGCACGCTGCATTACCACGGCGACCGCTGCGACATATGGGTGGGCACGCAGTTCCAGACCATGGATCAGATGGCGGCGGCCAAGGTGCTGGGGTTGAAGCCGGAGCAAGTCGCCATTCATACCCAGATGGCCGGCGGCGGCTTCGGCCGGCGCGCGGTGCCCACCTCGGACTACGTGGCCGAGGCCGCCGCGGTGGCCAAGTCCTGGCGTGCGGCCGGCCACGGCGAACCCATCAAGGTCATGTGGACGCGCGAGGACGATTTGCACGGCGGCTACTACCGCCCGGCCTATCTGCATCGGGTGGACATAGGCTTCAACGGCTCCGGCCGCATCATGGGCTGGAAGCACATGGTAGTCGGCCAGTCCATTGCCGCCGGCACGGCCATGGCGCCCTTCCTCATGAAGAACGGCATCGACCATCTCGTGGTGGAGGGCATCGTCGATACGCCCTACCGCCTGCCCATGCGCCTGGAGGTGCATCAGCCCGAGGTCAACGTGCCCGTGCTGTGGTGGCGTTCGGTGGGCAACACCCACACAGCGTATGTGATGGAGACGCTGATCGACGAACTCGCCCAGCAATCTGGCCAGGACCCGGTGGCCTACCGCAAGGAACTCATGCAAAACCGTCATCCGCGCCATGTCGCGGCGCTCGATCTGGCGGTTGCGCGCTCCGGCTACGGTCGCCGCAAGCTACCCAAAGACCACGCCTGGGGCGTGGCCGTGCACGAAGCCTTCGGTTCCGTGGTGGCCTATGTGGTGGAGGCGGCGCTGGACAACGGCCGGCCGCGGTTGTTGAAGGCGACTGCCGGGGTGCATTGCAATCTGGCGGTCAATCCGCTTACCGTGCGGGCCCAGGTGGAAGGCGCGGCGCTCATGGCCTTGTCCACCACCCTGCCGGACAATGCCATCACCTTCGAGGATGGCGTCGTGCAGCAGGACAACTTCAACACTTATCAGATCGCGCGCATGGACGCGATGCCCGAAGTGGACGTGCACATCGTGCCTTCGGCCGATCCGCCCACGGGTATGGGGGAGCCTGGGCTGCCGCCGCTGGCGCCGGCTTACGCCAACGCCATCGCCCGTCTGACCGGCAAGCGGCTGCGCCGCCTGCCGTTCGATCTGGCGTAACAGCTTATTCCGTCACGCCTTGGCGATTTCGCCCGGGTGGGCGTGCTGCACCGCAAGGTTGTAGATGTGCATGAGGTCCTCCTCGCTGACGTCGATGTAGGACTGGATTTCCGAGAGCGCATACACCAGGTCGCTGTGGCGGATGAGGTATTTTTCCGGCAGATGGAGGTGCGACTCGATTTCCGCGACGTGCGCTTCCTGCTCGGCGCGCAAGGTCTTGTTGAACAGCACCGCCACCGCTAGCAGGATGGCGGCGTTCACCAGCACGGGAAAGAGCACATAGCCGAAGCCCAAGGCGTGCACGGCGGGTCCGCCCATGACGGCGAAGAAGGCCGTGGCGCCGCCCGGCGGATGGATGCAGTCCAGGTAATACATGGCGGTGATGGCAAGCCCCACGGCCAAGGGCGCGGCCACGACGGGGCTCGGGATCAGCAGGGCGCAGGCGACGCCGATCAAGGCCGACACGCCGTTGCCGCCCAGCACCGCCCAGGGGCTGGAGAAGGCGCTATGGGGCACGGCGTAGAGCAGCACCGCGCTCGCCCCCATGGAGGCCACCACCAGCACGGCGATATGGTCCCCCAGCACCAGGCGGCTGACCAGCACCGTGAGGGCAATTCCCACGACGGCGCCGAGGCCGGAGAGCCATTTTTCGCGATGGCCGGGCACGGGCAGGTGGCCGACGGTGGGGGTGGTAAACATCTTCAGCAATAATTCCATGGTTTCTTTTTGTGTGTTGCGCGGTTCGAATGATTTTGCGGATGCAGCGCGTTCAGCGGGCGCGCTGGCCCGAGACTGCGTATCCGGGGACGAACAAACGCCCGGCACGACGATGTGAGCCCCACATCGTCGTGCCGGGCGCAGCGGTTACCTGGGCGCAGCCGCCCGGCGTCAACCGGTGCTCCAGGCGCGCGGGCGTTTCATGCCGGCGATTTTGCAGGCCTGCTTCACATAACCGTAGGGGAACAGGCGGAACAGCACGTTGCGGTCCGCGCCGCTCGTTTCGTTCAGATACTTGATGACGAAGCGCGCGTCGGGAGCCACCTGGTGCTCGTCGTAGAACTCACGCATGAAGCGGATAGCGTCCCAGTGTTCCGGCGTCAGATCGATGTTTTCTCGCTGGGCCAGTTCCTGCGCGGCGTCTTCGGTCCACTCCCCGGGTTCGATGAGATAGCCTTCTTCGTCGAGATTCATGTGCAGCGTTGCTGTAGTCATGCGTTCCTCCGTGTGCCTACAAGTGCGGTGTTCGCGTCGGCCGCCTGCTCGAAAGCGCCGGCCGGCGCGATCCCTTGGCCTAAGTCTAGGGGACTTGCTTATATAAGAAAAACAAAATATTTTGCGGTTTTGTATCGGATTATTCGATAAATGGACACCGAACAGGCCCGCACTTTCCTGCATGTCGTGGCGGCCGGGAATTTTCTCGGTGCGGCGCAGAAGCTGCATGTCACGCAATCCACCGTGAGCGCGCGCATCCAGGCGCTGGAAAACCAGCTTGGCGCGCGGCTGTTCAGCCGCGGCAAGCACGGCGCCGAACTCACCGCCGCGGGGCAGCGCTTCCTGCGCCATGCCCAGGCTCTGGTGCGCACGGTGGAAATCGCGCGCCAGGACGTCGGCCTGCCGGAAGGCTATTCGGCGGGCCTGACGCTCTCGGGCCGCATCGCGTTGTGGGAGGGCTTCCTGCCGCGCTGGGTGGCGTGGATGCGCAAGGCCGCGCCCACCATCTCGCTGCGCCTGGAAATCGGCTTCGAAGCCGATATCATGCAGGGGCTGATCCACAACACCATAGACATCGGCGTCATGTACACGCCCGAGACGCGCCCCGGCCTGGCGGTCGAGCGCCTGTTCGACGAAACCCTCGTGCTCGTGTCCACCGATCCGCGGTGTCCCTGGCCCGATCCGGGCTATGTACACGTGGACTGGGGGCCGGAATTTTTCCACCAGTTTTCCGTGCACTTTCCCGACCATCCGCCGCCCGCGCTGTACGCCAACATCGGCTGGCTGGGCATACAGCATCTCGACGCCAGCGGCGGGTCGGGCTATTTCCCACTACGCATGGTGCGCGAGGCGCTGCGCAACAAGCGCCTGCACCGCGTGCCGCACGGCCCGCCCTTCACGCTGCCGGCCTATATGGTGTTTCCCCTCGCGCGTGCCGATGGATACGTCGAGCAGGCCCTGGAAGGTCTGCGCCTGCTAGGGCGGGAGGAGAGGAGGCACAACGCTTGAAGCTGTACGCGACGGCTCAGGGATGGGGGGAGGGAGGTGTCGCCGGCACCAGCCGCAAGGCGAAATTCACGCGCACGTCGTTGCCCAGGGTGGAAGTATCGGCCCACTCGCCCGTGCCTATGCCCCAATCCAGGCGCTTGAGCGCAAAGCTGCCGGTCAGAAGCCGCATCGCTCCCTGGGCTTGCATGGCGGCGTCCACGGTGAGCGGGCGGCGCAGGTTCTTGAGGGTGAAGGTGCCGGTGATGCGGTAGCGGCCATTGCCCAGCATTTGCACCTGGCCGGAGACGAAGCGTGCCCGGGGAAAAACCTTGCTGTCGAAAAATTCGGCATCGGCCGCCGTGCGGTCGGCCTCCTGCGAGCCCAGCGAGATGCTGGCAGTCTGCACGCTGATATCGACCGTGCTTTTCTGCGGCTGGGCTTCGTTCAGATCGACGCTGCCGGCGAAGCTGCGAAAGCTTCCTTGCATGGCGACGCCCATCTGCTCGTAGCCGAAGCCGATGCGGCTGCCCGCTGCGCTGATGACATAGGGCGCGGCCTGCGCCAAAGCGGGTGCCGCGGCCAGGGCCAGCAGGAATATCTTGTTCATGATCTTGCTCATGGATTGCTCCTCATCCAGGGAATCATGCGCGCCAAGGTAGCGTCGCGGTCGAATAGTTGGTGTTTCAGCGCACCGGCGACGTGGGCGATGAAGAGCGCGAGCAGGGTGAAATTGAGGCTGATATGCGCTTCCTTGAGCAGGTCGAAGAGCGCTTTGTCCTTGGCCACCAGATTGGGCAGGGGGAACATGCCCAGGTACACCACCTGGATGCCCGCCGCCGAGCTCATGATCCAGCCGGATAAGGGAATGGCGAACATCAGCAGATACATGAGGCCGTGAACGACCTCGGCCGCGTATTTCTGCCACGCCGGCATGGGCAGCGGGGGCGGCGGCCGGCGCAGCAGGCGCCACAGGAGGCGCAGGGCGACGAGGCCAAGCAGCGTGATTCCCGCCCATTTGTGCCAGGAGAAGAATTTCAGCTTTTCGGGCGACAGGGCCATGTCCGCCATGGTGATTCCCAGCGCGAAATTCGCGGCAAGGCCCAGCGCCATGAGCCAGTGAAAAAAAATCGCCGGGGCGGAATAGCGCGCGGTCATGCTGCGTTCCATTTGCGGCAGGCTTGTGCCAATTCGGCGCCCACGCCCATGAGGGCATCGATATGGCGGGGCGATTCCTGGCCGGCCGACAGATCCTGGTCCGCATGAGGAATGGTGTGCTGCCGGGGCAGCACCAGCACACCCAGCACGGCGAGAATTTCGCGCAACTGGCGCAGGCCGCGCGCGCCGCCCAGTCCTCCGGGGGAGGCGGCGACCAGAGCGGCGACTTTGTTGCGATAGGGCACGAGGCCTGACTCGCCCTCGTGCGCGCGCGACACCCAATCGAGTGCGTTCTTGAGCAGGGCGCTGAACGAGCTGTTGTATTCCGGGCTGGCGATCAGCAGCCCCTGGTGGGTCTTGAACAGTCCTTTCAGTTCCAGCGCGCCGGCGGGCAGGCCGGCCTGTGCTTCCAGATCGCCGTCATAGATGGGCAATGAAAATTCGCGCAGTTGGATGAGGGTGACTTCCGCCCCGGCGCCGCGTGCGCCGGCGACGGCATGGTCCAATGCGCGGCGGTTGTACGACTCGTTGCGGGCGGAGCCCGAGAAGGCGAGGATTTTCGGGGTCATGTCCAGTCTCTTTGGGTGGGTATGGGATGGCTCGGATACGCAGCCTCATGCCAAATCGAACAACAGTACTTCCGCGCTTTCCAGCGCCCGTATTTGCACCTGGGTTTCGTGCTGCAGCAAGGCCGCATCGCCTTGCCGCAGAGGATAGCCCTTGAGCTCGACCGCCCCGCGAGCCACTTGCAGCCAGGCGCGGCGCTCCGGTATGAGCGCGAGATCGGCGGTTTCTCCGCTGCCCAGGCGGGCGGCATAAATGGCCGCATCCTGATGGATGATCACCGAGCCGTCGCGCCCGTCGGGGGAGGCGATGACGCGGAAACATCCTTGCATTTCTTCGGCGGCGATGCGCTTTTGCTCGTAGCCCGGAGGCAGAGACTTTTCTTGCGGCAGCAGCCAGATCTGCAGGAAATGCGCTTCATCTTGCGCGGAGGCGTTGAACTCGCTGTGGCGGATGCCGGTGCCCGCGCTCATGCGCTGCACTTCGCCCGGCCGGATGATGCCGCCGCTGCCCAGGCTGTCCTTGTGCTGCAGGGCGCCGGAAAGCATCCAGGTGACGATTTCCATGTCCTGGTGGCCGTGCGTGGGGAAGCCGGTGCCCGGCGCGACGCGGTCTTCGTTGATGACGCGCAAGGCGCCGTAACCCATGCGTGCCGGGTCGTAATAGTCGGCGAAGGAGAAGCTGTGCCAACTGTCCAGCCAGCCGTGCTGGGCATGGCCGCGCGATGCGCTTTTGCGTACCTCGATCATGGCATTCCTTTGTTCGAAGAGTCGTTCCAGTGTAGTGAATGGCCCGGCAAGAAAAAGGGCGATAATCCGGCTAAAGCGTTCAAGATATCCGAACAATGAAACTCAGCCTGGAAAGCCTGCGCATCCTGGATGCCATCGAGCGGCGCGGTTCGTTTTCCCTCGCGGCGCAGGAGCTCGATCGCGCCACCTCCAGCGTGACCTATGCCGTGCAAAAGCTGGAGGCGGACTTGGATGTGCTCATCTTCGACCGCTCCGGCCATCGCGCGCGCCTGACGCCGGCCGGCCGCCTGCTGCTGGACGAGGGCCGCCGCCTGCTCGCGGTGGCCCAGTCTCTGGAGCATCGCGTGCTGCAGACCGCGCATGGCTGGGAGCCGCAATTTACCCTGGCCATCGATGCGGTATGGCCGTGGGATTCCGTCACGACGCTGCTGGACAAATTCTATCGGGAGGCGCAAGGCACGCGCCTGGTGCTGCGTCACGCGGCCCTGGCCGGCGGCTGGGACGCGCTGTTGTCGCGCGAGGTCGATCTGGTGGTGGGTGCGCCTGCGCCGGGGCCGGCAGGCGGGGGCTACAAGACGCGGCCTCTGCCGCCGATGGAGTTCGTTTTCGCGGTCGCGCCGCATCATCCGCTTGCCCAGGTGGCTGCGCCGCTTTCCGATGCCGCAATCGAGCGTCACCGCGCCGTGGCCATCGCGGACACGGCACGCAGCTTGCCGGTGCGTACCGTGGGGCTGCTCGACGATCAGGAAGTGTTGACCGTGCCCCATCTGGCCGCCAAGGTTGCGGCCCAGGTGGCCGGGTTGGGCGTGGGCTGGCTGCCGCGCTGGGCGGCGGAAGCGGAAATCCGCGCCGGCAGGCTGGTAGAAAAAACTGTGGCCAACCGCAAAGCGGTCGCGACCTTGTTCGTCGCCTGGCGGGCCGATGCCAGCGGGCGCGCGCTGCAGTGGTTCTTGCGCGAGCTGCGCGGCGCGCCCACGCTCAAGCCGCGGAGCCGCGGGATATGACGGAACCCGCCGAGCGGCTGCGCCTGGACAAGTGGCTTTGGGCGGCGCGCTTCTTCAAGACTCGAAGTTTAGCCGCCCAGGCGGTGGAGGGCGGGCGTGTGCGGCTCAATGGCGAGCGCACCAAGCCGGCCCACGGGCTGCGCGTGGGTGATCGCCTGCGCATCCATATCGGCGCTTATGAATGGGAGATCGTCGTGAGCGCGCTGTCCGGGCAGCGCGGGTCGGCGATCGTTGCGCGCACCTTGTACGAGGAAAGCGCCGAGAGCGAGGCCAGACGCCGGCGCCAGCGCGAGGAGCGCAAGCTCCGGGCGGAGCCGGCCCAGGCTTTGCGTGGGCGGCCGACCAAGAAAGACCGGCGCGCTTTGGAGCGCCAGCGCCGCGCGGAGTAACGCACGGCCCGGCTCGATCGGCTATAGCAGCTTACTGCGATCCACGCCGGCCAGCAGATGGCTTACCGACGCGTGCATGACGTCGGTGAAGGGTTTGGGGTAGATGCCCAGGGCGAGCACCAGGACGGCGAGCAGGGCGAG
>JAJZSR010000085.1 GCA_021849595.1 Pseudomonadota bacterium | reverse complement strand
CTCTAAAGGCCGCAGTCGCGGCCAAGTTCAAACGCGAAAACCGGCTGGATTACGGCGCGAAGCAGATATTGGTCTCCTGCGGCGGCAAGCAGGGTTTTTACAATCTGGCGCAGGCCTATCTCAATCCCGGCGATGAAGTCATCATCCCGGCACCCTATTGGGTGTCTTATCCGGACATGGTGCTGCTGGCCGAGGGGGTGCCTGTGATCGCCGCCTGCGGCATCGCCCAAGGCTTCAAGCTCACGCCGGCGCAGTTGGAGCAAAGCATCACGCCGCGCACCCGCCTGCTGGTGTTGAACAGCCCTAGCAATCCCACGGGCGCGGTGTACCGCCGCGAGGAACTGGCGGCACTGGGCGAGGTACTGCGGCGCTACCCTGATGTGCTCATCGCCAGCGACGACATGTACGAGCACATCCTCATGCAGGACAACGAGTTCTGCAACATTGTCAACGTTTGCCCGGATCTGTACGGGCGTACCGTGGTGCTCAACGGCGTGTCCAAGGCCTATGCGATGACCGGCTGGCGCATCGGCTACTGCGCCGGACCCGAGCTGCTGATTGCGGCCATGGAGAACATCCAGTCCCAGTCAACGTCCAATCCGGCTTCCATTTCCCAAGTGGCGGCAGAAGCGGCCTTGAACGGCGACCAGGGATGCATGGCGCCGATGCTGGAAGCGTTCCGCGCCCGTCATGATTATGTCCTGGAAACGCTGAATGCCATGCCCGGGGTGAAATGCGTGGCCAGCGGCGGCGCTTTCTACGCTTTCCCCGACATGTCCGAAGCCATCGCCCGGCTGCATCGCCAGGGCAAGCTGGCCCAACCCACCGACTTGGCGCTGGCGGCCTACCTGCTGGAAGCCGGCGTGGCGGCGGTGCCGGGCTCGGCTTTCGGCGCGGAAGGCTGTTTGCGGCTGTCCTTCGCCACGTCCCTGGAAAATCTGCAGAAGGCGCTGAGCCGCATCGCCGCCGCCCTGGCCTGACGGCCTTACAGAGGCACCGACGGCGGCGGCGGCGGCGGTGGGGCGCCTTCGGGCATCAGGCTCTGGCCGTAGCGCTGGAACTGCGCGTATTCATAGAGCTTGGCGTACTTGAGGAAGGCGTAGTAGCTCATAGTCACCGAGCCGATGAAGCCGCCCCAGCCGTTGAGAAAATTGCGCTTGAAAACATAGCTGCGTACAAAGGCATAGGGCAGATAGAAGGCCATCTTCCATGGGCTGGGCCGAAAGCCGCGCGCCACCTTGTCGGCCACCAGGCCGGTGGAATAGGCATTGATCTTCTCGACCTTCACGTGCAGGCTGGTTTCGGCATAATGATAAAAAGGGTGTTTGAGCCATTTGATACGCCCTTCCACCTTGGGCGCGGCATGCACCGGTATGTCGGAGACGCGGCCGCGGGTCTTGTCGAACAGGCGCAGAAAGCCGTTCATGCGCACGCGAGGCGACGACATGCGCCAGAACAACTGTTCCTGGCGCGGGATTTCGTAGCCGTCCGCATCGAAGCCGTGCGCCTGCAAGGCGCGGATTTCCTCGATTAATGCGGGCGACAGCGCCTCGTCGGCATCCAGCAGCAGGACCCAGCGGTGCGCGGTGTGTTCCAGGGCCAGTTGTTTCTGCGGGCCATACCCGAGAAACTTGTGCTGTAGGAATTTGCAGCCATAGCGCTGGGCAATAGCGGGTGTTTCGTCCGTGCTGAACGAATCCAGCACCAATACCTCGTCGGCCCACTTCGCGCTCTCCAGGCAGGCGGGCAGGGTGCGGGCATTGTTGAAGGTGGTGATGAAAACGGAAATGGGTTCCACGGTGCTTACCTTTCGCATGCCAGGCGCGTGTAGAGGGCGAGTGTTTTGTCCAGCATGTCCCGAAGCGGGAAGAATTCTCCCGCCGGCACGGGCGGGGTGTCATTGAGCAAGGACTCGATGCGCTGCGTGGCGGCGTCCACATCGCCCCGCGGCAAGAGGCCGTGGGGGTAGATGCGCGAGAGAATTTCGCCGACGCCGCCGTGGTCATAGCCCGCCGTGGGCACGCCCAGGCTTAGAGCTTCCAGCGTGGTGCGGCCGAAGGACTCGGGCTGCCCGGAGAGGGACAGCACGAGTTGCGACCAGGCCATGACGTTCTTCATGTCCTGGCGCTGGCCGGTGAAGCTCACATCGCCTTCCAGGTCGAGGGCGCGTACGCGATAGCGCAGCTTCTGCAAATACTTGTGCTTGGAGAGTGCCGCGCCGCCCACGATGAGGCCGTGCACGGGCAGGCCGCGCTTTTTCAGGCGCCTGATGATCTCGATGAAATCCTCATGGCCTTTCAGGCGCGTGATGCGTCCCGGCAGAAGCAGGCGCAGCTTGCCTGCTGCTCCGGGATATTCCGTCACCACGGCGCTTTCCCACAGGGCGTCCGGTTTGAAGCCATGAGGGAATTCGGTCGCGTCGACGCCGCGATGGATCACATGTATGCGTTCGGGCGGCACCCAGGGATAGTTCTCGGCGATGTAATCCCGCATGGTTTCGGACACGGCGATGACGGCTTCCCCTTTCATCATCACGGCGCTGTAGCGGTTGACCGAATAAAGGCCGTGCGCGGTGGTGACAAAGCGCGGGCGTCGGCCCGGGGGCATGCCGCGCCAGGCCAGCCAGGCGACCCAGGCCGGCATGCGCGAGCGGGCATGCAGGATGTCGACCTGTTCGCGCGCCAGGAAGCGGCGCAACGGGGCGATGTGGCGCAGGGTCCAGAGGGATTTTTTGCCGATCGGCCAAGCATGGTGTTCGCCGCCGGCGGCCTCGACGTCCTTGACCATCCTGCCGCCTGCCGACATGACCAGGGCGCGGTGTCCGGCCGCCGTCAGGGCGCGCGTGACTTCCAGCACGCCGCGCTCCACCCCTCCCGATTCGAGGGCGGGAAGGATTTGCAGCACGGTCAGGCGCGTGCCGTTCAAACGCCCGGCTCCGGCCAGGTCCGGGCCAAAGCCGCTCTCAGGGAATAAGGTGCCGTGGGCAGTTCCGGTACCGCGCCGGTCATCTGGTCGGCCAGCAGGCGCGCGCAAGTGGGCGCCAGGGTCACGCCGTAGCGGTAGTGGCCGACGTTGAGATAAAGGTTGGCGTAATCCGGATGAGGGCCGACCACGGGCAGATTGTCAGGGCTGCCCGGCCGTATGCCCGCCCAGTGGCGAATCGGCTCGGGCAGGCCGCCCAGCAGACTGCCGGCGCGCTGGTGCAGTTGCTGGCGTGTTTCCGTGCTGGCTTCCTTGGCGTAGCCGGCGAATTCTATGGTGCTGCCGGCGAGCAGATGGCCATCCTTGCGCGGCACGAGATAAAAGCCGTCCTGGTACACGATCTGCCGCAAACGGTGGCTGCCTGGCGGGTAGAGCAGCATCTGTCCGCGCACCGGCCGGATGGCCGGCAGGGCCGGCAGATTGGCGAGCGGCAGGCTGGACCAGGCGCCGGTGGCAAGCACGAACTGGTCGGCCCGATAGATCTTGCCGCCGGCGCGCACGCTGGTGAGCCGTGAATCCTGCAGGCCGATGTCTTCGATGGCGACATTGTCTTCGATGTGGCCACCCAGGGCGCGAATCGCCTCCGCCAGGGCGCGCGCCAAGCGCGGGTTGCGCACCTGCGCGACCTGCGGCAGCCAAAGGCTGTCCGCCGGCAGGGGAACGGCGAGGCCGGGGAGATCCGCCGGTACTGCGGTGCACTGGATGCCGTGGCCTGCGCACCATGCCGCAGCGCCTTCCCCCACGGGGGGAAGCACGATCAGACCGCTGGCGATGTATTCCGGATCGGTCGGCGACAGGGATCGCAGTTGTCCGATCCAGTCCGGATAGTGCGCCAGGGAGGCCGTGGCTAGGCGGTTGAAGTCTTCTCCATACTGCCAGGGCAGGAGAGGAAACACGATGCCCGCGCCGGCCCAGGTGGATTCACCGCCCAAGGCGCCGCGATCCAGCAGCGTGACACGGACGCCACGGCGGGCCAGTTCCAGCCCCGCGGACAACCCGGACACCCCGGCACCCAGGAGAATGACATCCACGATTTATTGGTCCGGCATTATTGAACTTGATAAAGCATCTTGGCTTGAAATCTTGCCTAGTTATATTTTCGGCGAGGAAATGCCGGATCAATAACATTCAGCCCGGGCTTGTTATTGAGGCGGCACGATCCCGGTAAAGAGGGTGTGGTCATGATGGAACCTGTCAATATTTTCAATCTGTTGATGCCGCCTCAATAATATCTATAGTGTTAAGTCACGCGACGATTCTAACAATACAGTCGCCAAGGGGGAGAAAAAATGAACGCTGTCCACCAGAGGCAGCATGGCATGAGCCTGGTCGAGGCCCTTGCCGTGATTGTCATTGCCGCATTGCTTGCAGCAGGCGCCGCACCGGCCTATACGCAACTCATACAGGAGAACCGCCTCAGCAGCCAGGCCAATGCTCTGCTGGCGACGCTGCAGTATGCCCGCAACGAGGCCGTGAAACGGGGCGGTCATGTGACCGTGTGCGCCGCCGGCGGCGGCGCTTGCCTGGCGACGAGCGATTGGGCGCAGGGCTGGATGGCTTTCGCCGACGACGACGGCGACGGCGTGCTGGACGTGGGGGAGACGCTGCTGCACAGCTGGCCCGCGGTGCATGACAGCCACAGCCTGCAGAAGGGCAAGAAGGTGCGCGTGCGTTTCGATGCGCAGGGTTTTGCCGCCGGCTACAACGACACCTTCCGGTTGTGCGACCCACGCGGCCCCGTCTATGGGCGCAGCGTCATCGTCAGCAACCAGGGTCGGGTGCGGGTGGCCAAGGGAACCAGCGCCTGCCCCTGAGCCGGCCAGGCAGTGCCGCCCGGACTGGAAACGGGCATACTTGTAATTTTGTATTGCAATGCCATGACCCGGGTCAAGATCTGCGGCATCACTGCCATCGAAGACGGTCTGCAGGCCGCCCAGGCCGGCGCGGACGCCATCGGTCTGGTGTTCTATGCCAAGAGCCCCCGCTATGTGGAAGTGGCGACCGCCGCAGCCATCGTCCGCGCCCTGCCGCCTTTCGTCACCGTCGTGGGACTGTTCGTCGATGCCCTGGAGGAATATGTGCGCGCGGTGCTGGAGCACGTGCCCCTCGACATCCTGCAATTCCACGGCAAGGAAAGCCCGACCTATTGCGCGCGCTACGGCCGGCCTTACCTCAAGGCCGTGCGCGTCAGGGAGGACACCGATTTGCTACAATGCGCCGCGGATTACGCCGCCGCCCAGGCGCTGCTGCTGGATGCCTACGTGCCCGGAGTGCCGGGCGGCACGGGAGAGCGCTTCGACTGGACGCGGATTCCGGTGACGTTCCCCAAACCCATCGTATTGTCGGGTGGACTTACGCCGGATAACGTCCGGCAAGCGATCGGCCAGGTGCACCCTTGGGCCGTGGATGTTTCCTCCGGCGTGGAAGCGAGCCCCGGCCGCAAGGACCCCGCCAAGGTCAGCCTATTCATCGAGCGAGCGAAAGCATGAACCTCAACGACCTTCCCGATACGCGCGGCCACTTCGGGCCCTACGGCGGCATCTTCGTGGCCGAAACGCTCATGAGCGCGCTGGAGGAGCTCAAGCGCGAATATCTCGCGGCCAAGGCGGATCAGGTTTTCATGGCCGAGTTCCGCCACGAGCTCAAGCACTATGTAGGCCGCCCCAGCCCCATTTACCATGCCCGCCGCCTGTCCGAGCATTATGGCGGCGCGCAGATCTACCTCAAGCGCGAAGACCTTAACCATACCGGCGCGCACAAGATCAACAACACCATCGGCCAGGCACTCCTGGCGCGCCGCATGGGCAAGAAGCGCGTCATCGCCGAGACCGGTGCGGGACAGCACGGCGTGGCCTCCGCTACGGTGGCCGCGCGCTACGGCATGGAGTGCGTGGTGTACATGGGCGCCGAAGACGTGCAGCGCCAGGCCCCCAACGTCTTCCGCATGAAGCTCCTGGGTGCCACCGTGGTGCCAGTGTCCTCGGGTTCCAAGACGCTCAAGGACGCGCTCAACGAAGCGATGCGCGACTGGGTCACCAACGTCGAGTCTACCTTCTATATCCTCGGCACCGCCGCCGGCCCGCATCCCTATCCCATGCTAGTGCGCGATTTCCAGTGCGTCATCGGCGAGGAGTGCCTCACGCAGATGCCCGAGCTCATCGGCCGGCAACCGGATTGTGTCATCGCCTGCGTGGGCGGCGGCTCCAACGCCATCGGCATCTTCCACCCCTATATCCCGCACGGGCAGGTGCGCCTGATCGGCGTGGAAGCGGGCGGCGAGGGCATCGCCAGTGGCCGCCACGCCGCTCCGCTGTCGGCCGGCACGCCCGGCGTGCTGCACGGCTTCCGCTCCTATCTCATGCAGGACGAAAACGGCCAGATCATCGAGACCCACTCCGTCTCCGCCGGTCTCGACTACCCCGGTGTCGGCCCCGAGCACAGCTACCTCAAGGACAGCGGCCGTGCCGAATACGTCGCCATCAACGACGACGAAGCCCTCGCCGCCTTCCACGACCTGTGCCGCTACGAAGGCATCATTCCGGCGCTGGAATCCAGCCACGCCCTGGCCTACGCTGCCAAGCTGGCGCCGACGCTGGACCAGGACAAGGTACTGCTGGTGAACCTGTCGGGGCGCGGCGACAAGGACATCAACACCGTGGCGAAGCTGGCGGGGATTACGCTGTAAACATGGGCCGGCTGGAGAAGATTCTTGACCTGATATTGCGCGGCGGCAGCAACCAGAATATTGCTTTTGATGACCTGGTTTTTCTGCTTGAGCGCCTGGGGTTTGAGAAACGGATAAAAGGCAGCCATCATGTGTTTAGCAAGGACGGAGTTGCGGAAATCATCAATCTCCAGCCATCCGGCAGCAAGGCAAAGCCGTATCAGGTAAGACAGGTCAGAAACATCATCGTGAAACACAAAATGTCCGGGGAATGAACATGTATCGCTATGAAATCATTCTGTACTGGAGTGCAGAGGACGAGGCATTTATCGCGGAAGTGCCGGAGTTGCCGGGCTGCATGGCGCATGGTGATACGCAAGACCAAGCCCTGCATCATGCACAGGAAGCGATGGCCGCGTGGATTGAGGTCGCCAAGGAAATTGGGCGCGCCATCCCCGAGCCGCGTGGGCGCTTGATGTATGCATAAGGACAGCAACACCGTGGCGAAGCTGGCGGGGATAGCGCTTTAGGCGGCGATGGCGTCTTTAAAGATGGCGATAAACCTTACGTTGGGGCCGGCGCTTGGCTACACCAGTCGTTCGCAGCAAGCCAGGGTGATGACCGAATCGTGGGTCGCCAGTCACTTCTTCTGCCCAAATTGCGGAGATTTTCCGCTCAAGAAATACCCCAACAACCAGCCCGTCGCCGATTTTGTCTGTGGCAAGTGCAACGAGGACTACGAACTGAAGAGCAAGCAAGGCGTGTTTGGCAGCAAAATGGTCGATGGCGGATACCAAACGATGATGGACAGACTGGCTGGTTCGCGTAATCCGAATTTCTTGCTGCTGAACTACACCCAGAGCTGCCAGGTATCCGATTTTTGCATCGTGCCGAAGCACTTCATTGTTCCCGACCTAATCGAAAAGCGAAAGCCTCTGGCGGCGACCGCAAGACGGGCCGGCTGGATCGGATGCAACGTCCTGCTCAGTCGAATCCCGGAATCTGGAAAAATATTTTTTGTGCGCCAAAGCGATGTGCTGCAGAAGCGCCTAGTCCGGCAGCGCTGGGAGAGGACATTATTTCTCAGAGATTTTTCTGAGGAGAAAAAGGGTTGGTTGCTGGACACGATGAACTGCGTAGAGCGCCTCGGCCGCAACACATTTTCCCTGGCCGATGTGTACGGTTTTGAAGCCGAGTTGGCGGAGAAATATCCCAGAAACAACCATGTCCGGGACAAGTTGCGTCAGCAGTTGCAGGTGTTGCGTAAGAAAGGGTACGTGGATTTTGTTGGCCGTGGGCAATACCGACTCAGGCAGCCATGAATACCTTCGCCATCAAAATTCCTCCCTTGATTGCCAAGCTGATCTTGTGGATCAATCCGTTCACGCGTAGAGCGCTGGTAATGTGCAGAGGTTACGGGGACGACGATACCAGCTTCACGGAGCTGGTCTGGCCTGACGACCGCAACCTGGATTTCTTCAATAAAGCTGATTATCCGGAGTTTCAACTTTGGGTACGGTGCGGTAGTGCGGGGTAAGCGATGAACAGATATGCGGTAAGCAGGTTTGATGGCGACCCTTACGTGGTGATGGACCGCCAAAATGGCGGCTGTGAAGTGGCCGCCTGTGCCAGATACTCGCCAGGTGGCAGAGATTTCAAGAGACGCGCCAAGGCTCTTGCCATCTGTTGGATGAGCAAGAAAAAAAATTGCGCCGCGGTGCAATCAACACGACAGCAGAAAGCGTGACCAAATGAGCCGCATCGGCGCAACCTTCGCCGCGCTTCAGGCGCAGCACAAGAAAGCCCTCATCCCCTTCATCACCGCCGGCGATCCCGAGCCCGCGCTCACCGTGCCGCTCATGCACGCCCTGGTGGCGGGCGGGGCAGACATCATCGAACTGGGGGTGCCGTTTTCTGACCCCATGGCCGATGGGCCGACCATCCAGCGCGCCTCCGAGCGGGCGCTCGCGCACAAGGTCGGCCTGCGCGACGTGCTGGGCATGGTCAAAGAATTTCGCGTGACCAACGCGGTGACGCCGGTGGTGCTGATGGGTTACGCCAACCCCATCGAGCACATGGGCTACGAGGCCTTCGCCCAGGCGGCCAGCGAAGCAGGGGTGGACGGCGTGCTGACGGTGGACATCCCGCCGGAGGAAAGCCTGGGCGTGGCGGACGTGTTCGCGGCGCATGGGCTCGACCCCATTTACCTGCTGTCGCCTACCACGCCGGAAGCGCGCATGGATGCGGTGGCGAAGCTGGCGCGCGGTTTTGTCTACTACGTCTCGCTCAAGGGCGTGACGGGGGCGGCGCACCTCAACCTGGAGGAGGTCGCGCAGAAGATTCCGCTGCTGAGAAAGCATTGCGGCCTGCCGGTGGGCGTGGGCTTTGGCATACGCGACGCGGAGACGGCGCGCGCCATCGCTGGGCTGGCCGATGCCGTGGTGGTGGGCAGCCGGGTGATCCAGGAAATCGAAAATTCCCCCAGGGAAAAAATTGCGGAGAACGTGACGGCCCTCATGGCCGCGTTGAGAAAAGGGGTGGATGCAGCATGAGCTGGTTTCAGAAATTATTGCCGCCGAAGATCCAGCGGCGCGCGCGAGAGAGCAAAAAATCAGTACCCGAGGGGCTGTGGAGCAAGTGTCCGGCCTGCAACGAGGTGCTCTACAAAGCGGACCTGGAGAACAACCTGGAGGTCTGCCCCAAGTGCGGCCATCACCACCGCGTCACCGCCCGCAAGCGGCTGGATGTGTTTCTCGATGCCGAAGGGCGCCAGGAGATCGGCGCCGAGGTGAAGCCGCTCGATCCGCTCAAATTCAAGGACAGCAAGAAATACCCGGATCGCCTGAAGGAGGCCCAGGCGGCGACCGAGGAAAGCGATGCCCTGGTGGTCATGGGCGGCAGCGTGAAGAACGTGCCGGTAGTGGCCGCGGCCTTCGAATTCAAATTCATGGGCGGCTCTATGGGCTCGGTGGTGGGCGAGCGTTTCGTGCGCGGCATCGAGGCGGCCATACAGTCAAAAAGCGGCTTCGTGTGCTTTGCCGCCAGCGGCGGCGCGCGCATGCAGGAGGGCTTGTTTTCCCTCATGCAGATGGCCAAGACCAGCGCTGCGCTCACGCATCTGGCGCGCGCGCGCCTGCCCTTCGTTTCCGTGCTCACCGACCCCACCATGGGCGGGGTGTCGGCGAGTTTCGCCATGCTGGGGGATCTGATCGTGGCCGAACCCAATGCGCTGATCGGCTTTGCCGGCCCGCGCGTGATCGAGCAGACCGTGCGCGAAACCCTGCCGGAGGGCTTCCAACGTTCCGAATTCCTGCTGGAGAAAGGTGCCGTCGACCGCATCGTCGATCGCCGCAAGCTGCGCGACGAACTGGCAGCCTCCCTTGCCATGCTGATGGGGCGCGGCGTGCGCGCCGCCTGAGTCCGCGTGCCTCAAGCGGCCCGGCTGCTGGCCGATTGGCTCGCCCGTCTCGAAACCCTGCATCCCAACGCCATTGCGTTGGGCCTGGAGCGGGTGCGGCAGGTGAAAGACGCCCTCGGTCTCGTGCCGGACTTCCCCATCATTACCGTGGCGGGGACCAACGGCAAGGGTTCCACTTGCGCCTATCTGGAGGCCATGCTGGCGGCGGCCGGCTACCGCGTCGGCCTGTACACTTCGCCTCACCTACTGCGTTACAACGAGCGCGTCCGGGTGGCCCGGCAGACGGCCGAAGACGCGGAAATCGTGGCTTCCTTCGAGGCCGTGGAACGCGCCCGCCGGGACATTCCGCTGACCTATTTCGAGTTCGGCACGCTCGCCGCCATGTGGCATTTCCTGCGCGCGGGCGTGGACGTCGGCGTGCTGGAAGTGGGCCTGGGCGGCCGTCTGGACGCGGTGAACGTATTCGATGCCGATGCCGCGGTGGTGACCACGGTCGATCTCGACCACATGGAATATCTGGGACCGGATCGTGAGAGCATTGGCTTCGAGAAGGCAGGCGTCTATCGTGCCGGCCGGCCTGCCATCTGCGCGGACCCTGCGCCGCCGCGCCGTCTTCTGAAACATGCCGCAAGCATAGGAGTTGATCTGCGCCTGGCGGGACGTGATTACGACATTGCGGCAAGCGCGGACGCATGGCGCTGGCAGGGCAGGGAGGGTGTGCTGGAGGGCCTGCCGCATCCGGCGCTCGCGGGAAGCTATCAGTTGGACAATGCCGCGGCGGCAATCGCCGCCTTGCTGGCGCTGCGGAAGCAGTTGCCGGTGCCGCGCGGGGCGATCGAGCAGGGATTGCGCGACGCGCGCATCGGCGGACGCTTCCAGCGCGTGGCTCAGGTGCCGGCGATTTATCTGGATGTCGCCCATAATCCCCAGGCCGCGCGTGCATTGGCCGCCAACCTTGCGGCCGTACGCTGCGCCGGCCGCACGCTGGCGGTGGCCGGCATGCTGGCGGACAAGGACCA
>JAJZSR010000084.1 GCA_021849595.1 Pseudomonadota bacterium | reverse complement strand
GCGCGAAGACGCGACGCGCGGCTATGACCATGGCGTGTTCATCCCCTTCAAACTGATCCGGCCCGCTGCGGACCTGCCCATCGTGCAACTGTCCCTGCTGCAGGGACTGGATGCGGCGCAACACCTGGAGGCCGGCAGGGCGCTCGCCGGCCTGCGCGAGGAAGGAATCTGGCTGGTGGGCAGCGGCATGAGTTACCACAACCTGCGCGGCTTTGGCGCCGCCCATCGCGGCGTGTCGGAGGATTTCGACGCCTGGCTCACGGCGGCCGTGCAGGAGCCGGCCGGGCGCGAGCAAAAGCTGGTTCACTGGGAAGCGGCGCCGGCGGCGCGTGAGGCCCATCCGCGCGCGGAGCATTTGTTGCCCCTCATGGTGGTGGCCGGTGCCGCGGAAGGCGAGGTCGGGCAGCGCGCCTTCAGCGACGTGGTGATGGGGGTGCGGGTGTCGGGCTATCGCCTGGGCTGAAGCGCTTCAAGCGGACGCGCCCATGGCTTTGGCGCGCAAGGCGCTTTGTTCCAAGGCGGCTTGCTCAGGCGGCTCCAGCCAACCATGCAGGTTTTCCAGGGCGATTTCGCCCAGCGCGGCGATCCAAGCCGGATGCTCGTTGAGGGCGGGAATGTAGCGATACTCGCCGCCGCCGCTGGAAAGAAAAGTCGCGCGGCCCTCGATAGCGATTTCCTCCAGGGTTTCCAGGCAGTCGGCCACGAAGCCGGGGCAGATGACGTCCAGCCGGCGTAGCTTCTGCTTGCCCAGTTCCGCCAGCGTGGCAGCGGTATAGGGCTTGAGCCACTCGGCGCGGCCGAAGCGCGACTGGAAGGTGATGCGGTAGTCGCCCGGCGCCAGACCCAGGCGCTCGGCCAGCAGGCGCGCCGTCTTCTGGCAGTGGCAATGGTAGGGATCGCCCAGCTCCAGACTGCGCCGCGGCAGGCCGTGGAAACTCATGAGCAGCAGGTCGCCGCGGCCTTCGCGCTGCCAGTAATCGCGCACGTTCGCGGCCAGCGCGTCGATGTAGGCAGGGTGGTCGTGATACTGGCGCACCAGGCGCAGCGCCGGCAGAGCGCGGATTTTGCGCAGATGGGCGAACACGGCGTCGGCGGTGCTGGCCGTGGTGGAGGCGGCATATTGCGGATACAGCGGCAGCACCAGCAGGCGGTCGCAGCGTTCGGCGCGCAACTCGTCCATGGCCTTGGCGACTGCAGGCTCGCCGTAGCGCATGGCGCAGCGCAGCGCAAACGGTGCCTTGCTGCGTTCGCCCAGCCAGCCCTCGAGGAGCTTGGTCTGTTTTTGGGTGTGCACGAGCAGGGGAGAGCCTTCGGCGCTCCAGATGGCGGCGTACTTGGCGGCGGAGCGGCGCGGGCGGGTGTTGAGGATGATGCCCTTGAGGATCAGCCACCAGAGGGGACGCGGGATTTCCACCACCCGCGGATCCCAGAGGAATTCGCCCAGGTAGCGCCGCAATGCTGCGGGGGTGGGGGCATCCGGGGTGCCGAGGTTAACGAGCAGTATGCCCAGCTTGGGGGGTTGGTCATGCCGCTGGGGGGGCTCGGGCAGGTAGCCCATGACTCAGGATTGCGACAGCGCGCTGGAGAGCAGGCGCGCGGTGACATCGACGATGGGGATGATGCGCTCGTAAGCCATGCGCGTGGGGCCGACCACCCCCAGGGTGCCCACCACCTGGCCGTTTATTTCATACGGCGCCGTGACCATGCTGCATTCATCCAGCGGCAACAGTTCGGATTCGCCGCCGATAAAAATCTGCACCCCCTGGGCGCTGCGCGACTGGTCGAGCAGTTGCATGAGCGCGGTCTTCTGCTCGAAGGCGTCGAACAGCTTGCGCAGCGTGGCCATATTGGAAGACAGATCGGCGACGTTGAGCAGGTTGCGCCGGCCCGAAACCACCACTGATTCGCGCCCTTCCTCCAGCGCCTCACTGCCGGCCGCAGCCGCGGCGGCGAGCAGACCGGTCATGTCGTCGCGCAGGCGGCCGAGTTCGTCGCGCAACAGGGCCTTCACCTCGTCGAAGGTACGCCCGGCGTAATGCGCGTTGAAGTAGTTGGCCGACTCGACCAGTTGCGTCTGAGTGTAAGAGCGCTCGGTGAACAGCACACGGTTTTCCACCTCGCCCTTGAGGGTGACGATGATGAGCAGGACGCGCTTGTCCGACAGGCGCAGAAATTCCACCTGGCGGAAGGACGGGTTGCGCCGCGGCGTCATCACCAGGCCGGCGAAGCGGGTCAACTCGGACAGCAGATTGGATGCCTGGCTGATGAGCTTCTGCGGGTCGGCAGGGGAGAGCTGGGCCTGCAACTGACTGTGCGCGGTTTCCTCCAGGGGCTTGACGGTGAGCAGGGTATCGACGAAAAACCGGTAGCCGCGCGGCGTGGGCAATCGTCCGGCCGAGGTGTGCGGGCTGGCCACATAGCCCAGTTCTTCTAGGTCGGCCATGATGTTGCGTATGGTCGCCGCCGACAGGTCCAAGCCGGAGTGGCGCGACAGAGTGCGTGAGCCCACCGGCTCCCCCTCGGCGATATAGCGCTCCACCAGCGCCTTGAGGAGGATGCGGGCACGTTCGGTCAGCATCGTAAGGGGGGAAGTACGGCGTACACCCGCCTATGATAGCGCTAGTGTCCTGAGTCAGAAATTCGTTATGGAAAAACGTCGAATATCGCCGCCATACTTTGGTGCCGTGCTCGCGAGGTGTTCAACCTCGCTGCGCGCGGCTTCGCGTCTGACAGCGATATCGCCATTTTTCGACCGCACTCCAAACCCTCCCGAGCTTATTCCACGAACCTCTGACTCAGGACACTAGCGGGCCCCGGGCAGCACGTATAATCCGCCCCATGTCACTCGCCTTCCCCATCATCGCCCTGGCCGGCAAATACGACAGCGTGGCCATCGGCGAGTCGGTGCTCAAGCTGGCCCGCTTCCTCACCGAGCGCGGCCACGAGGTCATCCTCGCGCGCCAGACCGCGGAGAACCTGGACATCCCCGATTACCGCATGGAATACCTGTCGGACATCGGCGGCATCGCTTCCGTGGTGGTGGTGCTGGGGGGCGACGGAACCATGCTGTCCATCGGCCGCGTGCTGGCGCGCAGCAACGTTCCCCTGATAGGCATCAACCAAGGGCGGCTGGGTTTTCTCGCCGACATCCCGCTGGACAATATGGAGGCGACCCTGGCCGACATGCTGGCGGGGCGCTTTTTGTCCGAGGAGCGCATCCTGCTGGACGCCTCGATCTATCGCAACCACCAGAAAATCTACGGCGCCTGCGCCTTCAACGACGTGGTTATCAGCAAGGCTGCCACGGGGCGCCTGATCGAGTTCGAAGTCTATGTGGACGGCGATTTCGTCTATACCCAGCGTTCGGACGGGCTGATCCTGTCCACGCCCACGGGCTCGACGGCCTATGCCCTGTCCGCCGGCGGCCCCATCCTCTATCCCACGCAGGAGTCCGTCCTGCTGGTGCCCATCTGCGCACACACGCTCACGGCGCGGCCCATCAGCGTGGACAGTTCGCACAAGGTCGATGTGGTGTTGACCTACGCCGGCGACGCGCGCGTGCATTTCGACGGCCAAAGCTACTGGGACATGCAGGTGGGCGACCGCGTACGCGTGGAGCAGGCCCCTCACAAGCTGCGCCTGCTGCATCCGCTCAATTACAGCTTTTACGAAACCCTGCGCCAGAAACTGCACTGGGCCACCTGATGCTGCTGCGCCTGGCCATCCGCGACTATCTGCTGGCGGAAAACCTGGAGCTGGAGTTCGCTCCCGGCCTCACGGTGCTGACCGGCGAGACCGGCGCGGGCAAATCCCTTCTGGTCGATGCCTTGGCCCTGCTGCTGGGCGGGCGTGCCGAGCCCGACTTGGTGCGCGCGGGCGCCGGCCGCGCGGAGCTTGCCGCCGAATTCGTCCTGGCCGGGCACCCGGAAACCCTGGCCTGGCTCGCGCAGGCCGGCATCGCGCCGGATGATGAATCATGTCTGCTGCGCCGCACGCTGGAGCGCGAGGGACGCAGCCGCGCCTGGATCAACGGAACGCCGGTCACTCTGGGCCAACTACGCGAGCTGGGCGAGCTGCTGGTGGATATCCATGGCCAGCACGCCCACCAGTCGCTGTTGCGCGCCGAGGTACAACGCGCCTTGCTGGACGAATATGCCGGCGCGCAGGATATGGCCGCACGCGTGGCGGCCGCCTGGCGGGCCTGGCAGCAGGCGGCCGAGCAAAGCCGGCGAGCGCTCGCCGAGCAGGATCATCTGACACGCGAGAAGGCCGAGACGGAAGCCCTGCTGGCCGAGCTTGCGCCGGTGGAGGGCGATGCCGCGCGCTGGGCCGAGCTGGTCGCCGAGCACGGCCGCCTGGCCCATTTGCACAGCCTGTTGCAGTCCACCGCCCGGACGCTTGAATTGCTGAGCGAAGGCGAGAGCGCGGCGCTCGCGCAACTCAACGCCGCCAGCCATGAATTGGTGCAGATGGGCGAGATGGATGCCAGTCTTGCGCCTTTGATCCAGACCCTGGCAAGCGCGCAGGCCGAAGTGCAGGAAACCGCGCGCGAATTGCAGCGCTATGCCGATCATCTCAATCCCGATCCCGAGCGCCAGCAGGAGCTCGACCGCGGCATGGGCGAAATCCATCGCCTGGCGCGCAAGCACCGCGTCGCCCCGGAGGAATTGCCTCCACTGGCGGCACGTTGGCGCACGCGCCTGGAAGAGCTGGCGGCGGCGCGCGATGTGCGCCAACTGGCCGAAGCCGAAGCGCGTGCGCAGGTGGATTATGGGGAAAACGCCGAGCAGCTCAGCCGGATGCGCGAAAAAGCTTCCCAAGCGCTCGCCAAATCGGTCAATGCGGCCTTGAAGGAACTGGCTCTGAGTGATGCGCGCTTTGCCGTCACACTGGAACCCTGGCCCGAACCGCGCGCCGGCGGCCGCGAAAGCGTGGCCTTCCAGGTGAGCGCGCACGCCAGCCTGGCGCTCGGCCCCCTTGACAAGGTAGCTTCCGGCGGCGAGCTATCGCGCATCAGTCTCGCTTTGCAGACCGTGTTGTCCAGCCGCGCGGGTGTGCCCACCCTGGTGTTCGATGAAGTGGACGTGGGTATAGGCGGCGCCGTGGCGGAAGCGGTGGGCCGGCGTCTGGCGGCGCTTGCGGCGCAACGCCAGGTTCTGGTCATCACCCATCTGCCGCAGGTGGCGGCCTGCGGGCAGCAGCACCTGCGCATCCGCAAGGCGGCTGCCAACGGCAGTATCGCCACCGAGGTGGAGGCACTCGACCGCACGGCGCGTGTGGAAGAAATCGCGCGCATGCTGGGCGGCAAGGAAATCACCGCGACGACGCGCCGGCACGCCAGCGAGATGCTGGCGCATTCGCGGAACCCCTGAGCCGGGCGGCTAGGGCGTGAACACGCCCTAGTCGAGCGATTTGCGGAAGCGCAGTACGCTCAGGGTGAGCATGGCCAGCGCGAGCACGGCGAGCGCGGCGAGTTGCGGCCACAGCACGGCAATGCCGACGCCCTTGAGAAAGACGGCGCGAATCACCACCAGAAAGTAGCGCAGAGGATTCACCAGGGTGAACCACTGCAGCAGCTTCGGCATTGCTGCGATTGGGAAGGCAAAGCCCGAGAGGATGAAGAAGGGATTGACGAAGAAAAAATTGAGGGCGAAGGCTTGCTGCTGGGTGCGCGAGAAAGTCGAGAGCAGCAGTCCCATGCCCAGTGCGGCGAGCAGGAACAGCGAGGCGCCCAGCAGCATGACCCAAGCGCTGCCGATGAAGGGCACGTGGAACCACAGGATGCCGAAGGTGCTGACGAGGGCGATGTCGCCCAGGCCGATGAGGAAGAACGGTACGGTCTTGCCGAGGATGAATTCGAAGGGGCGGATCGGGCTGACCATGATCTGCTCCAGAGTGCCCACCTCACGCTCTCGCACGATGGCGAAGGCGGTGAGACTGACCACCTGCAGCAGCGTCAACGTGCCGATCACGCCCGGGATGAAGAACCAGCGGTCATCGAGACCCTCGTTGAACCAGGGTCGCGTTTGCAGCGAAATGCCGATTTCGGGGGGAACTGTTCCAACGCGCGGAGAGAAGGCCCGACTCGCCTGGTCGGCCGAGAACTGGGCGACGATCTGGCTGATGTAGCCCAGCGCGATCAAGGCCGTGTTCGAGTTGGTTCCGTCCACGATGACCTGCAGGGGTGCGCTCCGGCCGTTTTCCAGATCGCGGGCGAAGCCGGCGTGGATGACGATGGCGATGACCGCCTTGTCCTCTTCGATGTCGCGCGTGATGTCGGCTTGGTTCTTCGCCACATCGACCACATCGAAGCGGGAAGTGGCGACGAAATGCGAGACGAGGCTGCGGCTGGCTTGGCTCTGATCCAGGTCCAGGATGGCCGTGGCGACGTGATGCACGGTGAAAGTGGCCGCATAGCCGAACACCAGCATCTGGATGAGGAGCGGGGCAATCAGCCGGAACATGGCCCAGCGATCGCGTCGGAGCTCGAGGAACTCCTTCATCAGCATGACGGACAGGCGCTCGAACATGATGAAGCTAATCCAGACGTTTCCGGAACGCCCGCGCCGCAAGCCAGATAATGGCGACTGCGTAGACGGTGAGGCCGAGCAGAGGCACCCACAAATCCGTCAGGCCGCTGCCTTTGAGAAAGATGGCGCGCAGGATGGTCACGTAATAGCGTGGATAGACGACGAGCGTGAGGGCCTGGATCGGCGCGGGCATCTGGTCGATCGGAAAGGTGTAGCCGGACAGCAAGGTAGTGGGCAGCATGGTGACCAGCAGGGCGATCTGGCTGGCACCGAGTTGGCTACGGATGCGCACGGAAATGAGGTAGCCGATGCCCAGCACGACGATGATGAAAAGCGCGGTGGTCGTGAACAGCGTGCCGATGCCGCCCCGGAAGGGCACGCCGAACCAGTACACCGCGCTGACCAGGCAGAAGCCGGCATCGACCAGACCGATCACGAAATATGGGATGAGCTTGCCGAGCATGACCTCGAGGGCCGTCACGGGCGTGGAGATCAGTTGCTCCATCGTGCCGCGCTCCCATTCGCGGGAGATGGTCAGCGAGGTCAGTTGGGCGCCGACCAGGGCGAGTATTACCGCCACTACGCCCGGAATGATGAAATTGCGGCTGTCCAGGGTTTCGTTGAACCAGGTGCTGGGTCTGAGATCGACCTGACCCACCAGCGAGGGCTTGATGCCGTGGGCGGCGGCCCATTGCGCGGCAATCTGCGCGTTGGCCTGCGCTACCGCCCCCTCGGCGTAGCCCAGCGCGATGTTGGTGGTGTTGACGTCGGTGGCATCGAAGATGGCCTGCACCGATGCGCTGCCGGTCGTCGCCAGTTGGCGCGAGAAGTCGACAGGGATGACCAGGGCGGCGATGCACTCGCCGCGGTCCATGGCATCGCGGATGGCGGCCTGACGCCCCAGCGTACGGCTGATCGAGAACCAGCCGGAAGACACAAAGCGGTCAACGAGCGCGCGGCTTTGCTGGCTGTTCTCCTGGTCGTATACACACAGGGGCACATGTTTAATATCCAGGCTCACCCCGTAGCCCAGCATGGCCATCTGCATTAGCGGCATCAGCAGCGCGATGGCAAGGCTGCGTGGGTCGCGCCAGATTTGCAAGGTTTCCTTGTAGGCCAAGGCGAACAGCCTGCGCGCATTCATGGTGCGGCGCGCTCCTCCTGCTTACCGGAGACAAGCTGGACGAACACGTCTTCCAGATTGGGGGAAATGGGGCGCGGCAGACGGGCCTCGATGCCATGGGCAGTGAGCAGGCGCGGCAAATCGGCCGCGCTCGTCCCACCCGCGCCGAGCACGACATGCAGCTTGTCGCCGAAGATTGCTGCCTCGACCACGCCGGGTGTGCCGCTCAGTAGCTGCACTGCTGCGCCGAGCGGCGCGCAGGCGATTTCGAAGAGGTCTCCGCCCAGGCGGTGGCCGCGCAGTTCGCCGGGGGTGCCCATGGCGACGAGCCTGCCGCGATCAATGAGCGCGATGCGGTTGCAATATTCAGCCTCGTCCATGTAATGCGTAGAAACCAGGATGGTGACGCCCTCCGCCGCCAGGTCGTGGATGAGGTCCCAGAAGCGCCGCCGGGCCTCTGGTTCGACCCCGGAAGTGGGTTCGTCGAGAAAAAGGATGGGTGGTCGATGCAGGATGGCGCAGCCCAGCGCCAGGCGCTGTTTCCAACCGCCGGCCAGTGTGCGTACCAGGGCATCCTCGCGCCCCTGCAGGCCTGCCATAGCGACCGCGAAGCGCATGCGCTCGGCGAACTGTTGGCGCGGCACGCGGTAGATGCCGCCAAAAAAGCGCAGGTTTTCGCGTACCGTCAGGTCGCCGTAGAGCGAAAATTTCTGCGACATGTAGCCGATATGCTCGCGCACCGATTCAGGCTCGTGCTCGACATCGAAGCCGGCGACCGAGGCGCGGCCGGCGCTGGGGCGCAGCAAGCCGCACAGCATGCGTATGGTGGTGGATTTGCCGGCGCCGTTGGGTCCTATGAAGCCGATAATCTCGCCTCGGTCGATGCGCAAATCGAGCCGGTCCACGGCGGTGAACGACTGGAAGCGCTTGGTCAAGCCCTCGGCGATGATGGCGGGGGTGCCCTCGTTCATGTCGGGGCTTCCTGGCCCAGCAGCGCGACGAACACATCTTCGATGCCGGGCTCGGTGGCTAGAATGGCGCCATCCGGCACACCCAGGCCGGCGAGCAGATCGCGCAGTTCGGGAAGGCGCCGCGCAGGGTCGTCGACGCGCACGTGGACGCGGTCACCCATGAGCAGTACACCGAGCACGCCTGGCTGACCGGCGACGGCCGTGCGCAGCGCGCGCGGCGTGGGCGAGGCGATGGCGAACAAGGCGCCCGGCATGGCCTGTTTGAGCCGCGCCGGCGTGTCGCAATAGCGGATTTGCCCGCCATGCAATAGCGCCAGGCGCGAGCAGCGCTCGGCCTCGTCCATATAGGCGGTGGAAAGCAGGATGGTCACGCCGCTTTCGCGCAAGTTATAGAGGATGGCCCAGAAGTCGCGGCGGGAGACGGGATCGACCCCGGTGGTGGGTTCGTCGAGAAGAAGCACCTGCGGCGTATGGATGAGCGCGCACACCAGGCCCAGCTTCTGCTTCATGCCACCGGAGAGCTGTCCCGCCAGACGGCGCCGGAAGGGTGACATTCCGGCCGCATCGAGCAATTCGGTGCTGCGCGCGAGGCGTTCCTTGCGCGGCACGCTAAACAGTTCCCCATAGAAGAAGATGTTTTCCGCGACCGTCAGGTCTTCGTAAAGGCCAAACCGTTGCGGCATGTAGCTGAGCCTGAGCTTGGCGCGCTCGGCTTCGGCGCCAACATCCACCCCGTCAACGAGAATCCCGCCGGCATCGGGCCGCAACACCCCGGCCAGCATGCGCATGATGGTGGTCTTGCCCGCGCCGTCGGGGCCCACCAAGCCGAAGATTTCGCCCCGTGATACCGTGAACTCGGCCGCCCGCACCGCCTGCACCGCGCCGAAGCTTTTGCTGAGCCCTTGGGCGCGGATGGCGACGTCGTTCACTTCCGCTGTCATTTGCCCGCCGGCAGCAGTGCGATAGTTGCATTTGCCGGCATTCCCGGGAGGAGCTCGTGCGTCGGATTGTCGATGTCGATGCGTATGCGGTAGACCAGCGTTATCCGTTCCGCGTGGGTTTCCACCGTCTTGGGCGTGAATTCCGCCTGCGAGGCGATGAAGCCGATGCGGCCATGGTAGACCTTGCCGGGATAAGTGTCGGTGGTGACGTCTGCCGCTTCGCCCAGGCGAATCTTGCCCAGATCGGGCTCGTTCACATAGGCGCGCAGCCAGACGTGGTCGAGGTCGTCGAGGGTGAAAATGGCGACCCCTGGGGCGGCAAGTTCGCCCAGCTCGGCTTCGCGAACCGCCAGCACGCCGCTGAAAGGGGCACGCAAGGTCGTGTAGGAAAGCGTGACCCGATCGAGTCCCACTTTGGCCTCGGCGGCACGCAGGTTGGCGCGGGCGAGCCCGATATTTTTGTGCGCCACCGCAACCAGGGCTTCATCGCGGGCCAGGGCGGTGGCTGCCTGCGCGGCGGCGGTATAGGCCTGATCATAAGCCTGGCGCGAGGTCGCCTGGCGTTTCAGCAGCACCTGTGCGCGCGCATATTCGCGCCGCTTTTCGGCCAGGCCAAAGCGGTCGCTGGCCACCGTATTTTGTGCTGCGGCGAGATTGCTTTCGTCCAGCGCCACCTGCTGACGCGCGACATTGCGGTTGGCCTCGTCGATCCGCAGTTGCTGCCGATAGAAGCGGTCGTCCACGCGTGCGAGCACGGTGCCGGCCTTGACATACTTGCCCTCGTCGAAGGGCAGATAATTGATTGGTGCCTGGATATCCGTGAAGCTCAGTACGCTCTGATGCGCCTCGATATTGCCGGATACGACGATGCTATTTTCATTCGAACGCGGGCCGAACAGCCATTGCCTGGCCGGGGACCATCGCAGGAGGGCGCCGATGGCCGCGATGGCGAAAATCAGGGTGAGGGCGACAAGGCGCGTCCGACGGGTCATGCCAGGACGCCTCGTGCCCTCAGGGCCTGTGGCCCGTCCGCCTCAGCGAACGCCAATTTTCCGACAACCTCCATTTTTGTTCGTGGACCGCCAGATTGCGCCCGCAGGCTAAAAGGGCCACGGCGCACTCCGCCATTATAGGCAGCCGGTCTGAGTTTTATTTCGCACGGCGATTGCCCCTGTCGTGAGGGCAACGCTTGCCGAGCAACCGCGGCGTGCAGCTATTGCGCACGTACCAGCAGCACGGGCTTGCTGGCGACGCGCACGATGCCTTCCGCGACGCTGCCCAGTAGCACGTGGTTCAGTCCGCGCCGGCCATGCGTACCCAGGACTATCAGGTCGGCCGGCCAGGCGTCGGCTTCTCGGGCAATGGCTTCGGGGATGCGGTCGCCCAGCCGGTCGATCTCGATGAGCCGCATGTCGGCCGGCACGCCAGCCTTTTTGGCGGCGGCAACGGCCTTGTCGAGGCTGGCCTGCCCCGCGCGCACCATGGCATCTTTGAATTCAGTGAAATAGGGATATTCGACATCCCAGTTGAGGCTGACTTCGTCCACGGCGTGGACAATGCGCAGTTGCGCCCCCACAAGCCTGGCGAGGCCGATGGCCTCGTCCAGCGCTCGCACCGAGGTGGGGCTGTCG
>JAJZSR010000083.1 GCA_021849595.1 Pseudomonadota bacterium | reverse complement strand
CCAATGTGCTGGAGTGCTCGGAGCTCTGGAAGGAAGTGGTCATCGAAGTGGGCCGGCAATATCCCGAGGTCGAACTGTCGCACATGTATGTCGACAACGCGGCCATGCAGTTGGTGCGCAATCCCAAACAGTTCGATGTCATCGTGACGGGCAATATCTTTGGCGACATCCTGTCTGACGAGGCCTCGATGCTGTCCGGCTCTATCGGCATGCTGCCGTCTGCCTCGCTCGATCTGGACAACAAAGGCATGTATGAACCGATACACGGCTCGGCTCCGGACATCGCCGGCAGGGATGTCGCCAATCCGCTGGCGACCATACTTTCGCTGGGGATGATGTTCCGCTACACCTTTGCCGATGCTGCGATCGCCGACCGCATCGACGGTGCCGTGAAGCGGGTCATCGCCGGTGGTTTGCGCACGGCCGACATCTGGACCGAGGGCTGCGAGCGTGTGAGCTGCTCGGCCATGGGCGATGCCGTGGTCGGGGCGCTGGGTTGACCGCCAGGGGGATATGTCGACAATGAATGAAAGACTGGGGAAAGCATCATGTTGAAAGTGGGTTTGGTCGGCTGGCGGGGTATGGTGGGCTCGGTGCTCATGCAGCGCATGCGCGAAGAGAACGATTTCCGCGACATCGAGCCCGTGTTTTTCACGACCTCCAACCCGGGCGGTAACGGCCCCGACATCGGCAAGCAGGTGCCGGCTTTGAAAGATGCGAAGTCGATTGCCGAGCTCAAGAACATGGACGTGATCGTCACCGCCCAGGGCGGCGATTACACGGCGGAGATATATGCTCCGCTGCGCGCGGCGGGCTGGCAGGGCTATTGGATCGACGCCGCCTCTACGCTGCGCATGGAGAAATCCGCCATCATCATTCTTGATCCCGTCAACCGCCAGGTGATCGACCAAGCGCTGGCCCGGGGGGGCAAGGACTTCATCGGCGGTAACTGCACCGTCTCGCTCATGCTCATGGCGCTGGGCGGATTGTTCAAGGCAGATATGGTGGAGTGGATCACGGCCATGACCTACCAGGCGGCGAGCGGCGCCGGGGCCAAGAACATGCGCGAGCTGCTGACCCAGATGGGCGAATTGCACCGCGTCTCCAAGGCCTTGCTGGACGATCCCGCCTCGGCCATCCTCGACATCGACCGCGAGGTCGCGGGCACATTGCGCGACGAGGCCTTCCCGGACAAAAATTTCGGCGTGCCCCTGGCCGGCTCGTTGATCCCCTGGATCGACAAGGATCTGGGCAACGGCCAGTCCAAGGAAGAGTGGAAGGGCATGGCGGAAACCAACAAGATCCTCGGCAAGGCCGAGGCGGCCTTGCCCATCGACGGACTGTGCGTGCGTATCGGCGCCATGCGCTGCCACTCCCAGGCATTCACCATCAAGCTCAAGCGGGATGTTTCCGTGGCCGAAGCGGAGGCTCTGTGCGGCGCCCATAATCAATGGGTGAAAGTGGTGCCCAATCAGCGCGAGGCGTCCATGCACGAGTTGACGCCGGCGGCGGTTACCGGCACGCTGACGGTGCCGGTGGGGCGGTTTCGCAAGCTCAACATGGGCCCGCAGTACCTTTCCGCATTCACCGTCGGCGACCAACTGCTGTGGGGCGCGGCGGAACCTTTACGGCGCATGTTGCGCATTTTGGTGGAACGCGCCTGAGCGCTATGACGAGGGCCGGCCTTGGGAGCACACTCCGCCTGCACCCGGTTACGCCAGAAATTCCAAGAACAAATTCCGCATTTGGTGCCAGGGCGTGGTTTTTGCTAAAGAATCGCGCCGTTAAGCCGTCATAGCACATGTCACGTTTTCGACAGGCCCCGTTCGGGAGGATGCCCAGAATGAAATTCAGCTCTATTTCCAAGCCTTTGGCAGCGAGCGCACTGGCGCTGCTGTTGCCCCTGTCCGCCTATGGCGCGGGTCTGGGCAGGCTTACGGTGAACTCCGCGCTGGGGCAGCCCTTCAGCGGTGAAATCCCCATACTTGCCAACAAGGCGGAAATGGAGGGCCTGACGGCCACTCTCGCGGGGGACGACGTCTTCAAGGAAGCGGGGGTGGAATATCTGCCCGCGCTTACCTCGCTGCATTTCAGCGTGATCAAGCGTGCGGACGGCCAGGCGGTGCTGAAAATCACGTCCGACAAGCCTATCAACGATCCTTTCCTGGACATCCTGGTGCAGCTCAACTGGACCTCCGGCAAGCTGGTGCGGGAATACACCGTGCTGCTCGATCCTCCCGGCATGGGGCGCAGCCAGATTGCGGCTCCCATGGAAGTCAGCCCACCTGCCGCTCAGCCGCTCGCCCCGCCGGCGCCCGCCCCTGCGCGTGCGCCTGCCGAGGCACAGAAATCGCCCGCGCCGTCGCCCACGCACAAGGCAACTGCCTCGCCCAAGGTGCTACGCGTGCGCTCTGGCGATACCCTGAGCCATATCGCTCAACAGGTGCAGCCGCAAGGTGTGACACTCGATCAGACCCTGGTGGGATTGTTCGATGCCAACCCGCAGGCTTTCGCCGGTAACAATATGAACCGCCTCAAGGAGGGCAGCCGGATTCGGGTGCCCGGCAGGGAGGCTTTCGCCAAAACCAGTCCAGCCGCTGCCACCAAGCAGGTGCAGGTTCAGGTAGCCGATTGGCAAGCCTACCGTCAACGGCTGGCGGGCGAGGTGAGCAAAGCCGCCCCGGCGCAGGCGGCGGCCGCCAAGCCGGGCCAGAGCATGGCCGGCCAGGCGACTGTCAAGGTCGCGCCGGCCGTGGCGCCGAGCCAGACGCCGGTCGATGTGCTCAAGCTTTCGAAAGGCGCCGGCGCCGCCACTAGCACGATCGCCAAGGAACAGGCCTTGCGCGACGCGGAATCCCGCACGGCGGCGCTCAAGCAGCAGATCCAGGAAATGAAACAGTTGGCGGCGCTCAAAGAGCAGGCGCTGCAACAGCGTCCCGCGGCAACCGCGCCCGCCCAGACCGCACCGGCCGCCGCCCCTGCAGCCAAACCGACGGTACCGCGGCCGGCGGCGAAAGCGCCTGCCGTGCCGGCGCCGGTCGTTACCACTAGCGCCCCGGTGTCCTCCAGCCCGGGCTGGTACCGCGTCATCCAGGAGAATCCTCTTTACTGGGCCGGCGGCGCCGCCATCCTGCTGCTAGGCGGCACGCTGTGGTGGATGATGGGCGGTAGCCGGCGCAAGGGCAAGGAAGCCGGCGCCAAAGCTTTTGACGACAGCGTGATGACGGGCGGCGATCTCAAGACCAACACCCTGATCGCGGGGGGCGCCTCCGGAGGGTCCATAAATACCGGCGACACCTCTTTCCTGACCGACTTCAGCCAAGCCGGCCTGGGCAATATCGATACGCATGACGTCGATCCGATTGCCGAAGCCGAGGTGTACATGGCTTATGGGCGCGACGCCCAGGCTGAGGAAATTCTCAAGGAAGCCCTGGCAAAGACGCCCGACCGTCAGGAGATACGCCTGAAGCTCCTCGAAATCTACGCGGCGCGCAAGAATCTGAGCGCATTCGGCAGCGTAGCGAGCGAACTCTATGCGGCCGTGGAAGGCCAGGGCCCACTTTGGGACAAAGCTGCCGAAATGGGCCGCCTCATCGATCCGGACAATCCGCTTTACGGCGGCGCGGCCCGCAAGGAAGATCAGCCGGCCGCGGTGCCGCTCGGTGGCCCCGTCGCGGGTGCAGCCGTGGCCGGCGCTGCCGTCGTCCAAGAGGCGGCAGCGGATTTCGCTGCCGAGAGCATCGAACCCGCTCCTGCCGAGGCGCCGGCGGAGCCTGCCGTATCGGCAGAGGTTCATGAACTCAATTTCGAAGGCCTCGGCGAAACCTTCGCCGCCGCTGAGCCGGTGGCGCCCGAGCCTGAGCCCGCCTTCCGGGATACAGCGTCCGGTCTCGATTTCGATCTGGGCGATCTGGACTTCGGTACCGAGGCGAGCGGGGCCAAGGGAAATGGAGCGGGCGCGGAGGAACTGCCCGAATTGGGCGAAAGCGGCGCCCCGGGCCTGGATTTCAGTGGCCTGGATCTCGACCTTGATGGTTCGGCTGACGAACTGGGCGACCTCGACGAGGTTTCCACCAAGCTGGATCTGGCACGCGCCTATCTGGAAATGGGCGACAAGGAAGGCGCCCGCGAAATCCTTCAGGAAGTCATCGTCGAAGGCAACCAGGAACAGAAGAACAACGCGCAGTCCCTCATGGCTGCCATGTGACGGTGCGCCCGGCGTCGCCGCCGGGTATTGGCGCGGGCGCTCGGGCGCGGCAAAATTTGCCCATGCCACCAGCCCGTTCGCCCTGCCTGCACCCCGCTGCCCTCATCGCCTTGTGGGCGGCTTATGCGGCAGGTCTGGAATTCCTCTCCTGGCCGGGCCTGGGGGTCGCAGCCATCTTGGCGACGCCGGCTCTCTTTCACGCTCCGATACGTGCCAGCTTTTTGCAGTTGCTGCGCCGCAGCCGCTGGCTCTTCCTGTTGCTGCCCTTGGTTTACGCCTTCAGCATCCCCGGGCAGCCGCTCTGGCCGGGCATCAGCGCGATCAGCTGGCCGGGCATCGAGGACGGGGGGCTGCGCATGATGCGCCTGTTGTTGATGCTAACCACGCTGGCGGCGGTATTGACCCTGCTGGGACCAGCCAGGCTGGTCTTCGGTATCTATGCCATTGCGCGTCCCTGGGCGCGTTTGGGCTTGGACGCCAGAGCCTTGGCGGTGCGCTTGTCCCTCGTGTTGGAGGGGGCGCGCCATGCCGCGCCGACTCGCCCCTGGCGACTTGCGCTTGGCCAACCGGAGGACGTGCCCGGTACCTGTCCGGCGCAGATCACGCTGCAGCCGCAGGCCTGGACATGGCGCGATAGCGCTGCCCTGCTGCTCGCCGCCGGCTGGCTGGGAGCCGTGCTGGCGTGAGGATCGCCATTGCCCTGGAATACGATGGGCGCGGATTTTGCGGCTGGCAGTCGCAGCCCGCGGCGTGCGGTGTGCAGGATGCGCTGGAGGTGGCTGTGGCGGCCATCGCGGGCCGCAGGATTCCCGTGGTGGCGGCCGGGCGCACGGACGCCGGCGTGCACGCCAGCTTCCAGGTTGCCCACTTCGATCCCCCCCATGCGCGCCCGCTGACGGCCTGGGTGCGCGGCGTCAACAGCCACCTGCCGGACGGCGTCTCAGTGTTCTGGGCGAAGGAAATGAGCGGCGGATTCCATGCCCGCTTTTCCGTGTTCGAGCGGGGTTATCGCTACGTGCTTTTCAATCACCCGGTGCGGCCCGGACTGCTGCGCGGGCGGGTCGGCTGGCACCATCGGCCGCTCGATGTCGATAGCATGCGCGCCGCAGCGCGCCTGCTGCTCGGGCGGCATGACTTTTCCGCCTTCCGCGCCGCGGAGTGTCAGGCGCGCTCGCCAATCAAGGATTTGCGCCGCGCGGAACTGCACAAGCTGGGGGATTACCTGGTGTTCGATTTTCGCGCCGACGGGTTTCTGCACCACATGGTGCGCAACCTGGTCGGCTGCCTGGTCCAGGTCGGCGCGGGCGCTGCGCCTCCCGAGTGGCTCGGACAAGTCCTAGCCGCGCGCGACCGCACCCTGGCGGCACCGACCTTCATGGCGGACGGGCTTTACCTCAGCCACATACTCTACCTCCCCGAATTCGGCTTGCCGAGCGAGGGGCGCACGCCCGGCGGCTTCAGCCCCGCTTGAGGGTCTTCATGAGCTGGCTTTTTTCCCGCTCCCATTCGCGCTGTTTCTCCGTCTCACGCTTGTCGTGCTGCTTCTTGCCCTTGGCGAGCCCGATTTCCAGCTTGATGCGGCCTTTGCTGTAATGCAGATCCAGGGGCACCAGAGTATAGCCAGCCTGCTGGGTCTTGCCGATGAGCTTGCGGATCTCCTCGCTGTGCAGCAACAGCTTGCGGCTGCGCGTGGGGTCGGGCTTGATGTGAGTGGAGGCGGTCGGCAGGGGGCTGATGTGGCAGCCGATCAGGAAAACCTCTGCTTTCAGCACCACCACATAAGACTCTTTCAACTGCACGCGGCCGGCGCGGATGGCCTTGACCTCCCAGCCCTGCAAGGCCAGCCCGGCTTCGTAGCGCTCCTCGATGAAATAGTCGTGAAACGCTTTTTTGTTTTCCGCAATGGGCATGGGCGGCGGGAGTCCTTAAAATGGCAGATTTTACCGTTTCGGCTCTAACATGGCCCAGGTGCATAAAACGGTGCTGGTGGAGCACACGCCGGCGCAGATGTTTACTTTGGTGGATGGCGTCGAGCGCTATGCCGAATTTCTGCCTTGGTGCGGCGGCGGCCAGGTCAGACAGCGGGACGAGCGCACCACCCTGGCCACCATACATATCGACTACCTTGGCATCCGGCAGAATTTCACTACCGAGAACACCAAGGATTACCCGACCCGCATGGATTTGCGCCTGGTGGAAGGTCCTTTCGCGCATTTGCAGGGGCACTGGCGCTTCATTCCCCTGGGCGAGGTGGCCTGCAAAATCGAATTTGCGCTGGAATATGCCTTTGCCAGCCGTGCCCTGGAAGCGGTACTGACCCCGGTGTTCAGTTACATCGCCAATACTTTCGTGGATGCCTTCGTGAAGCGGGCCGAGCAGGTATATGCAAATGACTGAGCACTACATCGAGATCGAGGTCGCCTATGCGCTGGCGGACGAGCAGTGGATCATCCCGCTGCGCGTGGCCGAAGGAATGACGCTGGAGCAGGCGATACACGCCTCTGGCTTGCTGGAGCAGCACCCGGAAATAAATCTAGCGGCGCAGAAAGTCGGCATTTACGGCAAGGCGGCGAAGCCGGACACGGTGCTGCGCGCCGGCGATCGCGTGGAGATATATCGTTCGCTCGTCGCCGATCCCAAGGAGGTGCGCCGTCAGCGGGCGGAAGCGGGCAAGAAGATGAAAAAGGGTGGGGGCGACTTGCCCGCTGACGCTTGAACGAAAGGCGGAGGCTCGCTCCTTGAGGCCGCCCGCAATACCGGCCGTCAGAGGCCGGCACCCCAGGTCACATGGTCGTCAGCGCTTTTAGGGACAGGGGCGGTTCCTTGCTTTGCTGGATGCTCAGTTTGTTGAAGGCCGTGGCCTTGTCGGCTTCCTTGATGACTGTCGCGCTGTCGCCCTTGGAAGCGGCAGCCTGCGCTTTTTTATAGGCTTCTTCCGCAACGGTCCATACGTCGAAATCCGATTTCGCCTCTTTCATGCTGGCGGTGGCCGCATCCAGGGCGGCCTGGGCTTGCGGTGAGATGGCGGGCTTGGCTGCGGCCGCGGGAGCGGGCGCCTGGCTGTTGTAGGTAGAACAGCCCGCCAATGCCAATAAGGAGACGGAAGTCAGGGTAAACAGGATTTTGCGCATGCATTTCTCCTCTGGTTTAGTTATGCGCCCGGAAACGGGTTGCGCCGAACGCGCGAGGCAGTGAACACCCTTGCGGATGGTGCCGTTAAATTAACGGGCGGCGCCGCTTTCGTCAATGCAGGCCGCGGGCTCGGTGCTGGTAGATTAAGACCAAAGCCGGGCCCGGCTCCGGCGGCTCGGGAGGAATTTGGTCGGCCGGTAGGCAATCGGTATAATTTTTATTTGGCCTCCAAGGTTCGCCATGCGTGTTCTGCAAAAAGCGCTCACTTTCGACGATGTCCTGCTCGTCCCATCTCACTCCGAGATCCTGCCCCGCGACGTCGGCTTGAAGACCCGGCTGACGCGCAAGATAGCCCTCAACATTCCGCTCATTTCGGCCGCCATGGATACGGTGACCGAGGCCCGCTTGGCCATCGCCTTGGCGCAGGAGGGGGGCATAGGCATCATCCACAAGAACATGGGTGCCGAGGCGCAGGCGGCGGAGGTGGCCAAAGTCAAGCGTTTCGAGTCCGGGGTGGTGAAGGATCCCGTCACCATCACGCCCGACATGAGCGTGCGCGACGTTCTGGATCTGACCCGGCGCTATCGCATTTCCGGACTGCCGGTGGTGGACGCCGAGGGGCGCGTGGCCGGCATCGTCACGCACCGCGACCTGCGCTTCGAAACCAGTCTCGATCAGCCTATCCGCAACGTCATGACGCCGCGCGAGCGCCTGGTGACGGTGCGCGAGGGCGCCAGCCGTGAGGAAGCGCTGGCACTGCTGCACAAGCACCGGTTGGAACGCGTGCTGGTGGTGAACGATCGCTTCGAACTGCGCGGCCTCATCACCGTGAAGGACATCGAAAAATCCAGCGAGCACCCCAATGCCTGCAAGGACGAGCAGGGGCGCTTGCGCGTGGGGGCGGCGGTGGGCGTGGGCGCAGGCACGGACGAGCGCGTGGCGGCGCTGGCCGAAGCCGGCGTCGATGTCGTCGTGGTGGACACGGCTCATGGGCATTCCAAAGGCGTGCTGGAGCGTGTGCGCTGGGTCAAGGCGCACTATCCGCAGGTGCAGGTCATAGGCGGCAACATCGCCACCGCCGACGCGGCCCGCGCTTTGGCGGGCCATGGTGCGGATGCCGTGAAGGTGGGCATAGGCCCGGGCTCCATTTGCACCACCCGCATCGTCGCCGGCGTGGGCGTGCCGCAGATTTCCGCCGTGGCCAATGTCGCCGAGGCTTTGGCCAAGCTCGATATTCCGCTCATCGCGGACGGGGGCGTGCGCTACTCGGGCGACATTGCCAAGGCCATCGCGGCGGGCGCGCATTCCGTCATGCTGGGCGGTCTCTTTGCCGGCACGGAGGAGGCGCCCGGCGAGATCGAACTGTACCAAGGGCGTTCCTACAAATCCTATCGCGGCATGGGCAGCCTGGGCGCCATGCAGAAAGGCTCCTCCGATCGCTACTTCCAGGATAACGAGGCCAACGCCGACAAGTTCGTGCCCGAGGGCATCGAGGGGCGCGTGCCCTACAAGGGCAGCCTGCTGGCGGTGATCCATCAGCTCATGGGTGGCTTGCGCTCGTCCATGGGCTATCTCGGCTGCGCCACCATCGAGGACATGCACCGCAAGGCGGAGTTCGTCGAAATCACTTCCGCGGGCGTGCGCGAGTCGCATGTCCACGATGTGCAAATCGTCAAGGAAGCACCCAACTATCGCGTCGATTGACGGGCACCGGACGCCTCCTGCGGGCGCTTCGGGCCCGAAAATTCCCGGCAGCAGATAGCGTCGGGCCTGCGCACATAGACCAGTCACCATGCACCAGAAAATCCTCATTCTCGATTTCGGTTCCCAATACACTCAGCTCATCGCGCGCCGGGTACGCGAGGCCAGCGTCTATTGCGAACTGCACCCCTTCGATGTCGGCGACGACTTCGTGCGCGCCTTCGCGCCCCGGGGCATCATCCTGTCGGGCGGACCGAGTTCGGTATACGAGGAGGAAACCCCGCGCGCGCCGCAGGCGGTGTTCGAGCTGGGCGTTCCGGTGCTGGGCATCTGCTACGGCATGCAGACCATGGCCGCGCAACTGGGCGGCAAAGTGGAGAATGCGCGTCATCGCGAGTTCGGTTACGCGGAAGTGAGGGCGCGCGGCCATTCCGCGTTGCTGCGCGACATCCAGGATCGCGGTAACGAAGAGGGCCATGGCCTGCTGGATGTGTGGATGAGCCATGGCGACAAGGTCACCGAATTACCGCCGGGCTTCAAGGTGATCGCCGACAATGCCGCTACGCCCATCGCCGCCATGGCCGACGACGCGCGCCGCCTATACGGCGTGCAATTCCATCCGGAGGTGACCCATACCCTGCAGGGCAAGGCCATCATCGAGCGTTTCGTGCACGACATTTGCGGCTGCGCGCACGACTGGAACATGCCCGATTACGTGGAAGAGGCGGTGGGACGCATTCGCTCCGAGGTGGGCGGCGACGAGGTGATCCTGGGCCTCTCCGGCGGCGTGGATTCCTCCGTCGCGGCGGCGCTCATTCATCGCGCCATCGGCGATCATCTGACCTGCGTGTTCGTCGACACGGGGCTGCTGCGCCTGCACGAGGCCGAGCAGGTGATGCAAACCTTCGCGCAAAATCTCGGCGTGAAAGTCATCCACGTCGATGCCAGCGAGCGCTTCATGCATGCGCTGGCCGGAGTCGCGGACCCGGAGCAAAAACGCAAAATTATCGGGCGCGAATTCGTCCACGTCTTCCAGGAAGAAGCGGAAAAACGCAGCAACGCCAAATGGCTCGCGCAGGGCACCATCTATCCGGATGTCATCGAATCGGCCGGAGCGAAAACCAAGAAGGCGCACGCCATCAAATCCCACCACAATGTCGGCGGCCTGCCCGAAACCCTGCATCTCAAACTGCTCGAACCCCTGCGCGAGTTGTTCAAAGACGAGGTGCGGGAGCTGGGGATATCCCTAGGTCTGCCGCATGATATGGTCTTTCGTCATCCCTTTCCCGGCCCGGGCTTGGGCGTGCGCATCCTCGGCGAAGTCAAGCGGGAATACGCCGACTTGCTGCGCCAGGCCGATCACATTTTCATCGAAGAGCTGCGCGCCGCCGGCTGGTACGAGAAAACCAGCCAGGCCTTCGCCGTATTTCTGCCCGTGAAGAGCGTCGGCGTGATGGGCGACGGACGCACTTATGACTACGTGGTCGCCCTGCGCGCGGTGCAGACCCAGGATTTCATGACCGCCCACTGGGCCGAGTTGCCCTACACCTTGCTGGGCAGGGTATCCAACCGCATCATCAATGAAATACGCGGCATCAACCGCGTGGTCTACGACATCTCGGGCAAGCCGCCTGCGACGATAGAGTGGGAATAATTCAGGCTTGTTCGCGGGCTTTCGGTGACTATCGGAAATTCGTGATAACTGATTGATTAGTAAAAATATATAACGCGGAATCTATCGGCAACAATTGCTGGCAGGCGGATCAAAGTGTCGGTCGATCTGACGGTAGCCAAGCGCAGTCTCAGAGGATTATAATTTCTACCGTCAAGCCGTTTCGGCGCATGACGGTAAAAATTCAAGCAGAAAGCTTGATTTCATGCGGGTTCCGAGCGGGTTGTCATTTCGAATTCTTGTGACGGTAAAACCGCCACAAGCTAGGGAGAATGCCGATGCTCACCGACACTGCACTGAAAAACCTCAAGCCCAAGGGCGCTCAATATAAGGTGGCCGACCGAGACGGCATGTACGTGACCGTCTCTCCAGCCGGCACAGTCACCTTCCGTTACGACTATCGCCTCAATGGGCGCCGCGAAACGCTGACCATCGGCCGCTATGGGTCAGATGGCTTGTCGCTGGCCAGGGCGCGTGAGCGCTGCCTGGAAGCCAGGCGTGCGGTAGCCGATGGGCGGTCGCCTTCCCAGGAGAAGCAGCGCCAGAAGCGCCGGCTGGCCGAGGCCAAGACCTTCGGCGAATTTACCGTCAGGTGGGCCGCCGAGGCGCGTATGGCCGACA
>JAJZSR010000082.1 GCA_021849595.1 Pseudomonadota bacterium | reverse complement strand
AAGGCGTCCCCGCCCTGGGCTATGTGCTGGGTTACGACGAGTTGGCGCAGGCGCTCGACGACGCGCTGCAGGCCGCCGGCCTGGCGGTGCGCCACGATGCCGCCGTGCAATCTGCGTTGCCAGGACGCGCCTATGCCACCCTCAAGCTGCACGACGGCGACCTGCTCACCACGCGCCTGGCCGTCATCGCCGACGGCGGACGCAGCCTGCAGGGCGAACCCCGCATCAGCAAGGATTACGGCCAGGTGGCACTGGTCGGCAGAGTGAGCACCGACCGGCCACACGGTGGCCTGGCCTACGAGCGCTTCACGCCCCAGGGGCCTGCGGCGCTTTTGCCGCGCGGCGATTCCTATGCGCTGGTGTGTGTGGCCAGCCCGGCCGAGGCGGAGCGGCTGCTCACCCTGGACCACGGCGCCTTCCTCGCCGCCTTGCGAGCACATTTCGGCGGACGCGCCGGGCGTTTTCTCGCCATCGCCGAACGCGGCCGCTTTCCCCTGCGGCTGGCCTGGCAGGGCAGCCGCGCGGGCGAACGCCTGGTGCGCATAGGCAATGCCGCCCAGACCTTGCACCCGGTGGCAGGCCAGGGCTTCAACCTGGGGCTGCGCGACGCTTGGGAGTTGGCGCAGGCCATCCTCGATGCCCCCACCGATCCCGGCGCTGCGGCCACCCTGGCGCGCTACGCCGCGAGCCGCCAGCGCGATACCCTGCCGGGCATGGGTTTCACCGACGCTTTGGTGGAAATCTTCTCGCGCGACTGGACGCCCCTGCGGCGCGCCCGCGGCCTGGGGCTGTTCGCCCTGCAGGCCGTGCCGCCGCTCAAGCATTTCGTGGCCCGGCGCATGATGTTCGGAGCGCGCGGATGAAGCGCTACGCCGTAGTCGTCGCAGGCGGCGGCCTGGTAGGCACCGCCACCGCCCTGGCGCTGGCGCGCCTGGGACTGGCCACCGCGCTGCTGGAGCGGCGCGCCGCGCCGCTGCCCGAGGCCGCCTGGGACACGCGCATCTACGCCATCAATCCCGGCAGCCAGGCTTTCCTGGAAAAACTGGGCGCTTGGCAGCGCCTGGACGCGGCGCGCCTGCAGGCGGTATACCGCATGGATGTGCGCGGCGACGCGGGCGGCTTGCTGCGCCTGGACAGCTACGAAAGCGGCGTCGAGCGCCTCGCCACGATCCTGGAGAGCGCTCGTCTGCAGCAAGCCCTGCTGGACGCCGCGCAGGCCGAACCGCTGCTGGACGTGCTGTGCCCGGCCGCGCTCGCGGGCGTGGACTGGCAGCCCGCCCCGGTACTCACGCTGGAAGACGGCAGCGAACTGCAATGCGAACTGCTGGTGGCGGCGGACGGTGCCGATTCGCCCTTGCGTGCCCGGGCCGGCATCGCGGCGTCCATCACCCCTTACCGCCAGCTCGGCGTGGTGGCCAACTTCGCCTGCGAGCGGCCCCATCGCGGTACCGCCTTCCAGTGGTTCCTGGGTGAGAGCGTTCTGGCTTGGCTGCCCCTGCCGGGCCGGCGCATGTCCATGGTGTGGTCGGCGCCGGAAGCGCCGGCCGAGGAGCTGCTGGCCCTGGATGCCGCGGCGCTGGCGCAGCGCGTACAGGAGGCGGGCGGCGCACGCCTGGGGAGCCTCGAACTGCTCACCCCGGCGGCGGGCTTTCCGTTGCGCCTGATCCGCCCGGAAAAGATCTTCCGCCCCGGCTTCGTGCTGGCGGGCGATGCCGCGCACGGCGTGCATCCCCTGGCCGGCCAGGGCGTGAACCTGGGTTTCGGCGATGCGGAAGCCCTGGCCGAAGTGCTCGCCGCGCGCGGACGCGCTGCCTGCGGCGACCCCCTGCTGCTCGCGCGCCATGCCCGGCGGCGGCGCGAGCCGGTGGCCGCCATGCAGAGCATGACTCATGGGCTGTATCATCTGTTTGCGGCGCAAATTCCGGGCGCCGGTGCCCTGCGCAACGGCGGCTTGTCCCTGATGAACCAATTGGGCCCGGTAAAATCCCAACTCATTCATCACGCCTTAATTTCCTGAATTTAAATTTCCGCCTTTTTCGGAGCCCATCTTGAAGCTTTCCACCGCCCTTTTCTCCCTGGCCCTGGCCGTCGCGCCGCTGGCCGCCCATGCCGGCGAAGCCGAAATACGCAAAGCCCTGCTGGCCCAGTTCCCCCACGCCAAAATCAGCGAAATCACCAAAACCCCTTATGCCGGGCTGTACGAGGTCTATATGGACGGCCAACTGGTTTACGCCAGCCCCGACGGCCATTACGTCTTTCTCGGCAACGTCATCGACCTGGCGGCGCACAAAAACCTCACCGAAGCGCGCATGAGCCAGTTGCAGCGCGTCGACTTCAACAGCCTGCCCTTCGATCAGGCCATGAAGTGGGTCAAGGGCGACGGCAGCCGCAAGCTGGCGGTGTTCACCGACCCCGACTGCCCGTTCTGCCGCAAGCTGGAGCCGGAGCTGGCCAAGCTCAATAACGTCACCCTGTACCTCTTCCCCTACCCCATTCCCAGCCTGCATCCCGGCTCCGAGAAAGTCGCCCAGCAGATCTGGTGCTCGCCCGACCGCATCAAGGCCTGGAACGACTACATGCTCAAGGGCATCGCCCCCACCGCCTCGCCCAATTGCCCCAACCCGGTGAAGAAGAATATGGCGCTGGGCGAGAAGCTCGACATCAGCGGCACGCCGACCCTGTTCTTCCAGAACGGCGAGCGCATCCCCGGCCTGGTTCCCGCCGAACAGCTCGACAAGCTTCTGTCGGCCGCCGCTGGCAAATGAGCAGCACGCACGGCGGCAGCGGCGCCATCACGCCGTTCTGGGACGAGCGCTACAGCGCGCCGGGCTATTTGTTCGGCGAGGCGCCCAACCGCTTCCTGGCAAGCCAGGCGCATTTGCTGAAACCCGGCTGGCAAACGCTCGCCGTGGCCGACGGCGAGGGCCGCAACGGCGTCTGGCTGGCGGCGCAAGGGCTGCACGTGCACGCCGTGGACGGCTCGCCCGTGGCGCAGGATAAGGCGCGCGCGCTCGCAGCCAAGCAGGGCGTCGCGCTGGTGGAGACGGGAAACGCTGCGCCGCCGGGCAAGGGCAGCCTGCGCCTGGAAATCGTCGATCTCTTCGCCTGGGACTGGCCGGCGGCGCACTACGACCTGGCGGTGGCCATCTTCATCCAGTTCGCACCCCCCGACAAGCGCCCGCGCATGATCGAGGGCATCAAGCAGAGCGTGAAGCCCGGCGGTCTTTTGATCCTGCAGGGCTACACACCCAAGCAGGTGGAATACAAGACCGGCGGGCCGTCCGATCCCGCTCAACTGTACACCGAGGCCATGCTGCGCGAATGGTTCGGCGCCTGGGACATTCTCCACCTGCGTGAACACGAGGACATCGTCGAAGAGGGTGCCGGCCACGCCGGCCGTTCGGCGCTCATCGATCTGGTCGCGCGCAAGCCGGGCGCCTGAGACGGCAGATGCACAGCGTGTTCCGCATCTTCCACCTGGAATGCGCGCGCTTTCTGCCGCACCTGCCTGCCGACCATCCCTGCGCCCGCGTCCACGGCCATTCTTTTTGCATCGAAGTGCATGCGGCCGGTGCGCTGAATGAAAAGCTCGGCTGGGTGGTGGATTTCGCCGATCTGGAAGCCGCGTGGCGGCCCGTCGCCGAGCAGCTCGACCACCGCACGCTCAACGACGTGGCCGGGCTGGAAAACCCCACCAGCGAAAACCTCGCCGCTTGGCTGTGGGCGCGCCTCAAGCCCGCCCTGCCCGACCTGAACCGCATCGTGGTGCAGGAAACCGTTCACGCCGGCTGCATCTACACGGGGCCGTGACGCGTCGCGGCGAATGAGCAGGCGCGCGTTTCTGGTCTTGCTGGCGCAGGGCATGGCCGCGCTCGGCTGGGCGCCGTTGGCGGGCGCGGCACCTGCCGTAGCGATGGGGAGTACCCGGGCCATGGAAACCATACAACTGCCGGTGCCGCGCACGCAAAGCGCCTATTCGCTGGAACGGGCCCTGCACGAGCGGCGCTCCGTCAGGCGATTCTCCCCCACGGCCCTGACTCTGGAGCAGGTTTCCCAACTGCTTTGGGCGGCGCAGGGCGTGACTCATGCGTCGGGGCTGAGGACCACGCCCTCCGCCGGCGCCCTTTACCCCCTGGAAACCTATGTCGTGGCCGGCAACGTCACGGGGCTTCGGCCCGGCGTCTACCGTTATCTTCCGCAGCGACATGAACTGGCCCCGGCCGGGCGCGCCAACGCGCGCGCCGCTCTCGCCGCTGCCGCTCCGGGGCAAACGGCCGTGGCCGAGGCGCCTGCGGTGGTGGCACTTGCCGCGGTGGAAGGACGCACCACGGCCAAATACGGTCGCCGGGGAATTGCCTACGTCGAGCGCGAAGCCGGCCATGCCGCTCAGAACCTGCTGCTGCAGGCGACTGCGTTGGGACTGGCGGGCGTGCCCATCGGCGCTTTCGACGACGCGCGCGTCGCGGCGGCGCTGGGCCTGGCCGGCGACGAGCGCCCGCTCTATCTGATCCCGCTCGGGCGGCCCGCCCAACATTAAATCCTCCCGGCACACTGGCATGCCGCTTGCCTGCAACCCGGCAGCCCCGGACGCAGAACAGTCGGCAGCGCCGCCCTGCTGCGTTCGATGATGAAGATTTGCCGAAACTGTCGAAGCGTCGTCTTGGAGGCTGTGAAGAAGTCGTAGCAAGCGCCGCCCAAGGTAGCTATCGGAGTGCGCGGTAGATTTATTCACAGCCTTTCGGATGCCGTCCGGGGCCGTAACCAGGAGATTGCCGTGAACGACCGCATTTACCGCCTGATACTGGGCACGCTGCTGCTGGTATTTCTGTACTTCGATCTGCACGATCTCATGCTCGCGCTGATCGCCGTGCTGTTTATCGAAGGCATCACCAACCTGCGCGTGCCGCGCTTGGTGGCGGCCCTGCGCAGCAGGATGGGCTATTACGGCGAACCGGTTACCTATGTGGCCCTGGCGCCGCGCAGCCGGGCACCGCGCTTTACCTTCGAGTCGGAGCGCGCCTGGCGCCTGCTGGTCGGCGCGTTATTGTTCGTGAGCTACGTGCTGGACGGCCAGCAGCTCTGGTTTCTGCCCTGGTTCATGGGCCTCGCCATCTTCGGCGCGGGCGTCAGCGGGGTCTGCCCCGGTCTCTTCAGTCTCAAACTGATGGGCCTCAAGTAAATGCCCGAACAATACCGGAGGAAGCAAGGCTTCACTATTATCCAGAGCGGTCTGCCGTCCAAGATTAGCGGCATCGTGTTCTGGGGCATGGTGGTGGTGGGCCTGCTGGCCGCGGGTTTCCTGCTGCATGTCCAGGAGAGCGGGCAGCAGGCCCGCTACGACCATGATGGCTTGCTCCTGGCCGAGCGCATCGGCGACAGCCTGGAGCGCCACCCCGCGACGCCCTTGCCGGACAGCCGAGAACGCCTGCGCCAAATCATCGCCCCTTGGCAAAAGTCCCTTGGCTTCCAGGCCGTGACCGTGAGCGGCCCGGGAGGCGTGGTGCAATTCGGCGCCTTGCACCCGGGCCTGCATGCCGTGACGCATGACCTGTCCCTGCCGCCTGCGGCGGACGGACAACCGGCGCCGCGCGTGCGCGCCACTGTCTATTTTCCCGACCTGGCGCAGTCCGCCGCCCGGCAGCGCAAGAACCTGATGCTGGCCATCGGCCTCATCGCCATCGTCTTCGGCCTGCTGCTGCAATTGATCCTGCAGCGCATGCTGTCGCGTCCCTTCGCCAACATGGTCGCCTCGGCCCAGAAGTTCGCCGACGGCGACACTGCGGCGCGCATCGACGAACGCCTGGGCGATGAATTCGGCTTCCTGGCCCGCTTCATCAACCGCGCCCTCGATTCCCTCATGCGCCAGCAGGACGAACTGCGTGCGGCCCTAGCGCGCGCCACCGAATCCGAGGCCGAACTGTCGCGCGAGAAAGAGCGCGTCGAAGTGACCCTGCACTCCATCACCGACGCGGTGATCAGTGCCGACGCTGCGGGCCGCGTGCAATACATCAATCCCGCGGCCGAGCGCCTCACCGGCTGGGGCGCCGAGGAAGGGATCGGCCAGCCGCTGGAACAGGTGCTCCGCCTGATCCACGACTCCACCGGCGAGCCGCTGCCCAACCCCGGCCTGCTGTGCCTGCAAACCAATCTGGTGCAGACTACCGCGCGTCAGGCCGTTCTGCTGCGCCGCAATGGCAAGCAGGTGGCCGTTGAAATTTCCGCGGCGCCCATGCGCGATAGCCGCGGCACGGTCATGGGCGTGGTGGTGGCCATACAGGATGTCAGCCACGCGCGCCGCCTGACCCAACAGCTGTCCCATCAGGCCAGCCATGATGCCCTGACCGATTTGTACAACCGCGTCAAATTCGAAGAGCATCTGGGCGAACTGTTGGCCTCGGCACGCCAGGGCGGGCAGGAACATGCCCTGCTGTATCTGGACTTGGATCAGTTCAAAATCGTCAATGACACCTGCGGCCATATCGCCGGGGACGAACTGCTGCGCCAGCTTGCCCGCGCCATGCTGGAGGGCGTGCGCAAGGATGACCTGCTGGCCCGGCTAGGGGGGGACGAATTCGGCCTGCTGCTGCGCAATTGCCCGCTCGACCAGGCGCACAGAGTCGCCCAGGCGCTGCTGGAGCGCATCCAGGAACACCGCTTCCGCTGGCAAGGGAAAGTGTTCGAGGTCGGCGCCAGCATAGGCGTGGTGGCCATCACGCCGCGCGACGGCGGTGCGGCGGCCATCCTCAGCGCCGCGGACCTGGCCTGCTACGCGGCCAAGGACGGCGGCCGCAACCGTATCCACGTCTACCACGAGGCCGACGCCGATCTGGCCGAGCGCTCGGAGGACATGCACTGGGTCAACCATATCGTCGACACCCTCAACGACAATCGCTTCCTGCTCTACCGCCAGCCCATCCGCGCGCTTTCCGCCACCGCGGGTGGGCGGCACGACCATTACGAAGTGCTGCTGCGCATGCGCGCACCGGACGGCACCATCATTCCGCCGGATCACTTCATCCCTGCCGCCGAGCGTTACAACCTCATGCCCAAGATCGACCGCTGGGTGATCCGCAACGCGTTCGCGGCGCTGGCTGCCGGCACCATGGGCGCGCCGGGGCGGGAAGATCGCATGATCGCCATCAATCTTTCGGGCGCCTCGCTCGACGACGCGCAACTGCCCGCCTACATCCGCGCCTGCGCACAGGATTTCAGCGTCTCCCTCACGGAAATCTGCTTCGAGATCACGGAAACCGCCGCGATCAGAAATCTGGCCAACGCCGGCCGCCTGATCAACGAATTGCGCGCGCTGGGCTGCCATTTCGCCCTGGACGATTTTGGCAGCGGCCTGAGTTCCTTCGGCTATCTTAAGGCCCTGCCGGTGGATTACCTCAAGATCGACGGCGCCTTCGTCAAGGACATGGCCGTCGACCCCATCGATCGCGGCATGGTGGAGGCCATCCATCAGGTCGGGCAGATCATGAAGATCCGCACCATCGCCGAGTGGGTGGAGGACGCGGTGACCCTGGAGGCGCTCAGGGCCATCGGCGTCGATTTCGTCCAGGGCTACCACATCGGCCGCCCGCAGCCCATTGCGCTGCACGAGGCCGTGGCCGCAAGCTGACGCCGGCTCAAGTTTTCCCACCACTTGCGACGTAATAGGGACTGGGGCGACGCCCGGCGTACCCCGTTTTGTCCTACACCATGTCCGCACCATGCTCGAGCGCGCCCCTGCCCCTCCCTCCGTCGATCCCCGCATCGCCCATCTGCTGCACACCCTGGACGGCATCATCCTGGGCAAGCGCGGTCAGATCGAACTGGCCCTGGCCTGTCTGCTCTCGCGCGGTCACCTGCTCATCGAGGACGTGCCGGGGGTGGGCAAGACCACGCTGGCGCACGCCTTCGCCAGGGCGCTGGGCCTGCAGTTCGCGCGCATCCAGTTCACCAGCGACCTGTTGCCGGCCGACATCCTGGGCGTGTCGGTGTTCAATCGCGCCGCAGGCAGCTTCGAATTCCATCCCGGGCCTTTGTTCGCCCAGTTGATCCTAGCCGACGAAGTCAACCGCGCCACGCCCAAGACCCAGAGTGCCCTCCTGGAAGCCATGGAAGAGCATCAAATCACCGTGGACGGCGTCACGCGCCGCCTGCCGGCGCCGTTTTTCGTGGTCGCCACGCAAAACCCGCGCCATCAGGTCGGCACCTTTGCGCTGCCCGAATCCCAGCTCGACCGCTTCATGATGCGCATCGAACTGGGCTACCCCGCCCGCGACGCGGAGCGCGCCCTGCTGCGCGGCGAGGACAGGCGCACCCTAATCGACGACCTGGGCCCCTGCGTGAGCGCAGCCGATCTGGCCGACCTGCAACGGCGCGTGCATCAGGTGCATGTGGCCGATCCCATCGTCGATTATGTGCAGGCGCTCCTGGCCGCTTCGCGCGCGCCCGGCCGCTTCCGCGAAGGCCTGTCGCCGCGCGCCGGGCTCGCCCTAGTGCGCGCCGCGCAGGCCTGGGCGCTCATGCGCGCACGCGATTTTGTCGTTCCCGAGGACGTGCAGGCGGTGCTGCCCGCCGTCGCCGCCCATCGCCTGCAAGCGCTCGACGAAGGCGGACGCCCGGCCGCGACGGAATTGCTGCAGGCCGTCGCGGTGCCCTGACCGCGCGCCCGCCGATGGCCGCCATTGCTGTCCTCGCCTCCCTACGCGACGGCCTGGTGCGCTGGCTCCGGCGCAACGAGCCGGTGGCAGGCGGCGAGATCCTGCTGCACCGCCGCCGCATTTACATCCTGCCCACACGCTTCGGCCTGTATTACGCCCTCATGCTCGCAGTGATGTTGCTGGGCGCGGTCAATTACGCCAACAGCATGGCCTTCATCCTGACCTTTCTGCTCACCGCGCTGGGTGCCAACGCCTTGTGGCAGACGCACCGCAACCTGCTGCATCTGCGCGTGGGCTGCGTCGGCGCCGCTCCGGTGTTCGCCGGCGAAGAGGCGCAATTCCAGTTGCAGCTCACCAACCCCACGCCACGTCCGCGCTATGCCCTGGCGCTGGCCGGGCGCGATGGTCCTCCGAGCCTTTTCGCCCTCGCCGCCGGGGCGCGCGAAACAGTGGCCGTGGGCGTGCCGGCGCCGCAGCGCGGTCGCCTGAGCGCAGGCCGCCTGCGCTTGTTTACGCGCTACCCGCTGGGCCTGTTCGAGGCCTGGAGCTGGCTGGAATTCGAGTGCACGGCCTTGGTGTATCCGCGCGCGGCCGCGAGCGCGACCCTCCCGGCCGCAACGCCGGATGACGTCCGTCGCGGCACCGGCGGACGTTCGGGGGAGGAGGACTTCGCCGGCCTGCGCCGCTACGTCACGGGCGACCCCCTGCGCCGGGTAGCCTGGAAGGCCGCGGCGCGCAGCGACACCCTGCTGACCAAGCAGTTCCAGGGCGCGCAGCGCGCGGACCTCTGGCTATCCTGGAACGATCTGCCGAACGCCGGTGCGGAGCAGCGCCTGTCTCTGCTGAGCCGGCTCGTGCTGGATGCGGAAAACGCCGGCCTGCGCTACGGCCTGCGCCTGCCCGGCGCGGAATATCCGCCCGACCTGGGCGAAGCCCAGCGCCTGCGCTGCCTCCAGGCCCTGGCCCTGTTCCGGCTGCCGGCATGAAGTCGGCGCGCGACGGACTGGCCGCGCTGCCGGTGGCCCCGCGCGCCCTGCAGGGCCTGATGGGTGCCCTGGCCCTGGCGGTGCTGCCGCATCTGTTCTTCGGTGCGCCGCAGTTCGCGCTGGCCGCACTCGCCGCCCTGGGCCTGCGCGCCTGGCTGGCGCGGCAGGGACGCGACCGGCTGCCGCGCACCGTGGTCGTCGCCCTCGCCCTGCTGGCGCTCACTGCCGTCTATCTGAGTTATCACCGCCTCACGGGGCGCGATCCCGGCGTGGCCCTGCTGCTGCTCATGACCGGCCTCAAGGCCCTGGAATCGCGCACCCTGCGCGATGGCATGCTGGCGGCCTTCCTTGGCTATTTCATCATCGCGACGGGCTTCTTCTACAGCCAGTCCATCCCCGCCGCGCTGTACCTGGCGGTCGTGGTGGTGGCGCAGACCGGCGCGCTCATTACGCTCGCCCAGGGCGCCCACGGCCCGCCGCTTTCAGCCCGTCTGCGCCTGGCGCTGCTGTTGCTCGTGCAGTCCCTGCCCATGATGGCAGTGCTCTTCGTGCTGTTCCCGCGCCTGCCTTCGCCGCTGGCCGGGCTGGCGCAGCCGGGCGCCGCCCTCGCCGGCCTGTCCGACCGCATGACGCCGGGACAATTTAGCCGACTGGCGCTCTCGCGCGCGCCCGCGCTGCGCGCCATCTTCGCCGGCCCGCCGCCGCCCGCCGAAGAGTTGTATTGGCGCGGGCCCGTGCTGTGGCAATACGACGGCCGCAGTTGGCGGCCGGGCGACGTCGCCGGCTTGCCGCCCGGGCGCTACCGCCCGCAAGATCCCGCCTTGCCTTACACCCTGATGCTGCAGCCTTCGGGCGCGCCCTGGGTGCCGGCCCTGGACCTGGCGGGACAGGCGCCGCCCGGCACCCGCCTGGGCGCAGGCCACGTGCTGGCGGCCGACAAGCCCATCGACCATGTGGCGCGTTACGATCTCGCGGCCTATCCCCGGTACACCCTCGATGCGAACCTGCCGCGCGCCGAGCGCCGTGCCGCCCTGCAACTGCCGCCGGACGCGGCGCCGCAGGCGCGCGCGCTTGCCGCGCAATGGCGCACCACGGCCCCCGATGCCGCCGCCGTGGTGGCGGACGCGCTGAACTACATCCGCACCCAGGGCTTCCGCTACACCCTCACACCGCCGCCGCTCACCGGCGACCCGGTGGACGACTTCCTGTTCCGCACGCGGGCCGGCTATTGCGAGTACTACGCGAGCAGCTTCGTGGTGCTCATGCGCGCCGCGGGCATCCCCGCGCGCGTGGTGACCGGCTACCAAGGGGGCGAATACAACCCGCTGGGGCATTATGTGCTGGTGCGCCAGGCCGATGCCCATGCCTGGGCCGAAGTCTGGCTGGCCGGGCACGGCTGGATGCGCGTCGATCCCACCGCGGCGGTGCCGCCCAACCGCGTCGATGTCAACGTCACCGATGCCCTGGCCGGCCTGCCGCAGCCGGGGCTACTGCCCATGGGATATGCCGCACCCGTGCTGCGGCGCCTGGGCCTGCTGTGGGACAGCGCCAACTTTTACTGGAACGACTGGGTGCTAGGCTACGGCGCCGAACGCCAGCGCGCCATGCTCGCCCGCCTGGGTCTGGCGGACTGGGGCGCCAGCGCGCTGATCCTGGGTATGGTGGGCGGCCTGTCCGCCCTGGCCCTGCTTTATGCCGCGCTCTACGCCTGGCGCGGGCGCAGCACCCCCGCGCCCCTGGAGGCGGCCTACGCGCGACTGCTCAAGCGCCTGGCGCGCCACGGC
>JAJZSR010000081.1 GCA_021849595.1 Pseudomonadota bacterium | reverse complement strand
TCGTGGGGAGTGCAAGCGGACATTCAGTGGCCTGTTGGCCCCAAGGTCAGCAACCCGCCACAGAGCTGACGTAGACAGAGAATTTCCCCAATGGCAGCAAAGGCCGAATTGGGGCCTGCGGCGGTAGGGCGCAGCTCTTGGCGGGTTCGCCGCCGCATCAAATCCCTGGGCTGGCACAAGGTGTTCATTCGGCGTGTTTGTTTACCGCGGCCAGGTTGCCCCAACGCGAAACTTCTTCCACTTCCACACCCACCCACCACAGATTGCCGATGCTGTCAGAATCCATTCCGCCGACGATGGACTGCCCCTCTCCTAGTTTGATGCCTTCGGCGTATTCCACAGCCCCGCTGGCGGCGCGGAACACATGCCATAACACAACCTTGTGGCTGGCGTTGTTGACGGGAAGGCTACGACTTTCGTTCAAAATGCTGGCTATCACGAGGGTTCCTTTGGTTCTCTGCATACATGGGAATATTTAGAGCGCACAAGCAGCCCGCGCTGAATTGTTTGGGCTGCAGCGCCCCCCGTCAGTGCGCGGACCATGGCCCAGAATGCTCAGAACTGGTCTGCCGCCCATCCATCCAGATGTGTGCAGGCTTCTTGCGTGGGTGAATTGGTTTCTTTGCCCAGCAGAGGGGTGAGGCAGAGGTATTCATTGCCGTGCCCATCCGACAGGTTGCGCAGGGGCATTTCGCCCAGCTTTTCGTAGCCACTGGTATCCATCATGATGAACTGGTAGTCGTTCCCCACATTGACCTCAAGCTTGCCGCCGTTGCCCGCGCCGTACTTTGCCCACGAGGTCTCTGGATCGGCGCCATCGTAGAGGGCGGGCATGCCCTGACCACTGCCTTTATGCCAGGCCATAATGGTGGGATCCAGCATCTGATTCTCTTTGGCCACATTTTTGGCGAGGAGACTTGCGCTTTCGAAGTTGTGGTCTTCGCCCTGATACTCGGTATGAACGTTACGCATGGTATTCCTTTCGGGAATTAGCTGCTTCGTGACGGGTGCTGGCAAGGTTGCCGCACCACACGAACCACTTGTACACCTATACCCGACAAAAGCAATCAAGTAATTTCAATGGCGATCCAGGTTCACCACCTTGTTCCTCCTCGTCAAGGCCAACAACCCAGTGGCCACCACCTGCCACGCCTCCCACCTATTAGTGGGCGCGCGTGTGCTGGAGGGCCTCCGCGCTACTTGCTACCACTCAGTGGCCCACGAGCTTAAGGAAAACGGCGCCCGCCACGAGGACGCCGAAGTGGTGGTGGACAGCAAACTGCTCACCTCGCGCCAGCCCGGCGACCTGCCGGCCTTCGTGCGCGAGATGCTCAAGGCAGCCGGCGCCGCGTGAACGGAAAGCAGGAATCATCATTGTCCCCGGGAACCATAAATCCATCTGTCGGCTACCTCTATGGACATTGGAAGCGATGCTGCGCTACTTGCCGAGCAAGTTATGGATCGGACGCTCCGCGCCCGTAACGATAGGGCACTAAGAAACGACGGACTTTATTGGATTTCTCTTCTTCGCATGGCCATCACCATATTCTCCCGACGGACTTTGAGGACGATTGCGGCCTAGCAAAATCAATGTGTTGATGATGCACTATGCAACGGACTTTATTCGGCGAGATCACGGGGAAGTGGTGCGCGAGCAGCAGTTAACGGCGCAACCCGAGGGACGTTGGAAGATCTGCCTCGCCATCCGGGCCCGGGGGCAGCAACACCCTGGAAACCCTCACCCGCAGGCGTAAATGCAAGGCGCGCTTGAAACGGCGCCAACGGCGGGCGTCTCCAAGCACTACTAACCGCCCTGCCGCATCTCCCCGCCGATCGCGCTGCGGCGGTTCATGACATCCACCCAGGCTCTCAGGTTCGGATAGTCATCGAGACTGATCTCGGCCATGAACTCGATGATGGCAGACCAGGGGAAGATCGCGATGTCGGCAATGGAACAGTCGCCGCACAGGTAGTCCCGCCCGGCCAGTTGGCGATCGAGGATCGCGCAGAACTGAGCGAGTTTGCGCCGGTAGCGTCCCATGATGGCCTCGTCCGCGGCATCGGACAGCAGGTAATGATAAAGCTCGCTCATGGCCGGGCCCATGTTGGCGGCTTCGAACATCACCCATTTCATGACTTCGCCGCGCGCCGCCAGGTCCGCGGGGATGAGCCTGTTGGATTTGGTTGCCAGGTAGTAAAGAATGGCCCCCGACTCGAACAGGGTGGCGCCGGTTTCCTGGTCCACGATGGCGGGCACCGTGCCGTTGGGGCTGACGCGGAGCAGGTCGTCGTCCACACGCTCGCCGTCCCGCTTGGCTACCGTATGAACCCTGTGCGGCAGCCCGGTTTCTTGCAGCATGATCGACACCTTGCGGACGTTCGGGCTGTCGCTTTGTATGCGGTAAAAAATGATCACCATTTGTCCTTTCTTGTTGGCCCGCCGAGGCGCGGGGATGCTCCTCTAGACTCCACCAGAGTGGTGAAATCAGCCCCCCAGGATTTTGGCCGGATCTGGGCGTTTGGCAAGAAGCCGCACCGACACAAGCCCCGCTCCGGCTCAACCGGTGGCGCTCCTGAGGGCGCGCCGGCTGACCTGATCCAGATACCAGGTGACCAATCCGCCCACCAGCCACAGATTGACAACCGCCGCCAGCCAGAAGCCGGCCGCGGCGCGCGGCGGGCCCAAGAGATGGGTCAGGCCCAGCAGCACGCCCCCGCCGAGGCCGACGCCCCACAGGCCCAGGGTATAGATGACCATGGGTATGGCAGACCTCTTATAGCCGCGCAAGGCGTTCACGGACACTGCCTGAAGAACATCGGCGAGATGGTAAAAGCCGACCAGCACGATCAAGGGCGCGGCCACCGCGCGTACGCGGGCGTCCGCCGTATAAAGTTGCGCGATCGTGTGGGCGCCGAACCAGAAGACCAGGCTGACCACTATCCCGAGCGAGAGGCCCAGGGCCAAGCCGCGCCCGCAGATTTTCCGGGCCAATTGAGGTTGCCCCGCCCCGAGCGCCCGCCCGGCCAATATCGCGGTAGCGTTGCCGATGGAGAGCGGCAGGATGAAGGCGAAGGCGGCCAGATTGGCGGCGATCTGATGCGCGCCGGACATGACCGGGCCTAGGCGCGCGATGAATATGGCCATGAACGTGAAGGCGCTCACGTCGGCTATGAAAGTAAGCGCAATGGGCAAGCCCAGGCGCAGAAAAGGGCCGATGACCTGCCAGTCCGGCCGCGACCAGTGTTGCCGCAAGCGCAGCTGCGCGTACTCCGGGTTACGCAGGCACCAAGCCCACGCCAGCAGCGCCATCAGCCAGGCATCGACCGTCGTGGCAACGGCGCAGCCCGGCCCGCCCAGCGCCGGCAGGCCGGCAAGGCCGTACATGAACACTGCGTTCAGCGGCACCTTGAGCGCCAGCGCCGCCAGGTTGAAATGCATCACCACGCGCGGGCGGCCTATCCCCGTGAAAAGCCCGAAGAAGATGCGGAAGGCGAATGCCGCCGGCACCCCCCAGGCCGAGGCGTCCAGATAGGCGCGCACCTTGGCCTCGACCGCCGGACGCAATTCAGCCAACGCGATAAAGGGCCACGGGTAATGAAGCAGCAGGATGGCGATGGCACCGAACACAAGCGCAATCCAGACGCTTTGCTGAATCTCCCGCCCGATGGCGGCATGCTTGTCGGCGCCATAAAGATGCGCGATCAGCGGCGGCAGGGCGAGCAGCACGCCCGTGAGCGACATCACTATCGTCACTTGTATCGACGCGCCGATGCCGACGGCTGCCAGATCGACAACCGACAGTCGGCCCGCCATGACGGTGTCGATGACCCCGTTGGCCATCATGGCCATCTGGGCAATATAAATGGGGCCGGCGAGCCGAATCAGCTCGCGAGTAAGGGGGATCTTCCTCATGAACCGGCAGTGTGGTTGGCGTGGGTGCCTGTACAGTCATGCACCGACCGGGGGGGGGCACAGCCTATCACAGGCTCCCGCCGCCGCAGATTTGCCCCGGTCGGTCGGAGATTTGGTTGCCTCAAGCCCCGGGCTGGTACGGCGATCCGCCCAGCGCGACGAATAGGCGCACGCAGTCGAGATAGCGCTGACGCTGCGCCGCCGCCAGCGCCAGTTCGGCGCGCGCCAGGGCGCGCTGCGCGTCCAGCACCTGCAGCAGGCCGACCGCGCCCTGCCGGTAGCTGGAGAGGGCCAGCGCGTAAGTGTGCCCGGCCTGGTCCACGACCTTGCGCCGCAGCGCCGCGTCGGCATCGTCGTGGTCCAGCGAGGTCAGGGCGTCGGCGACCTCGCCGAACGCGTTCAGTATGGTCTGGCGGTACTGCGCGAGCGCCGCTTGATAGGCGTGCTGAGCGGCCCGCTTCTCGGCGCTCAGGGTGCCGCCGTTGAAGACGGGCGCAGAAAGGCCGGCGGCAAGCGCCCAGGCGGCACCGGTGCTATTGAAGATGCCGGCCGGAGTCAGCGCTTCCTGCAGCATGTTGGCACTCAGCGTGACGCGCGGATAGAAATTGGCCGTGGCCTCTCCCACGGCGGCGCTGGCGGCGCGCAGATTGGCTTGCGCGGCGCGTATGTCAGGGCGGTTTTTGGCCAGCTCCGAGGGCAGGCTTAGCGGCAAGTCGTGCGGCAGGGCGAAGTCGTGCAGCGCGACGGCAGGCGGCGACCACTCAGCGGGCGGCTTGCCGAGCAGGATCGCCAGGGTGTGGCGGCTGATGGCCCGGCGTCGCTCCAGCGCAGGCAGCAGCGCGCTGTCGGAGACCGCTTGGGTTTGCGCGCTCAGGACATCGAGCCGGGAGGCTGCGCCGAGCGTGTATGACGCCTTCACCAGGGCGAGCGTCTTCTGGTCCGCGGCCTCTATGCGCCGCACCGTGGCGATCTCCTCGTTGTCCGCGGCCAGTTCCAGGGTAGTGGCCACGATGTTGGCGGTCAGGGCGAGATAGGTGGCGTCGAGCTGCTGGGCTTGATAATCCGCCAGAGCCCGCTGGCGTTCGATGGCATAGCGCTGCCTGCCGAAGAAATCTGGCGTCCAGCTCGCGCTGGGCCCGATCTCGTAATAGTTGAAGGGCGGGATCGCGAAGTTGGCCGGCCCGAAGAGCGTGGCACCGTATTTCTGCCGCCCTGCGGTTGCCTCCAGGGAGATTTGCGGAAGGCGCTCACCCTCGCGCGCGGCGACGGTTTCCTGCGCCTGCGCCAGCGTCGCACGCGCGGCCGCCAGATCGTAATTGCCGGCGATGCCCATGCGTATGAGCTGGTTCAGCGGCGGGGAGGCAAAGAGGGTCCACCATTGTGCGGCGAGCTGGTCACCCAGGGCGATGCGCTGGCTGAGCGTGAGCAGTTCGCCTTCTCGCGTGTAGGAGGAGGTCTGCGGGACGCCCGGTTGCGGCGGCTGGCGGGCGATGCCGCAGCCGGCCAGCAGAGCGGCGGCCGTCAGGGCGAGTGCGATGCCTTTTGCTGTCATTCCATCACCGCCGCTTCCTTTTTGACCGGCTTGCCTGCGGGCGGACGCAACAGCACGAGCAGCGGAATGACCGCCAGGGTGAGCACCAGCATCAGCTTGTAGTCGTCAAGATAGGCCACCATGGCGGCCTGGTTCGTGATCATGTGGTTGAGCGCGGCGAAGCCCGCACTGCCCGAAATGTCGATGCCGCTGGCGGACAAGGCCGGGTCGCCGAGCTTGTAGGGAGTGATGTTCTCAGCCAGCGTCGCATGCATGATCTGGGTGTTGCGCGTCAGCAGGGTCTGCACGGCAGAAATACCTATGGCGCTGCCGATGTTGCGCTGGAGGTTGAAGAACGCGGTTCCCTCGTTGCGCAGCGCCGGCGCAAGCGTGCTGAACGCCAGCGTGGATATCGGCACATAGGCCAGGCCGACGCCGAAGCCCTGCAGGATGCCGGAAACGACCACCAGCCGTTCATCCATGAGCAGGTCGAAATGGGTCATCTGCCACAGGGAAAATGCCGTCAGCCCAAGGCCTCCTGCCAGGATGAGGCGTGCATCCATGCGCCCCACCAGCCTGCCCACCACCATCATGCCCAGCATCGTGCCTATGCCGCGCGGGGCCGTGACCAGTCCGCTCACCAGCACCGGGTAGTTCATCTCGTTCTGCAGCATGGGCGGTATGAGGGCCAAGGTGGCGAATAGCACCACGCCGATCAGGAAGATGAAGACGTTCGCGGTGACGAAATTGCGGTCGGCGAAAAGCGCGGGGCTCAGGAAGGGGCGATGATAGGTGACGGAATGCACCAGGAAGGAATAGAAGGCGAGCGCGGCCACCATCGCCTCCACGACGATTTCCGGAGAGCCGAACCAGTCTTTCAATTCCCCCCGGTCGAGAAACAGTTGTAGCGCGCCGATGCTGAGGGCAAGCGTGGTGAAGCCGAAGAAATCGAAGCGATCGGAATGCTTGTCGGTTTCCGGCATGGACGCGGAGAGACCCAGGAAGGCGATCACGCCGATGGGCACGTTGATGAAGAAGACCCAGCGCCAGCTGTAGCTTTCGGTGAGCCAGCCGCCCAGCACCGGGCCCAGCACCGGGCCCAGCGTCACCCCGACGCCCCAGATCGACATCGCCTTGCCATGATGCTCCGGCGGGTTGATGTCGAACAGCACGGCCTGCGAAAGGGGCACCAGGGCGGCACCCGATATGCCCTGCAGGAGGCGGAAGAGCACGATCTCGGCCAGGTCGGTGGCCACGCCGCAAAGAGCGGAGGACACGGTGAAACCGACGATGGAGATGAGGAAGACCTTCTTGCGTCCGAAGCGCCCCGCCAGCCAGCCGGTGAGCGGGATCATGATGGCCGCCGCCACGATGTAGGAGGTCAGCACCCAGGCGATCTGGTCCTGGGTGGCGGACAGCGTGCCCTGCATCTGCGGCAGGGCGACGTTGGCGATGGTGGAGTCGAGCGACTGCATGATGGTCGCCGCCATGATGGAGAAGGTGATGAGCGGCCGGTTCAGCGCGGCCTTGGCGAGGCCGGCATGAGGCGGGTGGGGAACGGCGGCGCCTTCGCCGGCCTCCTCGATGACCTCTTCCAGCGGACGGTCGGGCGGCGGCACGGCCACTACCACAGCTCCTTCAGCCGGCTATGCCCGGTGTCCACCTCGACGGTCGCGCTCAACCCCGCATGCAGGCGGTTCCCCGCGTCGGTGCCATCCAGGCTGACGCGGATGGGCAGGCGCTGCACCACTTTGACCCAGTTGCCGGTGGCGTTCTCCGGCGGCAGCAGCGCGAAGCTCGACCCCGTGCCCGGGCTCAGGCTCTCCACTTTGCCGTGAAAGCGGCGGTCCGGATAGGCATCGAGACGGATTGCGGCGTCATCACCCGCCCTCATGTGGGCAAGCTCGGATTCCTTGAAATTGGCTTCTACCCAGACGTGCTTGTCGGACACCAGAGCGAACAGCGGCGCCCCGGCCTGGATGTAATCGCCCGGCTGCAGGCCGTCGACTTTGGCAACAATGCCGCCGAAAGGGGCGCGCACGACGGTATAGGAAAAGTCGAGGCGAGCACGTGCCAACGCCGCCAGGGCCTGTTGCACCAGGGGATGGCTGTCCACCTTGATGTCCGGATTGCCGTCCAGCAGGGCGAGCGCATTTTTCTCCTGCTGCTGGGCCGACCCGACCTGCTGCTGCGCTTTGGCGAGTTCATAACGCGCCTGATCCAGGTCGGCCTGCGGGGCGATGCCGCGGGCCGCCAGGCCGGTGGCGCGTTGGAATTCCCTTTTCCGATAGGCTAGGTCGGCCTGCGCGGCGCGCAGCTCGGCCACGCGCCGGCCATACGCCGCCTTGCGCGCCGCGACTTCCATGCGGGCGCTTGCCAGCTTGGCCTTGGCGTCTTCCAGCGCGATGGCCCATGGGCGGCTGTCCAGCTCGAACAACGGCGCCCCGCGCCGCACCGGCTGGTTGTCCCGCACATAGATTTTTTCCACACGCCCCGAGATGTTCGCGCTGATGTTGGCGCGCGCGGCCTGGACATAAGCGTCGTCGGTACTCACGTAACGTCCTCCGGTCAGATACATGATCGCGGCAATCAGCAGGGCAACTGCAAGTCCGCCGCCGATCAGCCAGCGGCGCAGGCGCTCTTTAGGGATGGAAGTATCGTTCATGGGGTGTCCAGGCAGCAGGCCGGCTCATCGTTGGCGCGGCCGGCGAGCCCGCGCAGCTTGCGCCGGCAGCAAGGGATATTCTAGGGCACCGCGATTGACCGGATAATACTCATTAATGTGAACGAATTATTTGGTGAAAACGAATAATGGATGGGGCAAGGGAAAGCCATGCGCGGTAGCGAGTTTGCGCAATTGCGCGCTTTTCTGGAAATCGCGCAGCAGGGCAACTTCGCCCGCGCGGCGGCCTATCTCGGCTTGGCGCCCTCCACGCTGAGCCAGACCCTGCGCGCGCTGGAGCAGCGGCTGGGCGTGCGCCTGCTGCAGCGCACGACGCGCAGCGTGCACCTCACCGAGGCGGGTGAACAACTGGTGGAGCGCATACGGCCGGCCTTTGCCGAGCTGCATGCGGCCATCGAGGCGATCAACGACTTTCGCGACACGCCGGTGGGCACCCTGCGCCTGAGTGTTTCGGCCGTACCCGCGCAAATGATCGTGGCGCCGCTGCTGAAGGAATTCCTCACGCGCTATCCCGGCATCAGTCTGGACATCACGGTGGACAACACCAACGTCGACATCGTCAAGGGCCGCTTCGACGCCGGCATACGCTACGGCAGGCTCATCGCCAACGATATGGTCATGGTGCGTGCCAGCGTGGCCTCGCGCCTGCTGGCCGTAGCGTCGCCGCAGTACCTCGCCCAACATCCCGCGCCGAAGACGCCACAGGACTTGCACGAACATAACTGCATCCGTTTCCGGCTCGGCAGCCAGCAATTCCTCACCTGGGAATTCGAGAAAAACAAGAAGAAGCTGGAGGTGGCGGTGAGCGGCCCGCTCATCGTCAACGACGTCAACTTGGTGGTGCGGGCCGCCCGCGACGGTTTGGGTGTGGGCTACGTGGCAGAGACATATATTGCGGACGATCTTGCGCGCGGCTCGCTCGTGCCCTTGCTGCCCGACTGGTCACCCAGCCGCGGCAACTGGTATCTGTATTACGCCAGCCGCCATCATCTGCCGGCCCCCCTCAAGGTCTTCATCCAGTTCCTGCGCGAGAAAATCGCCCCGCCCTGACCCGGCTGCGAACTGCGAGAACATCGCAATTGCTGGCGGTAGGAGAAAGCGGCTGCAAAGCGTCGAGAGCGATCCTGGAAGGCTGGGGCTCCAGGCAAAGCAGGCGCTGAATATTTCTGCCATGCTTGGATCGCAGGGGATACCCTGCGGAGACGAGCGGGCTGCGCAGGGCCGGGGACTGAGGAGAACCGCATGATACGAGTCAAGCGCGTATACGAAGTGCACGGGCGGCCCGAGCGGCCTGCCTATCTGGTGGAGCGGCTTTGGCCGCGCGGGCTGCGGAAGGAAGCCTTGCCGCTCGACGGCTGGCCGAAGGAGGTTGCCCCGTCCGACGAACTGCGCCGCTGGTTCGGCCACGATCCGGCCAAGTGGGCCGAATTTCAGCGCCGGTACCGCGCGGAGCTGGACGCCCACCCTGAAGCGTGGCGGCCGCTATTCCAGGCCGCGAAGCATGGTGATGTGACCTTTTATTACAGTGCCCGCGACACCGAGCACAACAATGCGCTGGCGCTGAAAGATTATCTCGAAGCCAGGCTGGCCAAGCGCTGATCGGAACGCGGGTTACGGAGCTTTGCCCTTGGCGCAGGCAGCGGCGCGCGCCGCCAGCAGGGCGCGCTCTCGGGCGTTGCGGGCCAGCGCGGCGGCGCGCTCGAATTCGGCGTGCGCCTCGTCGATGCGGTCCAGGCGCGCGAGCAGGTCGCCGCGTACGCTGGGCAGCAGATGGTAGTGGGTGAGCGCGGGGTCGGTCGCCAGCGCATCGACCAATTCCAAGCCCGCTTCGGGGCCGTGCGCCATCGCCACTGCGACGGCGCGGTTGAGCGCGACCACCGGCGAGGGCGCGACCTGCGCCAGCGCCTCATAGAGCAGGGCAATGCGTACCCAGTCGGTGTCCTGCGCCGTCGCGGCGCGCGCGTGGCAGGCGGCAATGGCGGCTTGCAGCGTATAGGGGCCGAGGGGACCGGGCAGCGCTTCCGCGCGCGTGAGCGCCTCCAGCCCGTGCCGAATGAGCGTGCGGTCCCAGCGGGAGCGATCCTGATCAGTCAGCAGGATGGGTTCACCGTCGGCGGCCACGCGCGCGGCCAGGCGCGAAGCCTGGATTTCCATCAGTGCGACCAAGCCATGCGCTTCGGACGCATCCGGCATCAGTTCCGCGAGCACGCGGCCCAGGCGCTGGGCCTCCTCGCACAGCGCCGGGCGCGTCCAGTGCTCGCCCTCGGTGGCGGCATAGCCCTCGTTGAAAATCAGGTACAGGACTTCGAGCACCGAAGCGAGCCGCGCGTCGAGTTCGGGCCCGCGCGGTGCTTCGAAGGGCACGCGGGCTTCGGCGAGCGTGCGCTTGGCGCGTACGATGCGCTGGGCGATGGTCGGCTCGGGCATGAGGTAGGCGCGCGCGATCTCGCCGGTGGAGAGCCCGCCGACCACCTTCAGCGTGAGTGCCGCGCGCGCCTCGGGCGAGAGCACGGGATGGCAGGCGGTGAAGATCAGCCGCAGCAGATCGTCGCCGATGGTGTCGTCGAGCGCGTCGTCCACCATCTCGGCGAAGTCGGCCGATTTGATTTCATGCTGCGCGTCGAGCTCGGCCGCGAGTTCGGCATGCTTGGGCACGGCCTGCATCTGATGGCGCAAATGATCGAGCGCGCGATTCTTGGCTGCCCTCGTGAGCCAGGCGCCGGGGTTGTTGGGTATGCCCTCGGCCGGCCAGTGTTCGAGCGCGACGACCAGCGCGTCCTGGGCGCATTCCTCGGCCAGGCCCAGGTCGCGCGTAAGGCGCGCGACGCTAGCCACGACCCGGGCCGATTCTATGTGCCAGATGGCGGCAACCGCGTCATGCGCGGCGCGGGCGTCGTCGGAAGGCGGGCTGGGCGGTTCCATGTTGGCGCGCGGAGGATACGTTTGCCTGTTGGCTCAACGCGGCGCCGCGGCGGCGAGCGCGTCGTCGATTTGCCTTGCCCGCCGGCGCGCCGGGCGCGCATCCAGGGTTTCGCAATAACTCACGAATGCGGGGCGCTTCTCGATCGTGCCGAACTGCATGCCAAACGCCAGATGCGAGCCGACGTACACATCGGCCGCACTGAACTGCTCGCCCAGCAAATAGGGAGCGGCCTGGCTCGTGATGCCGTCCAGCGCATCGAGTACCTCGGCATAGCTGCCGTAGCCCATCATGCGCTCGCGCCCTGGCGGCACGACGAAACCCAGGGCCTGATTGCTGGCCGCGGCTTCGAGCGGCCCGGCGACGAAAAAC
>JAJZSR010000080.1:7042-11459 GCA_021849595.1 Pseudomonadota bacterium | reverse complement strand
CCGCCTGGGATTTCGGCGAGCTGCCGGAAAGCGTGCAGTTCAAACGCGCCGGCAAGACGCTCACCGGCTATCCCGCGCTGCTGGACGAAAACGACTCGGTGGCGCTGCGCCTGCTCGACGATGCCGCCGCCGCGGCGGCCCAGTCCAGGGGTGGCGTGGTGCGCCTGCTGCGCCTGGCGCTGGCGCCGCAGATGAAGCAGTTGGAAAAAGAACTCGCCCAGGAAACCGCCCTGGCGCTGAAATACCGCGTGCTGGGCAGCGCCGAGGCCTTCCGCGCCGCCATGCTGGACACCGTCGCCGAGCGCGCCCTGTTGGGCGACGACGAACTGCCGCGTCGCCAGAAGGATTTCGACAAGCAGCGCGAGCGCGCCAAGCCGCGCATCCCCGTGGTGGCGCGCGCCCTCAAGCAGGAGGCGGGCGAAATCCTCGACCTCTACAACGCCCTGCTGCCCAAACTGCTAGGCCAGGGGCCCTTGCGCCACGCCCTGGCCGACGAACGCGAGCATCTCGCCCGCCTGGTCCACCCCGGCTTCCTGCGCGACACGCCCTGGGCGCGCCTGCACGACCTCGGCCGTTATCTCAAGGGCATCGCCCGCCGCCTGGACAAGCTGCCCGGCGCGATGGAGCGCGACCAGCGCCACACCGCGGCGATCCGCCAACTGGAGCAAGCCTGGGCGGAGCGCATGGAAAAACGGCGCAAGGCCGGCGCCGTCGATGCCGCGCTGGCCGATTTCCGCTGGCATCTGGAAGAGCTGCGCATCTCCCTTTTCGCCCAGGAGCTGAAGACCCCCTACCCGGTTTCCGTGAAGCGCCTGCAGAAGCTCTGGCAGGAGATCGCACATTAAAATCGCTCCCCAGTAGTCTCCTGCAGACCCCCGACGCCCGCCCATGGCAAGCAATCTCAACCTGCCCAACGCCATCACCCTGCTGCGCCTGCTGGCGGTGCCGGGCGTCGCTTGGCTGCTGGAAACCGGCCGCTACGCGGCGGCCTTCTGGCTGTTCCTGGCCGCCGCCCTGAGCGATGGCATCGACGGCTTCCTGGCGCGCCGCTTCGGCTGGATCACGCCGCTGGGCGCGCTGCTCGACACCCTCACCGACAAGGCGCTGGGCATCACCACCCTGCTGCTGCTCACCTGGCAGGACTTGATCCCCTGGTGGGTCGCCGGCGCCATCGTTCTGCGCGACGCCGTCATCGTCCTGGGTGCCCTGGCCTACCGCAGCCTGGCCGGGCATCTGGAAATCCAGCCCACCTGGCTGGGCAAGACCAACACTTTCCTGGAATTCGCCCTGCTGTGCGTGGTGTTGGCCCAGGCCGCCCTGCTGCTGCCCTTGGGCGGTCTGGTAAAACTGCTGTTCCTCGTGGTCTTCGCCACCACCGTAGGGTCCGGCCTGCACTACGTGGTGGTGTGGAGCCGGCGCTACCGGCACGAGCGGCCGCCGCCCTGACCGGCGCGACTGTCCGGGAGACGGGAAGCGCATGGCGTGCTACATTGCATCTATCTTGTAACACATCAGGAGTTCGCCATGAGCGAAGCAACCTTCACCTTCCGGGTCGACGAAACCCTGAAAAGCGAGTTCGCCAAGGCTGCGAAAGCCCGCGACCGCACCGGCGCGCAGCTCCTGCGCGACTACATGCGCGACTTCGTGCGCCAGCAGCAGGAAGCCGCCGAACATGACGCCTGGTTCCGCCGCCAAGTGCAAATCGGGCTGGATTCGGCCAACGCCGGCAACTTGATTCCGGCCGAGGAAGTCGAAGCCGAGGCCGCTGCCTGGCGAGCTGCAACGCGGCGGAAGATCGCCCGTTCCGCCTCGTGAAACTGGTCTGGACGCGTCAAGCGGACACCGATCGGAGAGAAATCCGCGAATACATCGCGCAAGACAACCCGGCCGCCGCCCTGGCTCTTGATGAACTGTTCTCGGAAAAAGCCGGCCGGCTGGTCGATCATCCCGGCCTCGGCCGGCCCGGCCGCGTCCCCGGCACCCGCGAGCTGGTGGCGCACGAGAACTACATCCTTGTCTATGACGTAACGAGCGACCGGGTGCGCGTGCTGCGACTGCTGCACGCGGCGGGAAAGTGGCCCCCGTCGAAGTAAGGTGCCACGATACACCCGCGCAGCCACATATCCGGCGTTTTCATCGCTCCTACTTGTAGCGTGACCACATGCGTAGCACGCGAACGACGCGCTCCTTGGCGAAGACTTTAGAGACAAGTCGCGCCCTCCGAGACTTAAAATTCCGAATCGACAACTGTGGCGTCAAGGCCACACATGGGTTCAAGAAGTGTAAAGAATGCAACAAATGTCTTGGTCTGGTCACCGGGCTTCCCGATAATGGCCCTGTCCTCCTGAGGACGAGACTGTTCTACAAGTCGCCCTGACATATATTAAGGAGTAACTCATGAAGAAAGTTCTGATCGCGGCCCTGGCCACCGCCTTTGCCGCTCCCGCATTCGCGGCCACCAGCAATGTGGACGTGTACGGCCGCTTCTCCGCCACCTACAACGTCATGAACACCGACACCAGCATTGCCGGCCAGGACAAGACCCTGTACCAAGTGTCCTCCAACAACTCCTACATCGGCTTCAAAGGCAATGAAGACCTGGGTGGCGGCCTGAAAGCCATTTATCAATTGGAAGTCGGCATCGACGTGGACGGCGGCAATAATGGAACTAGCAGTGGTGCCAATTTGAAAAACGCCCTCGGTGGCAACAATAGCTTCAGCTATCGCAACACCTTCGTCGGTCTGTCCAGCGACCAGTTCGGTACCGTGCTGCTGGGTCGCCACGACACCCCCTACAAGATGGCCACCAGCAAGCTGGACGTGTTCAGCAACGAGCCGGCTGACTATCGCAACATCATCGGCAACATCGACGGCCAGCAAGTGTTCGCACAGCGTGCCAGCAACGTCATCGCCTACGTGACCCCCAACATGATGGGCTTCACCGGCGTCGCGGCCTACGTCGCTGGTAACGAACTTGGTACGCAGAGTGCCCCCAATGCGGATGCGTGGTCCGTCGCCGGCATGTACAGCAATGGTCCCATCTTCGCGAGCTTGGCTTACGAAAAACACAACAACCTCACTGGTTTTGCGGTAATCCGGGATCTCTCGTCTGGTGGTGTTACAACCCTCATTCCGTCCACCGCCAACCTCAATAACCATGCTTGGAAAGCTGGTGTGGGTTATGACTTCGGGCCTGGCAAGATCGGCTTCATCTATGAAGACGCCACCGTGGACAACAGCACGGCAGGTGTTAGCTACTCCCGTAGCGCCTACCTGCTGGACGGTGCCTACAACGTCACCGGCAACATCGTACTGAAAGCCTCCTGGGGCCATGCCGGCAGCCTGAGCAACACCAGCAACACGGGCGCCAACAGTTATGCCGTGGGTGCCGACTACGTGTTCTCCAAGCGCACCAAACTGATCGCCCAGTACCAGAAAGTGAGCAACGACAGCAACGGCAGCTATGGTGTGGGTTTTGGCACCAACTCTTACTATGCACCAGGTGTCTTGACGACCGCCGCAGCTCCCGGCGCTGGTGGTCCTACCACGGGTCTAGGTGGGAACAACCCCTCCATCATCTCCGTGGGCATCGTCCACACCTTCTGATCTCCCGCGGCCACAAGCCGCTCACGAATCAGGCAAAAACGGGCGCGCACAGCGCCCGTTTTTTTATGCCCCGCAGCCGGAAGCGCGCGGCCTGCTATCGCGTTGGCACGACGACAATAAAAATGCTATCCTTACTCGATGTAAGGAATCGACAGAAAGGAGAAGCGCGCCATGCAGACCACGCTTACCAGCAAAGGGCAAGTCACCATACCCAAAGCCGTGCGCGAGGCGCTTAGACTCGGCACCGGCGATCGCGTGGATTTCGTGCTGGGCGATGACGGCGTCGTGCGCCTCATTCCTCTCACCCGGTCTATCCGCTCGCTCAAAGGCAGGCTGCCCAAACCAGCCCAACCGGTCGACCTGGAGGCCATGGAAGCAGCCATTCGGCGCGGTGCAACAAGCAAGTGATAGGCTTGGATACCAATGTTCTGGCGCGCTATCTGGTTCAAGACGAGCCGCACCAGGCACGTCTGGCGACTCGTCTGATAGAAAGCTGCAACGCGGATAACCCGGGGTATGTCTGCCTTCCGGTGCTGATCGAACTGGTCTGGGTGCTTGGCGGCGCTTACGGATATCCCCGGCATGACATCGCTGAAGTGCTGCGTGACCTGCTGACGGTGGCGGAGTTGCACATCGAGCAGCCCGACCTTGTACGCCAGGCGGTGCAAGCCTATGCTACCGGCCCGGCTGATTTTGCGGACTATTTGCTTGGCGTGCTCAACGCGGCGCAGGGCTGCAAGACGACCTATACGTTCGACAAGCGGGCTGCCAAGTCGAGCTGGCACACGTTGTCGGCCTGAGTTTTATTTTT
>JAJZSR010000080.1:0-7032 GCA_021849595.1 Pseudomonadota bacterium | reverse complement strand
CACGTTGTCGGCTACTTGATCAGCCGTAACCGGTTACTTTCGATTTGCGTCTTGATCGCCTTTAGCGTCTTTCTGCGGATAGGCATGTCGTCCGCCACAGACAGGGCTTTTCCCGAAACGTCCAGCTGGCGTTCCAGCGTCTTCTTCGCCATCGCTTCATCTACGCCAGACTGACGGGCCAAGGTCATCAAATGCTCGCGCGTGATGGCCTTGCCGTGCCCGCAAATATCCATCTGATGCTCACCCCCAGGCCCTTCGCTGAACGTGATGTCATAGCACGGCGCAAGCCGCCAGTGCCGGTTGGCATCCAATAGATACGAGAAGTTCTTGCAGTGGTCATCTCGATTGCCCAGCACAACATTAAATACTGCGCGCTCAAACGCCTTGGCAACCTCTCGTTCGTCCTTCGTCAACATTCGTGTGGCTCGAAGAAACGTGGTGTAGTCCACCGCGGAAGGAATACGAAAATTCGCGTGTAACAATCCCGCCAAGGTATGAACCGGCACGCGGAGCCCTTGCTTGGCATCAAACCGTGCAATGCCAAAAGCAGCCAGCGTTTTGTCTATATCAAAGTAACGCGTCGCCGGAACGTCCAGCCCGCACTGCCGGGCAACGTCTGCATACAGCGCTTCAATGGCGCAGACTTCCTTGTGCTCGTGCTGCGACGGGAATTTAACCAGCCAGGGCGCGCTGCCCTTTAGAGCCCCCGTACTGATTCGTTTAGACTCGACCTCGTAGTTAACCAACACTTTGGGCCGTGCGCCATGAGGCGACCCGCCCAGCCATGCCAGCTCGCGTAAGGCCTCGCCCTCCTGGCCTGTGATTACGGCGCGTATTTCCTGCGCAAGCTCCAGCAATGCAATATCTTCCCGAGGTAAACCAACCTGCGTTGCCGGTTCGAACGTCAACGCCCCCAAGGCTCGAGAGCCAATGAAGGCCAGCCGATCCAGCGGGGAAAGGGTTGCCGTTTCGCGCCTCTGTTGCCGGAAAAGCCTGTCCATCAGCAAGAGGCCCCAGCCATCAGGCAGCGCATCCGCAATAAAGCCAGGCAACCGCAACAGGTATTCAGGGAAGCCGCCGTACGCTTCCTGCCGCAGCTTCAAATGGCGGGGGGACAGTTCTAGCTGCTGACGTATGGCTTCAGGAGAGTACTCGAAGAGCAGGCGGGTGCCATCGTCGGCAAGCGTACCCAGGAGCCACTTTTCTCCCCAGCCCTCGTAATGCACATGCAGCTTTTTCATGACGAGCTTCGTTTTCTAGGCGCCCGCTGGCGCCTAACCTGCTCGGCGGCTTCCATTTGTGCAATGGACTTGATTTGGAGATCAAACAGGGGCTGAAGCTGGTCAACCAAATCCAAGGCCATCACAACCCGCACTAAGGACTCGAAAGTAGCCACCCCCTTGGCTTCCAGCCGTTGCAAGGTGCCCTTGGCTATGCGAGCCCGGCTAGCCAATTCAACCTGTGTCCACCCTTTGGCAAGGCGCTGCACTTTGAGCTTGGCACCCAGTTCTCGGCAAACTTCATCAGGAGTTGCAAAACTAAAGTCCAACATATTGTGCATTAAATGCAGTAAACATTGATAACGCACAATATAATATGTTATAAAAGAAGTGGGGTCAAGCAAGCGCGAACAAAGTGTGTGGCACACGAGTTCACCGTCCAACCGCACGATCGCAATTCGCCACCAGGCTTACAAAAAATATGCCTCCGGAGGGGTTCCGAAATACCGAAAGGGAAATGGAGTCACCCATTAGCCGACTGTAGTCAAGCGCGCCAGGCGCTGGGTGCCTATGCCGCCGGCCCGGCTGATTTTGCGGACTATTTGCTTGGCGTGCTCAACGCGGCGCAGGGCTGCAAGACGACCTATACGTTCGACAAGCGGGCTGCCAAGTCGAGCTGGCACACGTTGTCGGCCTGAGTTTTATTTTTTTCCGCTCAAGGTTTGCGCGGCCAGGCGATTTGCAGTTGCCGATGCTGCACCACGCAATCCCGCAGATAAAGATTGATGAGGCTCTGGTAGGGAACGCCGGTATCCGCCGCCATGTTCTTGAAATAGGCAACCACATCCTCGGACAGGCGCATGGTTACGGACTTTTTCAGTTTCGGCGCATATGGAAATCGTCAAACTTTCCACCAAGGGCCAGATCGTCATCCCCAAGGCATTGCGGAAGACGGGGCACTTTCTCGCGGGGATGGAGTTCTCCGTGTCTCTCGTGGGTGGATAAATCCGCCTCAGGCCCGTACCGGCATTGCCCAAAATCACCCCGGACGAAGTGGCCGGCATACTCGCCAAGCCAGATCGTAAACCCTTGGGTGAAGCCGAAACCCGAAAAAAAATGGCGCCATGCTCAGGCGCCGCAATCAGGCATGATCGCCCCCGGGCGGGTTAACGCTAATTTCGGCCCAGCGACGGGCTTGGGTACCTTGCCCCGGCGCGCCAACTGGTTCAGTCTGCCCTCCGGTTTGGCCTTCACATGCATTAGACTGTAATCGTTGGGCAAGCTTGGCCTGACTTAGGGGCAATGCTCATGAGCGCAACAGAAGAGACATTGATCGAGAAAATCAAGACGCTGTCGCCGCAGCAGCTCGCTGAGGTGGAGGATTTCGTGGAATTCCTGGCGAGCAAGGCATCGAGACGCACTGCGCTCGACCGGCTGCCGGCCATCGCACCTGCGCTGGAGGCCGCTGGTATGGCCCCAATGAGCGAGGAAGAGCTTGCCGCCGAGATCAAGGCGGCACGCTCCGAGCGACGCACGCGGGAACAGGCTACGAAAGCCTCGGGTGCGGATCGTTCTTGATACCAACGTGGTGTTGTCGGCGCTGTTGTGGCGCGGGACGCCGTTCCAACTCCTCGAAGCGATCCGCCAGCGGCCGAGCGTACAGCTATACGGCAGCCCGGCACTGCTTGCAGAACTGGCCAATGTCCTCACGCGACCGTCGCCCGCCAAGCGGCTGGCAATGGTCGGCCGAACGCCCCGTGGGGTATTGGCCGATTACGTCGCAGCCATCGAACTGGTCGAGCCCGTCGAAGTGCCGCGCGTGGTGCCCGAGGATCCCGACGACGATCATGTGATTGCGGCAGGCGTTACCGCACACGCCGATCTCATCGTTTCCGGCGACGACGATCTGCTCTCGCTCGCGACCTTTAGCCTCGCAGGCTGTTAGGATCGTTTCGGAGGCATGACGAGCGCACCATCCCCAATCCTGATTACCGCGCTTGAAAATACTTGGGCCGGCGCCCGCCTGATAGAATGCGGGGCGTTCTCACCGCGCCCATGGTGGAATTGGTAGACACAAGAGACTTGAACCGACGCTGAGCACCGGGGTGCGAAAGCCTCCGCGTGAATCCCGTCAAATTCAGCGAACCCCCTGCCCCGCGGGCGAGGCAACGCTGAGCGAAACCGGCCGGGCAGTCGGGCCGGGACGTGCAGAGACTTGACGGCGGGGGCCTAAAGCCCGGGGGTTAGCAGCCTTCCGGCCATGGCCAAGACAAAGTCCAGACCACGAACGCGCCAAGCGGCGCGGCGGCGAAAGCCGAAGTGGCAGGAAAATCTCTCGGCCGTTGAGGCCGTGCCGGTTCGATTCCGGCTGGGCGCACCACCGCACTTCCTTCGCCGTTACACGCGGCTCCGGGGCCGCGGGGCGGCAGAAATCCCTAATGGCAAACTTTCAACAGGACGGCAACCTCTGTATAATTCCGCTTTTGAATTTTTCGATGGGCGGTGCGCCCATTTTTTGTTTGCGGAGCTCGAATGACGCTGCAGGCCGTGATAGAGCCCGCCCTGTCGGCGTTGGGCTACGAGCTGGTGCAGGTGGTAGCGGGCCGGGGTGGGCTGATACAGGTGTACATGGACAAGCCGGGAGGCATTACGGTGGACGACTGCGCCGCGGCCAGCCACCAACTGACCCGCCTGTTCGCGGTGGAGAACATCCCCTACGAGCGGCTGGAGGTGTCGTCCCCCGGGCTGGACCGCCCACTGCTCAAGCCGGCCGATTACGCGCGCTTCGCCGGCCGGCAGGTGACGGTCAAGCTGCGCGTGCCTGTGGACAACCGGCGCAAGCTGGTGGGCAAGCTGCTGGGCCTGGAAGCCGGGCGCCTGCAGATGGAAGTGGATGGCAAGCCCCTCGACGTGGACCTTGCGGCGGTGGAAGTCACCCGCCTCAAGCCGGAATTCGACTGACGGGCAGTGTTTGGAAGTGTGAGGATTAGACGATGAGCCGCGAAATCTTGCTATTGGTGGACGCCCTGGCGCGGGAGAAGAACGTCGACAAGGACATAGTCTTTGGCGCGCTGGAACTGGCCCTGGCCTCCGCCACCAAGAAACGCTTCCCCGGCGACGTGGACGTGCGCGTGGCGATCGACCGCCAGACCGGCGATTACGAGGCTTTCCGCCGCTGGCAGGTGGTGTCGGAGGAAGAACTGGAAAGCGAAGATCATCAGATTCTGCTGGTGGACGCGCGCGACGACCATGCCGAGGTGCAACTGGGCGACTATCTGGAAGAGCCGCTGGAAGCCGTGGAATTCGGCCGCATCGGCGCGCAGGCCGCCAAGCAGGTGATCCTGCAGCGCATCCGCGATGCCGAGCGCGAGCAAATCCTGAACGATTTCCTAGCCCGCAAGGAGCACCTGGTCACCGGCGTGGTCAAGCGCATCGACCGCGGCAACGCCATCATCGAGTCGGGCCGCGTGGAAGGCTTTCTGCACCGCGACCAGATGATCGCGCGCGAGAACCTGCGCGTGGGCGACCGCGTGCGCGCCTACCTGTCGCGCATCGAACGCAACGCGCGCGGGCCTCAATTGGTGCTGTCGCGCACGGCGCCCGAGTTCATCGCCAAGCTGTTCGAGCTGGAAGTGCCGGAGATCGAGGAAGGCCTCATGGAAATCAAGGCCGCCGCGCGCGATCCCGGCCTGCGTGCCAAGATCGCGGTGAAGTCCAACGATCAGCGCATCGATCCCATCGGCACCTGCATCGGCCTGCGCGGCTCGCGCGTGACTTCCGTCACCAACGAGCTGGCGGGCGAGCGCGTGGACATCATCCTGTGGTCGCCCGACCCGGCGCAGTTCGTCATCAACGCCCTCGCCCCGGCGGAGGTTTCGCGCATCGTCGTGGACGAGGAAAAGCACAGCATGGACGTGGTGGTCGAGGAAGACCAGCTCGGCAAGGCCATCGGCGCGAGCGGCCAGAACGTGCGCCTGGCCTCGGAGCTGACCGGCTGGGAGATCAATCTGGTCACCGAGCAGGAGGCGGCCGAGAAACAGGCCAGCGAAACCGAAACCATCCGCAACGTCTTCATGGCCCAGTTGGACGTGGACGAGGAAGTCGCGCAAATCCTGGTGGACGAGGGCTTCTCGTCCCTGGAAGAGGTGGCCTACGTGCCGCTGGCCGAGATGCAGGAAATCGAGGCCTTCGACGAGGACATCATCAACGAGTTGCGCAACCGCGCACGCAACGCGCTGCTCACGGCCGCCATCGCCGGCGAGGAAAAAGTCGAAAGCTCGGCGGGCGGCCTGCTCTCGCTCGAGGGCATGGACGAAGAAACCGCACGCACGCTGGCGAGCAAGGGGGTGCACACCACGGAGGATCTGGCCGACTTGGCCGTGGATGACCTGGTGGAGCTCACCGGCATGGAGGCGGAACGCGCCAAGCGGCTCATCATGACCGCGCGCGCCCCGTGGTTTGCTTAAGGACGCCTATGAACGTCAGCCAATTTGCCCAGGAACTCAAGCTCTCTCCGGATCTTCTGCTGGAGCAGCTCAAGGCCGCCGGCGTCGCCAAGGAGCATGCCGACGACACCGTCACGGAGGCGGACAAGAGCCTGCTGCTGGACTATCTGCGCCGCATGCACGGCGGCGTGGACGCGCCCGGCAAGACCAAGATCACCCTCACCCGCCGGCAGACCTCGGAAATCAAGAAATCCGACAGCTCCGGCCGCGCCCGCACCATCCAGGTGGAAGTGCGCAAGAAGCGCACCTACGTCAAGCGCGACGCCGCCGCGGAAGCGGTGCCGCAGGCTGCCGAAGCGGCCCTGGAGGAAGCGCCCCCAGCCGTCGAAGCGCCGATCGCCGAGCCGGTGGCGCCCATGCCGGAGCCCGTGCCCGAAGCCGCCCAGGTCGCCGTCCCCGAGCCGGTGCCCGCCGTAACGGAAGCGCCCACAGCGCAAGCCGAAGCGGCCCCCGTGCCGGCTGAGGAAACGCCGCCCCCATCCGAGGCCGCACCGGCTGCCCCGGCCGCGCCGCGCAAGACGCGCGTGACCCGCACGCAGATCATCGGCGAGGCGGAGCTCAAGACGCGCGAGGAAGAAGCGCGCCGCCAGCAGGCGCTGCGCGAACGTCAGGAAGAAGAAATTCGCCTCAAGCAGGAGCGCGAGAATGCGCGCCGCCTGGCGCAGGAGCAGTTGCGCCAGCAGCAGGCGCAGCCCGTGGCCCCGGCGCCAACCTCGCCCGGCACGCTGCACAAACCGGAAAAACCAGTCGAGAAGGAAAAGAAACCCGGCAAGAAGGCCAAGACCAGCACCTGGGCGGAAGAACAGCAGAAACGCAAGGGCGCCATCAGGACGCGCGGCGGCGAAGGCGCGGGCGCCGGCTGGCGCGGGCGCAAGGAACGCCACAAAGCGGCCGAGAGCACGCATCAGTTCGAGGCGCCCACCGAGCCCATCGTGCGCGAGGTGCTGGTGCCGGAAACCATTTCGGTGGCGGATCTCGCCCACAAGATGGCGGTGAAGGCCACGGAAGTCATCAAGGCGCTCATGAAGATGGGCTCCATGGTCACCATCAACCAGGTGCTGGACCAGGAAACCGCCATGATCGTGGTGGAGGAACTGGGCCACGTCGCCAAGGCCGCGGCCCTGGATAGCCCGGAAATTTTCCTGGAAACCGCTGCGGAGCAGGAAGCCCAGGCCCTGCCGCGCGCCCCGGTGGTCACGGTCATGGGCCACGTCGACCACGGCAAGACTTCGCTGCTGGACCACATCCGCCGCACGCGCGTGGCCAGCGGCGAGGCCGGCGGCATCACTCAACACATCGGAGATCGG
>JAJZSR010000079.1 GCA_021849595.1 Pseudomonadota bacterium | reverse complement strand
CGACCCACGCATCGTCCCGGAGGCGCGCCGCCTGGCCACCATCACCTTCGAAGAAATGCTGGAAATGGCGAGCCTGGGCTCCAAGGTGCTGCAAATCCGCTCGGTCGAGTTTGCCGGCAAATACAAGGTCAAACTGCGCGTGCTGTCCAGCTTCGAAGCCGAAGGCGACGGCACCCTCATCACCTTCGAGGAAAACGACAAAATGGAACAAGCCATCATCTCCGGCATCGCCTTCAACCGCGACGAAGCCAAAATCACCGTCCTGGGGGTTCCCGACCGCCCCGGCGTGGCCTTTCAGATACTCGGCCCGGTGGCGGATGCCAACATCGACGTCGACATGATCGTGCAGAACGTGGGGCACGAAAACACCACCGACTTCACCTTCACCGTGCACCGCAACGAATACGCCAAGGCGCTCGAAATCTGCCGGAAAACCGCCGCCCAGATCGGCGCCCGCGAGGTTACCGGCGATGACAAGATCGCCAAGGTTTCCGTGGTGGGCGTAGGCATGCGCTCTCACGTCGGCATCGCCAAGACCATGTTCGAGGCGCTCTCGCGCGAGGGCATCAACCTGCAGATGATTTCCACCTCGGAGATCAAGATCTCCGTGGTCGTGGAAGACAAATACATGGAACTGGCCGTGCGCGTACTGCACCAGGCCTTCCACCTGGAAAAAGCGGCCTGAGGCCGCACAACAAGCCCGCCCGGGGTTCACCAAACTGGCTTTTCCGCGCCCCAGCCGTTAGAATGCGCGGCTTCGGAGACGTGGCCGAGAGGTCGAAGGCACTCCCCTGCTAAGGGAGCATACCGGCTTAAACCGGTATCGAGGGTTCGAATCCCTCCGTCTCCGCCAGAGAGTCGCAGGAAAGCCGCATCACGCGGCTTTTTTATCTTTGTCACTCAGGCGACAAAAATTACTCTAACCGAAATCAGTTAGTCACATGTCTGCTTGTCAGATCTGCGGTAATGAAGCGGGTAACAGCGTCCATGCGGTACGCGAGATGCATCTAGGGTTGCGGGAGACTTTTGACTACTTTCAGTGCCGGCTGTGCGGCTGCCTACAACTCGCGGACATTCCTTCTGATCTCGGCAAGTACTATCCGGCGGATTATTTTTCCTTTCGGGATTACAGCCGTTTGACAAAATCCAGTTTACGGGGAGCTTTTGATCGGTGGCGAGCCAAGCGTTCCTTGGAAGCCCCGTTACCAAACTGGCTGAACAGAGTGGTAAAGCCCTTGGACTATGTTGCTTGGCTTCGCGCTGCGGGGATCGGCATGGATGCCAAGGTGCTCGACGTCGGGTGCGGTAGCGGAAAATTGTTGCTGCGAATGACTCTTGGTGGTCTGTCCAACTGTCTAGGCGTAGACCCTTTCCTGGAAAAAGACATCGTTTATCGAAACGGCCTCTTGATACGCAAGGCCGATTTTCGCGAGATTACAGGACAATGGGACCTTATCATGTTTCACCACGCCTTAGAGCATATGGCCGAACCCCTTGCCGTATTACGCGCCGCTGCGGAGAAATTATCGCCGGACGGGGTCTTGTTGATTCGCCTGCCGCTTGCGGACAGCGTGGCATGGGAGCGCTATCGGGAACACTGGTATAACCTGGATGCACCCCGTCACTTTTTTCTTCACACCGAAGCCAGCATGGAAATTCTGGCTCAACAGGCGGGGCTGGAAATCTTCCATCGTTTCCGCGATGCCACGCCAGCGCAGTTCGCCATTAGTGAACTGTATCGCCGCGATATTGCATGCTCATCTCGGGTGCGGCCGGAGTCGATCCTGAATCAGGCCACACTAATGCGCTTCAAGCGCGAAACCGAAAAATTAAATCAGGAAGGTAAAGGGGACTGCGGGGGCTTTATGCTTCGGCGCCCTGGAGCGAATTGAGATACCCGTGTTGCAAGTCGCTCCTCCGGGCCAGATATTTCTCACGGCCCTGGGGAAGAAGCCCGGTCTGCACCGCCACGCCACGAGCCGAGACATATAGGGCTAAACTTGTAGGCACCGTCCTCCAGATCACCCCGCCATGCCTGACGAGTTTGCCGCTGCCCCCGGCCTGCGGGTGACTTTTTTCCCCGATCGCGCGGCGCTTGCCGATGCGGTGGCCGGCCTTGCCGATGCATCCTGCGCCCGCGTGTCCCCCGGATTGCCGCTGCGGGTCAACCTCAATGCCGTGCAGAACATCGCCCTCATCCAGCTTTATCGCAAGCAGGCGGACAGCCAAGCGGCTGAGGCATCCGCGCTGCAATTGTTGCAGCAACTCGGCGCAGGTGCCGCCGGCGCCAAGCGCGAAGCCGACATGTCGATGCGCGAGCGCTTCATCGTCCTGCTGGCGCGCGCGCTGATGCTGAGGCGGGCACGCCTGGTCATCGACCAACCCGGCGCACTGCTTTACGATGAGCCCTATCCGGCGCTGATCCGCGAGCTGCGCCGGCGTGCTGGTGGGGACAAAGAGTGGGAAATCTACGATTACGCCTGGAACCGGGTGCTTTATGAATGATCTGCGCTCCATGTATCTGAAGGTGGGAAGCTTCCTTCTCATCGTGCTCGGCCTGTGCGTCGTTTTCGTGCTCTATTACCTGCACAGCCGCGGCTTTTTCGAGCGCCCATTTCACTTCACCCTCGCCTCGGTGAACGCGGCAAACGTGCAGCCCGGCATACCGATTTCCTATTCGGGCATCCCCATCGGCCAGGTCACGGGCGTGGAAATAAACAGCGCCGGCGGGGTCGTCATCAAGGCCGAGGTGAACCGCGAGGACGCCCGCTGGCTGCGCATCGACAGCAACTTCATACTCAACAAACCCTTCATCGGCAGCGCCAGCATCGTCGTCGATTCGGAAAACCTCACCACCCCGCCGCTGCCGGCGAATAGCCGCGTGTTGCTGCAAACGGCCGACCCCAACCAGCAGATCGCCCAGGTGCTGGCGCAAGCCAAGACGCTGCTCGCCAACCTGGATCGAATGACCGTGCCGGGCGGCGCCTTGAGCAATACGCTGCAACACGTGAACACCATCTCCGGCCGCATGGCAGGACCCTACGGCGTCATGGAAGGGGTGCTGGGCACGCCGGACAAGGCGCGCGCCTTCCAGCAGTCGGTGGAAAGCACTCGCGAACTCCTGGCCCGCCTGAACCGCCTCACCGTTCGGCTGGATGCCATGACCCAGAAGACCGACCACTGGCTGTTCGCCCCCGGCGGCGTCAGCGACGCCACCCGACAGAACCTGGAACAACTGCAGGCCCTGCTTGCCCAGGCGCGCGGCAACCTCAACCAGGCCACCGTACTGCTCGACAACGCCGTCGCCATTTCCGCGAACGTCAAGGGCGGCACCGAAAACCTCGACCTCCTGCGCAGCGAGATCGACGCCTCCGTGCGCAAGGCCAACGACCTGCTCGATCAGATCAACCGCAAGTGGCCTTTCGCCAAGCAGCCGGAGGTCAAACTACCATGAGGCGCCCGGGCATTGCGATGCGCGCCGCGATGCTCGCATCGACCCTTCTGCTGAGCGCCTGCGGGAGCGCACCGCCGGTGCCGCATTGGCAGGCGAACTCCGCCAGCCTCATGGAAAACTATCAGTCCGACTGGCTGGAAGGCCATGAACTGCTCGCCCACAGGGAATTCGCGCTGGCTGTCAGGGCCACCGCCGCAACCGGCGATCCCGCGCGGGTGGCGCGCCTTTATCTGGTGCAATGCGGCCTGCGCCGCGCTGCCTTGGATTGGGGCCCTTGCGACCGTCACGCCAATGGACAGAGCGTGCCGTCAAACCCGCAGGAAGCCGCCTACGCCCGCTTCCTCGAAGGAGACTGGACGGGGCTGCAAAGCTCGCTCCTGCCACCCCAGTACGCGCCCATTCCCGCCCTCGATCATGCCCCGGCGGAGCGCCTCAACCGCGCCCTGGCGGCCATCGCCGATCCGCTGTCGCGCCTGATCGCAGCCAGCGTGGCGTTGAAACGCGGCCAGGGGGACGGCCAGACCCTCGTACTGGCCAGCGACTCGGCCGCACAGCAAGGCTGGCGCCGCCCCCTGTTGGCGTGGTTGAAACTGCGCCTGGCTGCGGCTAGAGAAAGAAATGACAGCAGCGAAAAAACGCTGCTTGAGCAGCGCATCCGGCTCGTGGAATCGAGCTTTTCCGCAAAGGAATGATCATGGACTCCCTCGTAGCGCTCAACCGCCTGGGCCAGAGTATCTGGCTGGACAATCTCTCGCGCGACCTATTGGAAACCGGGAAATTGGCCCGGTTGATCGACCAAGGTGTCGGCGGCTTGACCTCCAACCCCACCATTTTCGCCAAGGCCGTCGCCGGCAACATCCGCTATGCCGAAGATCTCGCTCGCGCGCGCCGCCTCGACGTCCCTGCGCAGCAGCGGCTGGAAGAAATCATCCTGCCCGACATCCGCGCCGCCTGCGATCTTTTTTTGCCGGTCTTCCAACGCAGTCGCGGCAACGACGGCTATGTCAGCCTGGAAGTGCCGCCCGCCCTGGCCGGCGATGCCGCGGCGACGGTCAGCGAGGCAGCGCGCTTGGCCACTCTCGTGGCGCGCCCCAATCTGCTGATCAAGGTTCCCGGAAACGCCGCTGGCGTGCAGGCCTTCGAAACGCTTACGGCGCGCGGCATCAACGTCAACGTCACGTTGCTGTTTTCGGTGCGCCAAGCGGTGCGCGTCTTCGAGGCCTACATCAGGGGCCTGAAGGCCCGCCTCACCCAGGGGCTGCCGCTGGGCGATGGCAAGGCCGTTGCCAGCCTATTCCTGTCGCGCATCGACACCCTGGCAGACCGCTGGCTCGAAACTCAGAGCAGCCCAACGGCGTTGGGATTGCGCGGCCAGTTGGGCCTGGCGACCGCCAAACTGGCTTACGAACGCTACCGCGAGCTTTTCCACGGCGCAGCCTTCCGCGACCTGAAAAACGCCGGCGCCCTGCCTCAATATCTCTTGTGGGCCAGCACGGGAACGAAGAATCCCAGTTATTCCGATCTGCACTACGTCACCCCGCTGATGGGCGCAGAAACCATCAATACCCTGCCGGACGCCACGCTGGCCGCGCTGTTCGATCACGGCAGCCCCCAAACTACCCTGGACACCTCGCACGATGCCGCCCAACAGGCCTGGCTGGAAGCGGAAAGGCTGGGCCTGCTGCCCGATACCGTGGGCGCAACCCTGCAGCAGGAGGGCCTGGCGTCCTTCAGCGACAGTTATCGCCAACTCCTGGACCTGGTTGCCTGAAACAAGCATTAACGCCCTTTCGGGCGCGCCGCTCAAGTTGACAAGGTGCAAGACCCTGAGTAACTTCGCGCCTGGTAGACAACTACCGCCAACCCTAAACAATCTGGAGGAGTCATGAAAAAACTGTCCCTGATCGCCGCCGGCCTGCTTGCGCTCGCCGGCTCCGTTCAAGCTGCTCCCGTGCTGATGTCCACGCAATGGGCCGCGGAAGCGTGCACCGCCTGGAACCAGAACCCCACGCTGGTCAATGACCTTGGCAAAAAATGGGTCAAGAACAACGGCGGTAAGGGCTACAAGGCCATCATCATGTACCGCACCGATTGCGGCAAGAACAACCCGGTCGAGCTGAAGATCGCCGACCAGAACGGCCGTGCCGAGTGCGTCTATGGTGGCAAGCAGATCGACATGACACCCAACTTCAGCGTGGACTACGAGATGCACGCAACAACCAAGAAATGGGGTGAAATGGGCCGGGGCGACTATGGCCCGATGCATGCGATGATCTTTGGCGACCTCAAGTTCTCCGGCCCGAAATTCGAGGCCATGAGCGTCATGGGGCCTTTTGCCCAGTTCCTGCTCCTGGTCGGCAAAGTGCCCGGAGATACCAGCGCCTGCCCGCAATAAGCGGCAATCCGATCGCACATGAACGGCCGGGCAACCGGCCGTTTTTCTTTGCTGCTGCTTATTGCATCAGCGGGCTGCCGCCGTCTGCCGGGAGCCCAGTTGCGATTTCTTCCGCCGTGGCGTCGCGTACGCTGACCACGTTCACCACGCAGGTCACGGTCTGCCCCGCCATGGGATGATTTCCGTCCACCGTGACGCTGCTCTCGTCTACGTGAGTCACATAGAAGCTCCGCGTCTCCCCGGCCTCGTCGGCGAAGAGCACCTCGGCGCCGACGCGACGATATTGCGGCGGCACATTCTCTATGTCGTCCGTAAAGGTGAGACCGGGGTCGCGCTCGCCGAAGGCGTCCTCGGGCGCCAGGCTTACTTCCAGCCGGCTGCCCTCCGGCTGCCCCAGCAGCGCCTGCTCGATCTTCTCCAGCAGGCCCGACCGGCCGCCGGCGATGAAGCCGATGGGCATGTCGTGCTGCTCCACCACAGTGCCGGTGGAATCGACGATCGAATAGGTGATATAGGCCACGTGCCCGGGCCCGACGGTTCTTGCTTGCATGACGTAACTCCGGGTGACTTCCCTCAAGTGGCCCGCCGCATGGCACCGCCCGCTTCGACGGCCGCGGTGGAACCGTGACAGATCGGCACATCCAGGCTGGCGGGCGGATGGATGCCCAGCAGCCGATACAGGCGCATGAGGTTTTCTCTATACAGCCGGTCGAAACTCTCGACCGAGGACTGGGGATTGTAATCCCCAAACCACCAGAACCAGTCCGAGCTCTCGCAATCGCACAACTGGCGCTCGAGGTCCTGCAAGCGTTCCTTGCCTACGCCGCCCGCGGCCAGCACCAGGTCATGGGCGCGCTTGGCTTCACACAGCAAATCCCAGGCGGCATTCTTGGAACGGTCGCCTATCCAGGTGGAGAAATTGCCGTACACCCAACTGCCGGCCGTCAGGCGCGCCAGCGGCGCGGGCTTCGCCTCGGCCGCATGCTCGCGCAGATAGTCGCGGAAAGTGGTCATGTGGATGTAGGGATGTTCCGCCAGCGCCTTGTACAGGGCGGAGAGAAAGAAATAGCCGTTGTATGGGTAATATTCCCAGGCATTCTCGCCGTCCAGTATCACGCTCACCACCGGTTCCGGGCCCTGCGGAACCGCGTTGTAGATATTCTCCAATTGCTGCACGAAGTGGTTGGCGGCATCCTGCCCGTCCCATTTGGCATACTCGAAGCCGATCATGTCAGACAGGCCGTCATCGCGGAAAAAAATGGCCGGGCCACCCTTCTGGTCCTTGAGCTGGTAGGGGCGATACAGATAATCGGCCAAGCGATCCACCTTCTGCTCAGCCTGGCGCAGGCTGTTGGCAAGCACGGCAGTGCCGGTGGCCGTCCAGCTCAGGCCGGCGTCCTTGAACAGCCCCAAAAGCGGCTGCGACACCCCGCCCTCGGCCGGCCACATGCCCGCCGGGCCCGCGCCAAAGCGTCGGGTGTGGCTCTCCAGCGCCAGATTGATGTGATAGCGCACGCGCACGCTGCCGCCGGGGTAGTGGTTGCAGTGGGGAAGGCCGGCATCCGGCGCCGCCTCGCGCGCCGCCTGGAAATCGATGAGCAGGGGCGCGATGGGGTGGAAATGCGGCGTACACGAGATCTCGATGCGACCCTCGGCAAGCAGTTCCCGGTAGCGCGGAATGATGCCGCGTACCGTGCCGGCCAGGAGCGCCAACAGCACCTGCCTGTCGTGGTGGTCGAAGCCCGCCCCCTTAGCCATCAGGCGTACGGGCAGGGGGTCGCTGCGGCGCACCGTTTCTCCCACCCAGACCAGGTGATACCAGGTGACGAGGTCGGCCAGATATTGGCCCGAGAGGTAGGACAATGCGCTTTCTCCGAGTGCGTCCACGCTCTTGAAAAGCTCGAACAACCTCTTGTAGGGCACGTAGGGCTCGATCATCTGCTCGTGATCGCAGCGGAAGCAGGCATCGATGAGGTGCTTGCGGTCAGCGCTGCTCAGGGCATTCAGATCCGGCGCGGCCAGCGCACGCAGCAGCGGGTCGCGGAAAGTTCCGCTGTCGAACTGTGCAACGTAGTCCTCCAACTGATCCAACAGCACGGGAACGAAATTGAACACCGCGCGCGCCCTCGGTTCCGCTTCCACATGCGCGGCCATGTCCGCGTAGTCCTTGATCGCATGCAGATAGGCCCAGGGCATTTCGAATTCGCCCGAGACGTAATCGCGGTAATCCGGCTGGTGCATGTGCCAGCAAAGAATGAGGTGCAGCCGGCGGTTCTTGGACGCAGCCATCTGACTAGCGAAACTGATGGATATTCTGGCCCAGCATTTGGGGCGTGATGAGGACGACCCCGCCAGGGCTCAGGTAGAAGCGCTTGGCGTCCTCGATGGCGTCCTCGCCCACCACCAAACCCTCGGGAATGCGACAGCCCTTGTCCACCACGACTTTGCGCAGCCGAGCATGACGCCCGACATTCACGTCGGGCAGCACCACCGCCTCTTCCAGACGCGCGTAGCTGTTGACCTTGACGTTGGAAAACAGCACGGAGCGACGCACGCTCGCGCCCGAAATAACGCAGCCCCCCGACACCATGGCGTCCACCGCCATGCCCCGACGGTCGTCTTCGTCGAACACGAACTTAGCCGGTGGCAACTGCTCCTGATAGGTCCAGATCGGCCAGTCCTCATCGTAGAGATTGAGCGCCGGCGTGACGCTGGCGAGATCGAGATTGGCGGCCCAGTAGGCATCGACCGTCCCGACGTCGCGCCAGTAAGGTTCCTCCCCTTTGGGGCTGCCGACGCAACTGTCGGCGAAACGATGGGCGAACACCCGATAGCGCGGCACCAGATAGGGAATGAGATCCTTGCCGAAATCATGCGAGGACTTGCGATTGTCGGCATCGCGGATAAGCTGCTCCAGCATGAAGGCGGTGTTGAAAACATAGATGCCCATGCTGGCCAAGGCGCGGTCGGCACGCCCCGGAATGGGCGTGGGATCAAGAGGCTTCTCGCTGAAGGACACAATGCGGTCTTCTTCGTTGACGCTCATGACGCCAAAGGATTTGGCATCCTCGACGGGCACTTCGATGCACGCCACCGTCATGTCGGCCTGGTTGCGCACATGGCTGGCCAGCATTTCGCCATAGTCCATCTTGTAGACATGATCGCCCGCCAGGATCAGCACATAGTCCGGTTTGTAGGAGCGCAGGATGTCCATGTTCTGGAACACCGCGTCCGCCGTGCCCTTATACCAATCCTCTTCGGACACCCGTTGCTGGGCCGGCAGCAAGTCGATGAACTCATTGAATTCGCCCCGCAAAAATCCCCAACCGCGCTGGACATGCTTGATCAGGCTGTGCGCCTTGTATTGGGTCACGATGCCGACCCGGCGTATGCCCGAGTTGAGGCAGTTGGACAAAGGGAAATCCATGATGCGGAACTTGCCGCCGAAAGGCACCGCCGGCTTGGCGCGCCAATCAGTCAACTGCTTGAGCCGGGAACCGCGTCCGCCGGCCAAGATCAGCGCGACGGTATTCTTGGTCAGAAGGCTGACGAAACGTGGATATTCGCGTGCGCTCATGATGGGCTCTGGTGATCGGCAACGCGCGCCAAGTCCTGGGCTGGGCGGCATTTCACGCCTATGATACGCTTTGCCACGACAAAATAAACGAGTCGAAACGAGCCGCCGGATGAATACCGATTCCCGATTCAGCGCCATCGCCGCGGCGCGCAGCCATGACCCCTTCGAGTTCCTGGGCTGGCATGCGGAAGGCGATGGGCACGTCGTGCGCGCTTTCGATCCGCATGCCCTGGAATTGGAAATTCTCGGGGTCGGCCCGATGGAAAAAACCGATCCCCGCGGCCTGTTCGAGTGGCGCGGAGGCTTGGCGCCGGAGCTGCCCTATCGGCTACGTGCGGATTACGGGCAGGGTCGCCACGAACGGTTCGATCCCTACTGTTTTCCCCCCACCCTGTCGGAGGAAGACCTTTACCTTTTCAACGAAGGCAAGCTCCTGCAGGCCTATCACATGCTGGGTGCGCAGCCCATGCAAATCAACGGCGTGGAAGGTGTGCGCTTTGCCCTCTGGGCGCCCAACGCCGAGCGCGTCTCGGTGGTCGGCGACTTCAACCAATGGGATGGCCGCCTGCATGCCATGCGCAGCCGGGGGAGCAGCGGGGTATGGGAGCTGTTCGTTCCCGGGCTGCCTGCCGGCATGCTGTACAAATATGAAATCCGCCAGCGCAGCGGCCACCTGTTGCTCAAGACCGATCCCTACGCACACTGGTTCGAGCGCCGCCCGGGCACAGCGGCACGCGTGCCGACCGCGGCCGCCTATGCGTGGCGCGACAGCGCGTGGATGCAAGCGCGCGCGCACTGGGACTGGCAACATACTCCTGTCAGCATCTACGAAGTCCATGCCGGCGCCTGGCGGCGCCATCCCGACGGGCGTTTTTACACCTATGCGGAGCTCGCCGAGCATCTCATTCCCTATGTCCAGGACCTGGGCTATACCCACATCGAGTTGCTCCCGGTCACAGAACATCCGCTGGACGAGTCATGGGGCTATCAGACCTCCGGCTACTTTGCCCCGACCAGCCGCTACGGCACCCCAGACGATCTCAAGACTTTCATCGACTGCTGCCATGATGCCGGCATCGGCGTCATCCTGGATTGGGTACCCGCCCACTTCCCCCAGGATGCCTGGGCGCTGGCGCGCTTCGACGGCACTGCCCTGTACGAGCACGAGGATCCCCGCCTGGGCTACCACCAGGACTGGGGTACCCATATCTTCAACTATGGCCGCAACGAGGTAAAAAGCTTTCTGCTGTCGAGTGCCTATTACTGGCTGGACGAATTCCACGCCGACGGCCTGCGCGTGGATGCGGTAGCCTCCATGCTTTACCTGGACTATTCGCGCAAGGACGGCGAGTGGCTGCCGAACAAATACGGCGGGCGGGAAAACCTCGAAGCCATCGACTTCCTGCGCGAGTTGAATATCATGGTGCACGGACGCTTTCCTGGCGCGCTCACCTTTGCCGAGGAATCCACCGCCTGGCCCATGGTATCGCGCCCGGCCTATCTGGGCGGACTGGGTTTCTCCGTCAAATGGAACATGGGCTGGATGAACGACACCTTGCGCTACATGCTGCACGATCCGGTGCATAGGCGCTGGCACCACAATCTGCTCACCTTCGGACAGCTTTACGCCTATACGGAAAATTTCGTGCTGCCCTTTTCCCACGACGAGGTCGTGCACGGCAAAGGCTCCATGCTCTCCAAGATGCCCGGCGATGCCTGGCAGAAATTCGCCAACCTGCGCCTGCTTTACACCTATCAAATGACCACGCCCGGGAAAAAACTCAATTTCATGGGCAACGAATTCGCCCAGGGGAAAGAATGGCAGTCCGGTTGGGAACTTGAGTGGAGCCAATGCAGCATCGACTGGCACGCGGCCATGATGCGCCTGACGGGCGATCTCAACCGCTTGTACCGCAGCGAGCCGGCGCTGCACGATCTGGATTTCGATCCCGCCGGCTTCCAATGGCTGGATTGCAACGACGCCGAGCAGTCCATCCTCTCCTATATTCGGCGTGACCGGGCAGGCAATTTTGTGGTCGTGCTGCTCAATTTCACCCCCGTATTGCGCACGGGCTTTCGCGCCGGCGTGCCCCGGGCCGGACGCTACGCGGAGATTTTCAACAGCGATGCGCAGCGCTACTGCGGCTCCGACCAGCACAACACCGCGGGGGTGGAAGCCGAACCCACCCCCTGGATGGGCCAAGACTGGTCGGTGG
>JAJZSR010000078.1:1236-11801 GCA_021849595.1 Pseudomonadota bacterium | reverse complement strand
CGCCGATTATCTGCGCCGGCTCGCGGCGCTCTACAGCGAATTCTTCCACCATTACGAGGCCGCGCCGGTGCTCATGGTGAACAGCGAAAACCTCAACTTCGTGACGCAAACGGAAGATTTCGAGTTGCTGCTGGAGCGCATGGACAAGATGCGCGGCGCGCGCGAATTCTTCAGCAAGGGGAGCGCATGAACCGCCATACCCTGCACAGCTTGCAGGCCATGAAGGCCGCCGGGGAGAAGATTGCCGCGCTGACCTGCTACGACGCCAGCTTTGCCCGCATGCTGGACGGTGCCGGCGTGGATGTCGCTCTGGTGGGGGATTCGCTGGGCATGGTAGTGCAGGGCCGCGACTCCACCCTGGCGGTAACCCTGGAGGACATGGTTTATCACACCGCCTGCGTGGCGCGCGGCTTGACCCGCGCCTTGCTGGTGGCCGATCTGCCCTTCGCCAGCTATCAGGTTTCGCCGCCCCAGGCCTACCGCTCGGCCGCGCGCCTGATGGCCGCGGGCGCACACATGGTCAAGCTGGAAGGCGGTGCGGTGATGGCGGAGACCGTGGCATTTCTGGTGCAGCGTGGCATCCCCGTATGTGCCCACCTGGGCCTGCTGCCCCAGTCGGTGCATCAATTGGGCGGCTATCGCGTGCAGGGGCGCGACGAGGCGGGCGCGCGTCAACTGCTGGAGGACGCCCGCATGCTGGAGGAGGCCGGCGCCGGCCTCGTGGTGCTGGAAGCCATGCCTGCGGCGCTGGCCGCCGAAATCAGCCGCGCGCTGACTATCCCTACCATAGGCATAGGCGCGGGCCCCGGCTGCGACGGCCAGGTGCTGGTGCTCTACGATGCCCTGGGGCTGTATGCCCAGCCGCCGCGGTTCGCCAAGAACTTCCTGGTCCAGGGCGGTGACCTGCGTGCGGCGGTGGCCGAATACGTGCGCCAAGTGAAAGCCGGCGAGTTCCCCGATGCCGGCCACACTTTGGCCTGAATGGCGCTTGGGCCTCGCCGGCACGACATGATGCAGGTGCTGCGCACCCCGGCCGAGCTGCGTGCCTGGCGCGATGCGCAGGGCGCGGTGGCCTTGGTGCCCACTATGGGCAATCTGCATGAGGGGCATCTGCGCTTAGTCGAAGAGGCGCGCCGGCATGCCCCCGCGGTGGTCGCCAGCATATTCGTCAATCCCCTGCAGTTCGGCCCTGGCGAGGATTACGAACGCTATCCGCGCACTTGGGAGAGCGACTGCGCCAAGCTCGTTGGTGCTGGCTGCGACGCCCTGTTCGCGCCCGCCGCGGCGGACATGTATCCGCGCGTGCAGACCTGCTTCGTGGCGCCGCCGCCGCTGGCCGAGGAGCTGTGCGGCGCGCATCGGCCGGGGCATTTCCGCGGCGTGTTGACCGTGGTGTTGAAACTGTTCAACCTGGTGCGGCCGCAGACGGCGCTGTTCGGCAAGAAGGATTATCAGCAACTGGCCCTGGTGCGTGACATGGCAGCACAGTTCGCGCTGCCCGTCGCCATCGTCGGCGTGGACACGGTGCGCGCCGACGACGGGCTGGCGCTGTCCTCGCGCAACGGCTATCTGGGGGCCGCCGAACGCGCCGAGGCGCCGCGCCTGTACCGCACGCTTGCAGCCGCGGCGGAGCGTCTACGCGTCGGCGAGCGGGATTTTCCGCGCCTGGAAAAGGACGCCGCGCAGGCCTTGACGGACGCAGGTTGGAGGGTGGATTACGTGGCCGTGCGCGAGGCCGGCACACTGGCCTCGGCGCGGGCGGAGGGCGGCGAGTTCGTCGTCCTGGCGGCCGCATGGCTGGGCGGCACGCGCCTCATCGACAATCTGGAAGCCGCGCCCCGCTGATCCTTTATAATTATTGGCTTGGGCGCCTGCGGCGCCGCAAGTCCCGATGGCATGCCATGACTCGAACCATGTTGAAATCCAAGCTGCACCGCGTGCGGGTGACCCACGCGGAGCTGCATTACGAAGGCTCCTGCGCCATCGATCTGGATTTACTCGAGGCGGCCGACATCCGTGAGTACGAGCAGATCCAGATCTACAACATCAACAACGGTGCGCGTTTCACCACCTATGCCATCGCCGCGCAGCGCGGCTCCGGGCTTATTTCGGTCAACGGTGCCGCAGCTCACAAGGCCGCGCCGGGCGATCTCGTCATCATCGCCAGCTACGCCCAGTACAGCGAACTGGAACTGGCGCGCTACCAGCCCAAGCTGGTTTACGTGGACGCCAAAAACCGCATCGTCGATCAGCGTAACGCGATCCCGGTGCAGGCGGCGGGTTGAGGTAAGACGGGGCGGTGGCTGGGAGGAAGACTCGGCCGGTTAGCCCACCCAGGCGTGGTCCAGCACGTCCAGGCGCAGGTTTTCGCTGGCGCTTTCCCCGCTCGCGCTGATGCTCAGCGTCACCACCCGCACGCCCGGGGTGGAGAAGCGCACTTCCTGATCGTAGACACCGGGCAGATTCACGTTCGCCTCCCCCAGCACCTCGCCGGCTGCGTCGGTGATCTTGCAGGCCGCGACGCCGCTGCCCTCCAGCCAGGCTTGGATGCGGAAAGGCTCGTTGGGCAGGCGGCGGTACACCTGGGGATCGCGGTTGGGGTTGTACTGCAGATTGTTGAACTTGAGCAGCTTGATGAGTTTTTTCATGTGTCTTCCATGCCCCGGAAAAAGGTCGAGTAAGATGGTCGGGTATTTAGTGCACGCCGACATGCTGCACGGTGGAATGAAATTATAGGTTCAAGTTCCCGCCCATGCCCCAAACCGATCTGGCCGCCTTGCTTGCCGATGTCGATGCGGAAATTCGCGTGCTCGAATCCAGCCTGGGCGACGGCGCGGAGCCTCCGCCGGGCGTCGTGGTGGACGCCGCTCAGGCGCTTACCCGACGCATGATCGCCGGCTATCTGTGTGCCGCGACCGACAAGACGGTGCCGGCTACGGACGACTTGCTTGCGCTCTGGAAGGTGCTGGTGAAAGGCGATCCCACCTGGAACACCATACGCGACAACTGCCGCGAACTGGTCTATTACCGCAACTGCCTGGATTCCGGGCGGGCGGATGCCCTGCCGGCCCGGCCGGCTCGCATGGCGGTGCGTACTCTCCGCCACCTGCATCTGTTCATCAAGTCCCGCTGCGAGCGGGAAGGGCGTCTATGAAATCCTTCACCCTGCGCCTGCGCCGATGAACCGCGCCTGCTTCATCGCCGCCGCGCGCTATCGGCGGCCCATGTACGGCAGCAACCATCCGCTCGCCATCCCGCGCGTGTCCCTCACGCAAGACCTCATCGCCGCCTATGACGCGCTGCGTCCGGAAGAATTCGTGACCGCGCGCAAGGCTGCCGATGCCGAACTGCAATGGTTTCATACCGCCGAGTATGTGAACGCCTTCAAACGCGCCGAGGCGCTCGGGCGGGTGGCACCGTCCACGCGCGCGCGCCATGCCCTGGGCACGCTGGAAAACCCATACTTTGCCCAATTCTTCACCACCCCGGCGACCGCCGCGGGCGCTTCCATCCAGGCCGCGGAAGCGGTATTGGAAGGGCGCATCGGCTTTAATCCGGCGGGCGGCATGCATCACGCGCGCGCCGATCGCGCCCAGGGCTTCTGCTTCTTCAACGACCCGGTACTGGGCATCCTGCGCCTGAAGCGCGCGGGCCTGCGTGTGCTCTACGTGGACATCGACGCCCATCACGGAGACGGCGTGGAGGAGGCTTTCCTCGACGACCCCGATGTCTTTACCCTGTCGCTGCACATGGACACGGCCTACGCCTATCCGTATCGCGGCGGACGCTTTCGGGACAGCGCCCCACAGGCGGCCTACACCAGCCTCAATCTGCCGCTGCCGCGCGGCACCACGGATGCGGAATACCGCCTGGTGTGGCAGGAGGCTTTTCCGCGCGTGCTGGGCAAATTCCGCCCGGAGGCCGTTTTTCTGCTCGCCGGCACGGACGCCATCGGCTACGACCCCCTGGGCAAGCTCGCGCTCACCACCCAGGGTTGGCTCGCCGTGTGCGCGGATGTCCTGCGCGATGCCCCGCGCCATGCCGACGGCAGCGCGCGTTTGCTGGCGACGGGCGGGGGCGGCTATCATCCCCTGGTCGTGGCGCGCGCCTGGACCGGCCTGTGGGGGCTGCTCTCGGGCCGCGAGCTGCCGGCCGCGCTGCCGGCGGCCGGCGCCGCGGCGTTGCGGGAGAGCGGCTGGGATTTGGATGAGGACGAGGCGCACTTTGCGCAGTTTTTTATGAGCCGCCTGGACGCCGATCCGCCGCTGGCGGCGCCCCGCCCGGAAATCGTGCAACTCGCGCGCGCGGTGGCCGAGCATCCATATTTTCGACACGGATGAGCACGCTCGTTCCCGGCCGCGCCACCACCCTGGGCACCAGGCGCTACATGGAGCGCCAAGGCGCGAATTTTCCCGCCGCCCATTACAGCGACTTTCTCAATTTGCATTACAAGCTGTCCTCCCTGGGCTTGGGCAGTTTTCCGGGCGCGGCCGGTGACGAGGTCGATGCCGCCTATGCCGCCATCACCGAGCGGGCGGCGCTGGCCGGCATCAACGTCTTCGACACCGCGGCGCATTACCGTTACGGCCGCTCCGCGCGCGCGCTGGGCGAGGGCCTGCGCCGCGCTTTCGCCGGCGGCGTGGCGCGCGAAGGGTTGTTTGTCGTGGCCAAGGGCGGCTTTCTCACTTTCGAGGACGGCCCGCCGGAAGATTTCCCCGCCTGGTTCCGGCAGCATGTGGTGGAACCCGGCTTGGGCACGGCGGATGATCTCACCCAGGCGCACCTGCTCGCGCCGGCCTATATCGATCAGCAGATCGAGCTATGCCGCAAGGCGCTGGGACTGGCCACCTTGGATGCCTTCCTCATCGATCAACCCGAGGTGCATATCCCGCGCCTCGGCAAAGAAGAGCTCAACCGGCGCCTGCTGCACGTGTTCGTGATGCTGGAACGGGCAGTGCAGGAGGAGCGCATCGCCTGCTACGGCATCGCCACCTTTCATGGGCTGCGCGCGGCCACGGACGATGCGCTGTTCCAATCCTTCACTTCGCTGCTGGGCCTGGCGGAAAAGGCTGCGCGCGAGCTGGGCGGCGCGCAGGCGCAGCATCATTTCCGCGTCGCCCAGATGCCCTTCAACCAGGCCATGCCGGAAGGCTACACGCGCTTTTCCCAGGCTACCGGGCAGGGCAACGTGGCTTCCAGCATACAGGCCGCCCATCAGCTCAAAATCTATGTCATGGCCAGCCATAGCCTGCTCAAGGGACATCTGGCGGCGCAAAGTGCGGAGGCTGTGGCGCAGGCGTTGGCGGCCTTGCCCAATCCTGCCCAGCGCGCGCTGCAATTCAACCGCTCCACGCCCGGCCTGGGCACCAGCCTGGTGGGCGTGTCCACGCCGGCCCATCTGGACGAGGTGCTGGCGGTCGCGGCGCTGGAGCCCATGGCCCGGGCCGATTACCTCAAGCTCTACGCACACGCGGAGTGACCATGGAACCGCTGATCCCCGACTGGCCGGCGCCACGGCATGTGCAAGCCTTCATGACCACGCGAGCGGGGGGCGTCAGTACCGGGCCTTACGCCGGCCTCAATCTGGGCGACCACACGGGGGACGACCCTACCGCGGTGGCGCGAAACCGCGCGCGCCTGCGCACACATCTGCCCGCCGAGCCCCGCTGGCTCACCCAGGTGCACGGCTATGCGGTATGCCGCGCGGACGATCCCGCCGCCTCGCGCAGCGCCGATGCCTCGGTGGCGCGGCTGAGCAACGTCGTGTGCGCCGTGCTCACGGCCGACTGCCTGCCGGTGCTGCTGTGCGATCTCAGAGGCAGCGTAGTGGCGGCGGCCCATGCCGGTTGGCGCGGCCTGGCAGGCGGCGTGCTGGAAGCCGCCGTCGCTGCCATGGGCGCGCCGCCGCAGGAACTCCTGGCCTGGCTGGGCGCGGCCATCGGGCCGCAGGCCTTTCAGGTTGGCGAAGAGGTGCGCGCGGCCTTCGTAAAGGATTTGCCCGCCTGTGCGCAGGCCTTCGTGCCCGACGCCCTGCCGGGCAAATGGCGCGCTGATATCTACCGGCTCGCGCGCCTGCGCCTGGCACGCGCGGGCGTGACGCGAGTGTACGGCGGCGGGTTGTGCACCTTCGCCGATGCCGCGCGCTTCTACTCCTACCGGCGCGACGGCGCCACCGGGCGCATGGCCGCCGTCATCTGGCGCGAGGCGTAGCCCGGGCCAGCCCTCAGGCTAAGCGCAGCGACAAATCCACGGCGCGCACGTGCTTGGTCAGGGCGCCGACGGAAATGCGGTCCACGCCTGTTTCCGCCACCTCGCGCACGTTGCTGAGCGAGATGTTGCCCGAGGCTTCCAGCACCGCCCGCCCGGCGGTGATCTTGACGGCGGCCTTGAGGGTAGCGAGGTCGAAGTTGTCCAGCAGCACCAGCCCCGCGCCCGCCTGCAGGGCCGCCTGCAGTTGATTGAGGTTTTCCACTTCGATCTGTACGAGCACGCCGGGCTTGAGCGCCTGGGCGGCGGCCAGGGCATGGGCGATGCCGCCGGCGGCGGCGAGGTGGTTTTCCTTGATGAGCACGGCGTCATACAGCCCCATGCGGTGGTTCATGCCGCCGCCCACCGTGATCGCGTATTTCTGCGCCCCGCGCAGACCCGGCAGAGTCTTGCGCGTGTCGTAGATGCGCGCCGATGTACCGGCCACGGCGTCCACGTAGCGGCGCGTCTCGGTCGCCACCCCTGAGAGCAGTTGCAGGAAATTGAGCGCGGTGCGCTCGCCGGTGAGCAGGGCGCGGGCGTTGCCCTCCAGTTCGCAAAGCACCTGGTTGGCGTGGGTTGGGGCGCCTTCGGGCACCAGCCAGCGCAGCGCCGCCTGGGGATCGAGACGGCGCAATACCGCCTCGAACCAGGGGATGCCGCACAGCACGGCGTTCTCGCGGCACAGCAGGGTGGCGCGCGCGCGGGTTGCGGCGGGAATGAGGGCGGCGGTCAGATCGCCGCTGCCCACGTCCTCTTCCAGGGCGCGGGCAGCGTCGTCATGGGCGAGGCGCTGAATGGGGGTGGCGGAGCTGCTGTGGGACATGTTGCGAAGTCGTCGGAAGGGATGAATAAACAACGGCAGCCCGCCATTGTATGCCACTGCGGCGGCGCGAAATATGGGCATGCTCCGGCGCGCCGCCTGGCGCGAAGCTTGCAAGCGGTGCAGCGCTTAAGAAGCGATGTGCTTGAACCAGCACAAAACCTGCCTAACGAAAAGCGAAAAGGAGAGCCGCAATGAACATCAACCGAGTCCTTCGGCCGCTGGCCGCCGTGCTGTCCGGGGGGCTGGCCGGCCCGATTTTCGCCGCCGGCCTCGCGCCCTGGATGGCCGGGCCGGTGACCGGCAGCCACGGCGTGAACAGCGACTGGGTGCAGGTCAACATGAACTGGCCCAACTACCAGGATCCCAATCCCGGCGTCATCGATCTGGCCCGCGCCGACCAGGCGCTGGCCCAGTTCAGCGGCGCGAATCCCGCCGATCCGCAGGCAGTCAACGCCGGTCTGTGGAACACCTATCAGGGGGTGGTCGGCCAGATCAACTTCGCCAACGCGGATTTCAATACCACGGTATGGAACGTGAACGGTACGAACGTGGTGTGGGGCGATATTTACGGAACCCGTCCGCTCGCTCCGGTGTTCGCCGGCAGCCCGGACAGCAGCTACCAGGACAATTTCGTCGGCCGGTTCAACGGCTATCTCTACATACCCTACAGCGGCGAGTGGAACCTCGGCGTGCTGGTGGACGACGGCTTCACCTTCACCCTGCAGGGCGCCGACGGGTCGAGCCTGTCCGTCTCCCGCGACGGCGAAGCGCCGCCCGACGTCGTCAGCTACAGCAGCAATCTGCAGCTCGGCCAGGGCGTCTACGGCTACAGCATGACCGGCTACAACCACCTGCAGGCCGGAGTGCTCTCGCTCGAATGGTGGTCGCGGGACAACCCGACCTGGCAAGCGGTTTCCGCGGACAACTTCTATACCGCGGTGAGCCCGGTGCCCGAGCCGGCGGAAGCATGGCTGCTGCTGACCGGCTTGGCGCTGCTGAGCCTGCTGGGGTCGCGCAAGGGAAGGCGGCCCGCTTCTGTCTGAATCCAGCATCTCCCGCCCTCCTTGCGAGGGCGGATCGATATGAAAAACAAGAACACACGCTTTTATCTGGCCGTACCGATCAAGCTGGGCATTGCCCACGGGGCCGCCCTGGCCTGGATGATGTTCAGCTTGCACCTGGCCCTGCCGTGGATCCACGACCTCGCCCGCCTGGTGCCGCCATGGCTGGCGGTCCTTATCATCACCGGCATCGCCGTCCTGCCCGGTTATGTCTTCGCCTTCATCGTGGCCAGCCTGCTCCTGGACCGACGGCCGCCGCCAGCCATGCCCGGGCAGGATTGGCCGCCGCTGACCGTTCTGGTCGCCGCCTACAACGAAGAGGCGACCATCGCCGAAACCTTGCGCTCGATCGCGGCGCAGGCTTATCCGGGCAGCGTCGAAATCATCCTCATCGACGACGGTTCGCGCGATCGCACGGTGGAGGTGGCGCGCTCGCTGGACATGTCGGCGCTGCGCATCCTGTCCATGGAAAAGAACGGCGGCAAGGCGCGGGCCCTCAATGCCGGCCTAGCCCAGGCCGGCCATGAGCTGATTGTCACCATCGACGCCGATACCTTTCTGTACCGCGATGCGCTCAAGCACATCGTTGCGCGCTATCTTGCCGACCCGCCCGGCACGGTCGCGGTGGCGGGCGCCATCCACGTGCGCAACTCGCGCGACAATTGGCTCACCGCCGTGCAGGAGTGGGATTACTTCCACGGCATCGCCGTGGTCAAGCGCGTGCAGAGCCTCTACCAGGGCACATTGGTGGCGCAGGGCGCGTTTTCCCTGTACACCCGCACGGCGTTGCGCGAAGCGGGCGGCTGGCCCGAGCGCGTGGGCGAGGACATCGTCTTGACCTGGGCGCTCCTGGCCCAGGGGCATCGCGTCGGCTATGCGGAGAACGCCGTGGTCTTCACGCGCGTGCCGAACACCTTCCGCAACTATTACCATCAGCGCAAGCGCTGGGCGCGGGGGCTCATCGAGGCCTTCAAGCGCCATCCGAAGGTTCTGCTCAAGCCCCGGCTCAACCTCACGTTCTTTTATTTCAATCTGCTCTATCCCTTCATCGACGCCTGCTATCTGTTCTTTTTCGTGCCGGGGCTGATCGCCGCGCTGTTCGGCCATTACTGGATCGCGGGGCCGATGACGCTCATCGTGCTGCCGCTCGGCCTGTTCAACAATCTGCTCATGCTGAGCGTGCAAAGGCGCATGTTCAAGAGCCGCGAGCTCAGCGTGCGCCGCAATCTGGGCGGCTTTCTTGCCTATATGCTGTTCGGCCAATTGGTCATGTCGCCGTCTTCCGTGATGGGCTATGTGAGCGAGCTGGCCAATCTGCGCAAAAGCTGGGGCACCAAATGAGGCGGATATTTATCGCCTTGATGCTTGCCCTGGCGGCACCGGTTTGTCATGCCGGCGACACGGCCGCAGCGGACATCCGCGCCGGCCGCGCGGCCTTGGTGGCCGGGCAGCCTCAATCGGCCCGCGCACATTTTGCGGTTGCGCTCGCGCGGGCCGGCGCGGATCGTGCGGCACGCTTCGTCGCGCTGGTCGGCCTTGGGCGCGCGCAGCTTTGGCTCGGCAGCTATGCCGATGCGCGGGAAAGCTTCGCTGCGGCCTTGCCCCTGGCGCAAACGGCGACCGACCGGGAAGCGGCGGCGACCGGCCTGGCCCAGGCCGACAATGCGCTGGATTATCCGCGTCGCGCTCTGGCGATGGTCCAGGGGTTTGCGCCGGGCCGCCTGGAACCGACGCTGGAAACGCTCAAGGCCCAGCGTGCCCTGGGCTGGCAGGATTTAAGCGTGCCCTACCTTGCGGCTATGGGCGCCGTGCCGGCGCAGGGCCGTCTGGGCGAGGAATACGCGCGCCTACGGGCGGACGCGGACTATGCCGTCGGCAAACGCGTGCAGGGCGATTTCTCCTATCAGCACGACAGCGACAATCTCACCACCTGGGCGTACGGCGCGGGCGCGAGCCTGCCCGGCACGCCGGGGGGCGGCTGGTTCCCGGTGTGGAAACTGGCGGCCCATGCCATCTGGGTGAACGACGGCGCGCAGGCGGCCAAGGTCAACGACCTGGACGGCGGACTGGAAGCGCGCATCGGCCGGGATCAGCGGCTGGGCCTGCGCCTGGGTGCAGGCCAACGCGGCGGGTGGAGTTTTTTGCAGGGGCGGGCGGGCTGGGAATACCGGCCCACGGACCGCTTCGGGCTGAATGCCTCGGCCGAACGCGCGCCCATTTATACGCCCGCCGCGCTGGATAGGCATGTGCTCTACGATACTTATACCCTAGGCGTGAGCCTGCGCCCGGGCGCGCACTGGTATGTGCTGCCGGCGGCCTATCATCAGAATTTCAGCGACGGCAACCGGCGCGACGGCGGCGTGCTGCGCGTGATCCTGAGTCCTTACGATCTCCCCGGCACCGCCTCGGCCCTGGGCGCCGAGTTCTATGGC
>JAJZSR010000078.1:0-1226 GCA_021849595.1 Pseudomonadota bacterium | reverse complement strand
GGCCGCGTGTTTCGCAGCACCATGCCGGGCGGCGGACTGGGCTATTTCAACCCCGCGCATTATGACGAGGCCCAGCTCAGCCTCATCGCCATCCATCGGCTGGCTGCCGACTGGCGCTTGCGCGCGCAGGCCGGGCTGGGCAGCCAGACGGCGGACGGTACGAGCGCGGGCACCTATGCCCTGGAACTGACGCTGCAGGGCAGGCTACCGGGCAACGGCCGCCTGAGCGCGCACCTGGGGCGTTCCAACGTGGCTTCGGTGAGCGGCGGCGGGACGGGCTATTGGAACAATTATCTGGCAGTCACCCTGGGTTATCCATTTTGATGACGGTCTTGTCTTGAAATAACCGGCCTCTTCCCCACATAAACGGTAATGTTTTGAAGGGAAGACCCATGCGTTTCGACAAACTCACCAGCGCCTTCCAGCAGGTGCTCTCCGACGCCCAGAGCCTGGCCGTGGGGCACGACCATCAATTCATCGAGCCTTTGCATCTGCTCGCCGCCCTCGTGGGCCAGACCGATGGCTCGGCGGCCAGCATACTGACGCGCGCCGGCGTCAACGCGCCGCAGATCAAGAATGGGTTGGAGCTAGCCTTGGCACGCCTGCCCAAAGTGGAGGGCCACGGCGGTGACGTGCAGTTCTCGCGCGATTCCACGGCTCTGCTCAACCTCGCGGATAAGGAAGCGCAAAAGCGCGGCGATGCCTATATCGCTTCCGAGTTGCTGCTGCTCGCCGCCTTGGAGGACAAGGGCGAGGTCGGCCGTCTGCTGAAGCAGGCGGGCGCCAATCGTGCCATTCTGGAAGCCGCCATCAACGCCGTGCGTGGAGGAGAAACCGTGCAGAATCCCGAAGCCGAAGCCAGCCGCGAAGCGCTGAAGAAGTACACCCTCGATCTCACCGAGCGTGCCCAGCAGGGCAAGCTCGATCCGGTCATCGGCCGCGACGACGAAATCCGCCGCGCCATCCAGATCCTGCAGCGCCGCACCAAGAACAATCCGGTGCTGATCGGCGAGCCCGGCGTGGGCAAGACCGCCATCGTCGAAGGCCTGGCGCAGCGCATCATCAACGACGAAGTGCCTGACACCCTCAAGGACAAGAAAGTCCTGGTGCTGGACATGGCGGGCCTTCTGGCAGGGGCCAAATATCGCGGCGAATTCGAGGAGCGCCTGAAAGCCGTGCTCAAGGAGCTGGCGCAGGATCCCGGCCGCAACATCGTCTTCATCGAC
>JAJZSR010000077.1 GCA_021849595.1 Pseudomonadota bacterium | reverse complement strand
CGGCTAATACTGCCTCGTTGCCGGCCCGAAAGCATCCCAACATCATCATGCTCGGTTCCGATACGCTGCGCGCCGACATTTTGGGGCGCGGGCTGACCCCGCATCTGGATAAACTGGCGCGACAGGGCACTTGGTTCAGCCAGTGCTATGTCCCATGCGCCCGCACGGCGCCGAGTCTGGCGTCCATCTTTACGGGGCAATGGCCTACGTCGCATGGCATACGCGACAATTTCGTGAGCGATGACGATGCCAACCGCCCCCTAAACGCGCTGCCGGGCTGGCTGGGTTCCCTGGGCTATCGCAGCGCCGCCATCTCCGATTGGTGCGGTGCCGACCTGGGCAAACTGGATTTCGGTTTCGATCTGCTGGACGTCCCCGAAGACCAGTGGAACCTGAAGTACCTTATCCGCCAGGGTCCCAAGGATTTGCGCCTGTTCCTGTCGCTGTTTCTGCACAACCGTGCCGGGCGCCTGTTTCTTCCGGAAATCTATTACCAGGGCGGCGTGCCGCTTACCGAACAGCTCGGCCCGCGCGCGCGCCGCCTGGCCGCGCGCCTCGGGGAGAGCAGCGAGCCCTTTCTGCTGAACGTCTTCTACTCCACGACACATCCGCCGTTCGCCTCAGAGTGGCCGTGGTACACGCGTTATGCCGATCCGGCTTATGCCGGGGAATCGAAATTCGCCATGGCGCGGCTCACCGATCCCATGGACGTACTGCGGCGCCAAGGGGAACCGCGCGAGGAGTTCGATCTGGAGCAAATCCTGCACCTGTACGACGGCTGCGCGGCCCAATTCGACCACGAGGTCGGCCTCATGCTGGAGCAGCTTGAGAGATCAGGGTTGGCAGACAACACCATCCTGGCGATCTATTCCGACCATGGCATGGAGTTCTTCGAACATGACACCTGGGGGCAGGGCAACTCGGCCGTGGGAGAAGCCAGCCCGCGCGTCCCCCTCATCCTGCGCGACCCACGCCGGGGGGGCTGCGGCCGGGTCGACCAAGTGGTGCGCAGCATCGATCTCGCCCCCACCCTGGCCGAACTGGCGGGGGCGTCGCACCCAGACAAGGTGGAGGGCACGTCCCTGGTGCCCCTGCTTTCCAACCCCAGCCTGGATCTTGACCTTCCCGCCTACAACGAAACCGGGTTGTGGCTGACGGCCATGCCGGGGCAAGCGCCTGAGCATCTGCGCTACCCTGACCTGCTGGAGTTGATGGACGTCCCCGATCTTGCCAGCGGCACCCTCGCTCTCAAGGAGGAATACCGTCAGGTGATTCTTGCCGCCAAGGACCGTATGCTCAGAATCGGCCCGTGGAAGCTCGTATGTCAACCCACGCGGTCAGGGCATCGCGTACTGCTGTTCGACCTTGAAAAGGATCCCGCCTGCTCACACGATGTGGCGGCTGAACATCCCGACGTCGTCGAACGCCTCTGGCGGATCCTGCAGAACTGGCTCAAAGCCGACGGCCTGCCGACGGGTGGTGACGATGCAATCGAGCCCCAGACGGAAAGCGCGCAGGCCTGAGAAATCAATCCGGGCAAAAGCGGCAGTAGGGGTCACCCGGCATGCCTATTTTGGAATCATCGCGCGGCGGAATTTTGGGCGGCGGATAAAGCTGGTCGCCCGCCGCCGATGCTCCCTGCCCATTGCCTTGGGCGGCAGCACCGCCAGGTGTCGGCACATTGCCTTGCGCGGTCCCCGTGTCAGGGGCATCCGGGGCAACCTGGGGTGCAGGCGGCGGCGTCTCGTTCAGCAGGGGCGGCATGCCCAGTCCCATGCGCACCTGGTTTTGCATTTGCAGGACATCACCACGGATCGGGCAGTTCGGGTAACCCTGCATCCACTTTAGTGTGTACTCAATAGCGCCCAATGCACGCTTTAAAAGCTGTGCTCGTTTACCAGGATTTGTTTCTAATTGGGCCTTCTGATAGAAAAGCAACCCCGGACAATAATGGTTCATCCCTGGGCCGCATAACGGACGATTAAAACCGTATTGAGGGCCCTGGAATTTATTGTCGTACTGCGACCAGCAATACTGGGGCAGGAGCATGACATTTTCCAGAGGTGCCTTGTAAACGCCTGCCTGGGCCTGAGGTTGCAGCCCCGGCAGCAGCGCCAGGGCAATGACGGCCATACGCATGTGTTTCATCGCAGTCTCCCGATCATAGCGATTCAATTGCCCTGCGCGCCAGGTTGGCATAGACACCGCCATCGAAACGACAGGATTCGATAAAGTGGACAAATCTGATGCGCCCGTGCTGGATGAAATCCCGGCTTACGCCACCGCGGGCAAAACCCGAAAATCCGGCACTGCCATGCACATGCTTCATCTTTGCATAATTCTCCAAGGCGTCGAAGCGCGGACTTCGGCTTCGACCTGCACATGGGCCCTTCCGTTCTTCTCTGCCTGCACCTCAGGCACCCTCTCCGCTTAATAAGACATGGCCGACACGTCAACGGTGTGCAGCAGCACCATGCCATATGCACCATGACAGGTTGGATCGAGCCGTGGGCAACGCAATCTCTCCCGATAACGATAAAACATCAGTCCCTCCCCAACCTAGCAAACTCGCCAAGCGCCGCCGTCTTCAGTGCCACGCGCTCCCACGCCAGTTCGCCCTTTACGCGCGCCAGCCCCGCCTGCCCCAGTCTGTCCCGCAACGCAAGGTCGGCCAGCAAGCGGCGCAGCGCTGATGCAATCTCGTTCACCTGCGTACCATCTACACGCAAACCCGTTACCTCGTCCAGCACAGCCGATCCCGTTCCGCCGGTGCGGCCCGCCACGGCAGGCTTACCGCACGCAGCCGCTTCAATGTACACCATGCCGAAACCCTCGGTGTCACCTTCGATGTCGCGATTGGGCATGACGAAAACGTCGCAGGCGTTGTACCAGCGCGGCAGTTCGTCCGCCGGAACTTGGCCCAGCAGGTGCACGCGCTCATCGACCCCGAGTTCGGCCGCAAGTCCGCGCAGATAGGCGGCGTCCTCGCCGATGCCTATGATGGCGTAATACACGTTCAATCCTTCGCCAAGGAGGGCCGGCAACGCGCGGATGACCTGATCGAATCCCTTGCGCCGCTGCAACCTGCCGACCGACAGCAGCAGCAGTGATCGTTCGGCTAGCTTCAAGCGGGCTCGCAAGTCGGCGACAGGCAAGCCTGGGCGGAAGCGACTGGTGTCCACGCCCGGATAGATCAGCCGAATGCTGCCCTCGTTCACCCCCATGCCGAGCAGAACGTCGCGCGTGAAGTCGCTGTTGGCAATGACCGCATCCGCGCGCCTGAGCAGGAAGACCATGAGGCGGTATTTGCCACCGCGTCCCCAGCCCGTCAATTCCTCCCCGTGTGCGTAGATCACCAGCGGACGGCGCGTCAGGCGCGCGACGGCCCAGGCGGCGAAACCTTCGGGCAGCACGCGTATGGCATGCACGGCAGCAAAGCGCTTGCGCACGCCCAACCACAATCCCATGCCCAGGAGTTTTGCATACATCCATGCCGACTCCGGGCGCAGCCAGGAAATTCTTTCCAGATTCAGCCGGTGCACGGTGTTCGGATGCACGGCATCGACGGCCTCGCTGCCGGGAACACGGGCCGTGATGATATGGGTATCGCGGTCACCCAACCTGCCGTATACTTCCGCGGCCCAGACGGCCGTGCCTCCCTTGGTGGGGAGAAACAACTGACTGATCACCAGATAGGCCTGTTTTTCGGGCGCTCTCATCGCACCATTCGCAACACATCGCCTAGACTGGTTAAGCCAGGCTGTTCATAAAGACTTGGCAACACCGCGCGCACCGCTTCGACCCGCCGCCCCCGCTTGCTCAGCGCATAGCCCAGATTGAGGCGCCCCAGACGCATGCGCTCGCGCACCCCGCGCCGCACCGCCGGCGGAAAGTCCGTAGACAGCCTGAGCAAGTGCGTGAGTGTGCGCACGTTTTCGCGCTGCGCCGCTACCGGATCGCGCCGCGTCGCGCTGTGTCCATGGATCACATAGACTCCGAGCGGGCGGCAGATCACCCCCGCGCGTCGGCTTCTGGCCACCAACCGGGTGAGCAGATGGACGTCCTCGCACACTTTGAATCCGAGCGGATAGCCCCCCAGTTCGAGAAATGCGAGGCGCAGCAGGCTCAGGGTATGCGTATCGCCGAAATGATCCGCCACGAAAGCCCCGAATTCCTCACCTTCCATCACCACTCTTTCCCTCCCGGCCGCCTTCGCCAGCATAGCCCGGCCGCTGGCATGCTGCGCCATGGACGTCCCCAGCAACGTCCCCTCTGCATCGCGGTATTCATAGTCCCCGGTGAGAAAATCCAGCGTGCCATCCTGGGCGATCCAATCGGCATGCAGCTTCAGGCGATCCGCAGCGTACCAGTCATCGGCATCGAGAAAGGCGAGCCAATTTCCCGTCGCCTGCTGTGCGCCGTAGTTGCGGGCCGCCGAGACGCCCGCGTTGTGCTCCCGGCGCAGGTAGCGGATGCGCTTGCCGTAGCGTGCGACGACCTCGGGCGTAGCGTCCGCCGAGGCGTCGTCCACCACCAGAATCTCGTGGGCCGGGTAACTTTGGCCAAGCACGGAGTCGAGCGCGCGTGCCAAGGTTTCGGCCGCGTTATAAGCGGGAATGATGACGGAAAAGCGCACCGTCATAGGGTCCGCTCCAACAAAGCGAAAGGCAGCGCCAATCCCGTCAACAGGCACAGCTTGCGAAAGCGCGGCAGTTCGCGAATGCGCACCAGCCAAGCCCTGAGTCGGCCTGCGAAAGCCCGATCGATCCACGCCGCGTCCCGGCGCACGATGTCATCCGCCAATGCCTCCGTCGCCAGAAAGCGCAGGTTAGGCAAGAGACCCGACACTTCGCGCAAGGCGTGGTCCAAGATCTGCAGGCGGCTTTCCAGCACGGCATCGTCGAGAAAATTGAAACGATGCATCTCCACCAGACAAGGACGGCGCTCCCGCCATTTGCGCAGCACGGCCGCTGCCAAATGCCCTGCGGCATGCCCCAGCGCCGGCTCGAAATAGCAATCGCGCACGACATAGACCATATCTCCCTGGGCGCGTTGTCCATTGCTTATCACCTTATCCACCCCGCCCGGTGCACCATCCGCCTCGCGCCGCGTGTAGCGCCGCCCAGGTGTCACCACGCAACGCACCCCCGCTCGGGCCCAGGCCGCCTCGACGGCATCGTTCCAGACGAAAGTCATGGGCACGGCAACCCGCGGCGCCTGCCCGAAGAGATCCCGATAGAGCCGCGCTTCCTGCGCAACTGCTTGAGCCACCTCGGATGCCGGAATCTCGCGCGAAGGCAGTTGGCCGGCATCGGTCCAGCGTGACTGCAAGGGCGATGGCAGGTCTTCCGTGCGCGGGTGGGGCGGCCCATGAAGCCAGGCTGCCACCTCCGGGCGCCCTGCCACGGTCATAAGACTGTTCGGCCAGTAGTGGCATTGCCCGTGCAGTTGCAACGCGAACACGCCATCCCGGCTGCCCGCCTCCATGACGGCACGCAACGGCGCATATTCAGGCGCGTGCAGATCCATGCCGACATAGCTTCCCGGCTGTCGCGCCATGGCCTGGGTATCGGCAACCTCCAGGACAACCCCCAGGGTCATGATCGCGGGTTGGCCGCTGCCATCGCGATGCCGAAGCAAAAGCAGGCGCAACCGTTCCAACGCCGCTGCCTGCACCAAAGGCCCCGCGCCCCAATCATCGCCTTCCAGTATCAGCACCGGCTGCTTCAGCACCGGCTCGCGCCAGCGCGCGCGCAGCGGCCGCCGATAAGCCAGCAGCAGCAGGCCCCACACTCCCGCCAACGACATCAGCACGCCCAAAATCATAGTTTCATCGACGCCGCCAAAGGGCCAGCACTTGCTCGGGGAGCAGAAGCGCGACCAGTTGGCGCAAATAGCGGATCGAGGGCGCCTGGTGCATACCTTGGGTCAGCATGGAAAAAGCCGCTTTGCGCGCCCCGGCCATCCTGTACGCATAAATCAGATCAAGGTAACAGTCGACGACATCGCGTCTGGCTGCCGCCAGCATACTTTTGTGCGTCGTCCGCTGCATCGCGAGTTCTTTTCTGAGGCGACCCCGCGCTTGAATCCCTCGCCGCATTTGCCGCACGCGCTGTTCCGGGCGCGAGGCAAAATTCTGTCCGTCGGTGCGCCATACGGTCAAAGGCTGCTTGGTGAAGGCCAACACCACCCCGTCCAGCATGGCAAGCTTGATGGCCCATTCCGGTTCGGAAAAGATCACGTCCTCATACATGCCGCCGAGCAAATTCCAAACGCCGCGCCTGACTACAGGCCGTTGCAGCGCGATCGGTACCCTCTTCAGGAGAGCCCAGGGAAGTCTGTCGCCGAGAAAAAAAACTTCCGGCGCCTCCCTTACGTCCACCTCCGCCATCAGCCGACTAAGGGCCCGCGCCTGGTTGCGCCCCGCCCCTTCCGCATAAGCGCCATGCATGCGCACACCCAGAAACAGACAAGCCAGCTCAGGATAGGCACGGTAGATGGACAGGATGCGGGCCACAGCCGTATCTTCCAACCAGTCATCGTCATCCAGAAAGGTGATGAGTTCACCGCTGGCAACGGCGGCACCGGCATTTTTCGCGGCTGCCACGCCACGGGGGGAAGGGTGGCGAATCAGCCGAAATTCCCGTTCGCCCAGTTGGCTGCGTATCCATTCACGATCGACAGGTGGATCGGAGCCATCGTCCACCACCACCACCTCCCAATCGCGGCTGCTCTGTGCCACAAGGCTGGCAAGGGCTTCGGTCAGATAATGCAGGCGATTGAGCGTAGGGATAACGACGCTGACCTGCATGGTCAGAGATAACCCATCTCAGCAGCCACCTTTGCCACTTTCGGTAAGATTCGTTCTATCTTTTGGCGATTGCGCCCTTCTTTCCATTTATCCAGGCGTATCTCCGAAAAGGCGTTGTAGGGAATGCCCAGCACCTCGCTGCAATGCTTTTCCAGCCCGCGATCGAATGTCAGGCCGCAGGCTTCGAATATGGTTCGGAACGTGCGCACCGGATCGCGCAGGAAATCCTCGTAAAACACTTCCACCCACTGACCGGCGGGAACGGCGGTTTTTGCGTCCAGGATGGCATAGTTGATGGCCTCGTACTGGAACGCTGCCACCTCTTCTACGGACGCCTGGAGGTAATTGCGCCAGCCCTCGGCCAGGAAAAAGCACCATTGATTGTAGCGTCCCCCTTCCACGGCGACCGTTTCGGGAAGCTCGTGCGACCAGGTGGCGAACTCCTCTGGTTTGCCCCAGCCCTCGATGAGGGAATTCAAATTGTCGCCCGGGCTGCGCTTGACGTAGACGAACACCGCATCCGGAAACAAGGCCTGCAAATAGGGCACGCACAAGCCATTTTGGTTGTTCTTGTCCACCCAACGCCGCCGCCCGGTATGGGCGTAGAAATAGCGCGCCACGTAATCGCGATCGGCGGCGCTGGCATCCGCCGCACCCAGGCCATGGGTTGCCCAGTCCTTGTCTTGCAGAGGATGCAGGTCGACCCAGAAATCATGCGTCTCCCGCTGCAGGCTGCCGATCTCGTGCGACTCCGACAGGGTCTTGTACACCAGGGTCGTGCCGGCACGGGAGCAGCCCACGACGATGATGGGGCGCACCGCCCGCGACCACGTCAGATTCCAGTACGCGCTGCGCAGGCGGCGCTGCATGCCCTTGTAATGATGGCGCAAGGTCTTGGCGACCTTGCCGAGAAATTCCTTCAAGCACTTCCCCACGAATTCCGGCTACTCGCCAATAAGCAAATTTATGGCCAGTCGGCGCTTTGACGGCAAACAAATATAAGCCTTTTTCGTGTCTGATCGACGTATCACCAACGAAATAGGCCCGTCGATGGCCCGCCGGGTTTTACCTGCCACCCGCCCAGGTTGCCTGCTCGACCGAGAGGGCCTGAGGCTCTCCTACGGTTCTACTTTTCCGCACGAACCCATAAAATCGGCGCGAACAATTTCCCGACTCCGACACCATGACCCCGCAAGGCATCTACGGCTGGCTAGGACAGCTTCCCGACACACAGGCTGCGCTGTCTGCCATGGCCAGAGAATACGTACCGGAAAGCAAAGCCAGCGGCCCGGGATGGGCCTTGGCGGCGCGTCATCCGTTGCAGAACTGCGCCATCCACCAGGACGCCGAGGGTGTCGCCGCCATTTACGGGCGGCCGCGCACGCCCGCGGGAGCGGCCGACGCGGCGCGCTGGCTGCTGGCCGGCTTTCGCGCCAAGGGTGCAGACATCCTCAAGGATATCGGCGGCACTTTCAGCGTCGCCATACTGGAACCGGCGCGGCGGCGCGCGCTGCTCGCCATCGACCGCATGGGCGTGGAGCGCCTGTGCGTCGGGCCGACGGACGATGGCATCGCCTTCGGCGCCGACCTGCAAAGCGTGGCTCGCCACCCCAAGCTGAAGGCGGAAATCGACCCTCAAGCCCTGTACGATTATTTCTACTTTCGCACCGTCCCGGCGCCGCGCACTGTCTACCGCGGCCTGGAAAAGCTGCTGCCCGGCCAGTATCTGTTGTGGGAAAACGGACGGATGCGACGGGATTTCTATTGGGCCCTGGATTACGCCGGCGAGCGCGGACGCGACTTCGCCTCATACAGAACCGAGTTCCGCGCCCTGCTGGATCAGGCGGTCGAACGTGCGCTGGGAAACGACGACGCGGGGGCCTTCCTTTCCGGTGGCACAGACTCCTCGACGGTCGTCGGCATCATGAGCCAACGGCGCGCGCGCGCAGTGGATACGTTCTCCATCGGCTTCGCGGCCGAAGGCTTCGACGAAATGCACTACGCCCGCATTGCGGCGGCGCGCTTCCATAGCCAACCCCACGAGTATTACCTGCAGCCGCGGGATATCGTCGAGGCCTTGCCGCTGCTGGCGCAGGATTACGATGAGCCTTTCGCCAACGAGTCTGCGGTGCCCAGTCTGTTCTGTGCCCGGCTGGGCAAATCCGCCGGCCACGACGTCATGCTGGCGGGCGACGGCGGCGACGAAATCTTCGGCGGCAACGCGCGCTACGCCAAGCAGAAAATCTTTCAGGCTTACGGCTGTCTGCCCGGCTGGCTGCGCACAGCCCTGATCGAGCCGGCAACGCGCCTGCCCGGGGTGTCCCACCGCTTTCCGCTGCGCAAGCTGAAAAGCTACGTGGAGCAGGCCAGGACTCCCCTGCCCGACCGCATGGAGTCCTACAACTTCCTGCACAAAAGCGGCGCGGCGCAGATCTTCACGCCGGAATTCCTGGCCCAGCTGGACGAAAGTGCACCGCTGGCTGCACTCAGGGAGGTCTACCAGCGCACGCGCTCGGACCATGCGGTCAACCGCATGATGCACCTGGACCTCAAATTCACCCTGGCGGACAATGACCTGCGCAAGGTAGGTGCCATGACGGAAATAGCCGGCGTCGCCGTGCGTTATCCCCTGCTCGACGACGACCTGGTTGCCTTTTCCGGCCGCCTGCCGCCGCAGTACAAGGTCAAGGGCCTGAAGCTGCGCTGGTTCTTCAAGAAGGCGCTCGATGATCTGCTGCCGCGCGAGATCATCCACAAAACCAAGCATGGCTTCGGCCTGCCCTTCGGCCTCTGGGCCCTGCAGCACCCGCCGCTGCATGACATGGTGGTCGAGAGCCTGAGCGCGCTGGGCGAACGCGGCTGGATCAAGCCGGCTTATCTGAGCGAATTGCGCCGGCAGCATGCCGAAGTCCACCCCACCTACTACGGCAGCGTAGTGTGGACACTGGTCATGTTGGAGCAATGGCTGGCCGCGCATCTTTGACCCCTCGCTTGCCGCTCGGCCTTGACCCATCGCTTCGGCCGCCGACAAAATGCGCAAAACCGAAAAGGGAGAGGACGGTGAAACGAGTCTGCACGGTCTGCGGCACGGCAAACGACAAAGGCGCACGCTTCTGCCGCAGTTGCGGCACGCCTCTGATCCTGACTGAAGAGCCGGGAGCGCAAGCATCCGCCCCGGCTGTCTCGGGCGCTTCGCGCCAGAAGACTTTCATGCGCGCCCTCGTGTGGGGCGCAGGCGCGGCTTTGGCGGCTGGCATGGTGCTTTGGTGGGTGACCAGAGCGCCCGCGCCGGCAACCCAACCGCACGTCGTGCCCCCCGCTCCCGCCATGGCACCGGCGGTGATCACGCCGCCGCCCCTCGTCAAACCCATAGCCGTGCCCGCCGAGCCGCCGGCAACTTCGGTCCCTGCGGCAACCGTCACAGAGAAAGAGCGATCCCGGCCCCATAGCGAGCACCTGGACAGGCGCCAGGCAATTGTACCCATGCCCAAGCCCGCTTCCCCGCCTGCCTCACCGCCCCAAAGTGTGCCCGCGCCCAAGCCGGCGGCTGCGCCCCAGCCGTCGCAGCAAAACAATCTGGCGGCCGAAGTCGCCCAGTGCAAGGAAAAATATGCAGGAATCACGCAAATCTTTGCCCGCCAGCGCTGCCTGTGGCAATACTGCGAAGGCCATTGGGGCCAGGCCGGCTGCCCGCCCAAATACGGCGAAAACAACGGTTTCAACTAAGCCGGCTTCGGCCAGGGGGAGACAGCGCCCCCTTCGCGATCATGCCAAGTAAAAATAATCAGGCCTTCACAAGCAGGCGCAAAGCCTGGCGCAGGGCCTCGGATACGGACAGCCCAGCGGGCAGTTGCTTGAGTGCGGCATCGGCCTCGCGCGGCTGATAGCCCAAGGCCAGCAGCGCATCGCGCACATCGTCGCCCGCCGCCATGGGTGCCGCTACCGGAGCGGCGACGAAATCCAGCCGCCCTTTGAGTTCCAGCAGGAGGCGCTCCGCGGTCTTTTTGCCTATGCCGGGTATCTTGACCAAGCGACCGGTTTCCTGCGCCGCCACCGCGGCAGCCAGATCATCGGGATTGAGGCCGGAGAGCACCGCCAGCGCCGTCTTGGCACCGATGCCGGAAACCTTGAGCAGTTCCCGAAAACAACGCCGCTCGCCCTCGGTGGCGAAGCCATAAAGCAGATGGGCGTCCTCGCGCACCGCAAGATGGGTGTAGAGGTTGACTTTCTCCCCCGTCGCGGGAAGATGGAAAAAAGTGCTCATGGGCACGTCGATTTCATAACCCACGCCGCTCACGTCGACGAGAATCTGCGGGGGATGCTTTTCCAGCAGGGTGCCGGCGATGCGCCCGATCAAAGCAACCTCCCGCCGCGCACGCGATGCCCCGCCGTGGGCAGACTGCCCAAGCCCAGCCCGCCATGGGCATGGCAGATCGCGCACGCCAGCGCATCCGCGGCATCCGCACCAGGGGCAGCGGGCAGACCGAGCAGACGCTTGACCATCTCCTGCACCTGTTCCTTGGCCGCCTTGCCCTGGCCCACCACGGCCTGCTTGATCTGCAGCGCAGTGTATTCCGCTACCGGCAGGCGATGCGCCACCAAAGCGCTGATGGCAGCGCCGCGCGCCTGGCCGAGCAGCAGGGTGGACTGCGGATTGACGTTGACGAAGACTTTCTCCACCGCAGCGCAGTCCGGCCGATGCTCGTTCAGGATTTCTCCCAGGCTGGCGAAGATGACGCCGAGGCGTTGCGGCAACTCGCCTTCGCCCGATTTAATTACGCCGCTGGCCACATAGCCCAGGCGACTGCCCTGCTTGTCCACCAGGCCGAAGCCGGTGATGCGCAAGCCCGGATCGACGCCCAGTATGCGCAAGCCGGCCTACTCCGGAAGTATTGCGTTGCTGTAGACATTTTGCACATCGTCCAGGCCTTCCAGGGCGTCAAGGATCTTCTGCATCTTCACGGCGTCGTCGCCGGCCAGCTCGATCTCGTTCTCCGGCTTCATGGTGATTTCGGCGAACTCCGCCTTCAGCCCCGCCTTAGCGAGCGCATCCACCACAGCAGCGAAGGCCTCGTTGGCAGGCGCAGTAATGACTTCGATAGAATCGTCCTCGTTATGGATCAC
>JAJZSR010000076.1 GCA_021849595.1 Pseudomonadota bacterium | reverse complement strand
GAAATGACCTGCCCGCTGATGTAGGCCGCCTGCTCGGAGCAGAGAAATCCCACGAGGTCGGCGACTTCCTCCGCACGTCCGGCGCGCTTCATGGGCACCAGGCGGGCGACGGCATCGGCATCGAAGGTGCCGGCGCTCATGTCAGTGGCGATGATGCCGGGCGCCACGGCATTTACCGTGACGCCGCGGCTGGCCACTTCCAGGGCGAGCGATTTGGTGGCGGCGTGCAGCGCGCCCTTGGCCGCGGCATAGTTCACCTGCCCGCGGTTGCCGGCGATGGCCGCCACCGAGGTGATGTTGACGATACGCCCCCAGCGGGTGCGTATCATGGGCAGCGTCAGCGGCTGGGTGAGGCGGAAAAAGCCGTTCAGCGAGATGTCGATGACGCGCTGCCACTGCGCCGCGCTCATGCCGGGAAACACCGCGTCGTCGTGCACGCCGGCATTGTTCACCAGCACCTGGATGGGGCCCGATTCGAGCAGCGCGGCGACGGCCGCCGCGGTGGCGTTGGCATCGGCGAGGTCGAAGGAGACGGCCTCGGCGCTGTTGCCCTGCGCGCGCAGCTCGTTCACGAGCGCCGCAGCACGCTCCAGCCCGGTATTGGCATGCACGACGACATGCAGGCCGTCGGCCGCCAGGCGCCGGCAGATGGCGGCGCCGATGCCGCCGCTGCCGCCGCTGACCAAGGCGCGGCGCGAGGTGGTCGGTGCGGTCGTGTTCAAGGCATGGGGTCCGGTGATGCGAGCAGCACCGAGGCGCGGCCCTCCAACAGCGGAGCGCCGTCCGCCTCGATGGCGAAAGCATACATGAGCATGCCGGCATCGCCGCTCAGGCGTTCGGCGCGTACCCGCAAATCAGCGGCGACATCGTCCAGACGTGCGCGGTACAGGCTGACGCCGCGCACACTCACCAGCATGCCCGGCCGCGGCGCGGCGTTTTCGCCGGCCATCAGCGCGCCGTGCGCAGCCATGGCCTGGGCGGCGTATTCAATGCCGCAGGCCGCACCCAGGCGGCCGAACTGGCGCAGGGGGTTGGCCGGATCGCGGTGGCTGCGCGCGCGGCAGATGAGTTGTCGTTCATCCCACTGCAGCACGGCGTCGAGCAGGCACATGCCGCCCTGATGCGGGATGTGAGCGGCGATCCAGGCGTGGTCCAGGGACGCGGCCGGCCTCAGCACGGGGACAGCTCCAACGCCAACTGCTGGCCGGGAAGATGGTCCAACACCAGCCCGCCCGGCGCACCGAGCGCCAAGGCGCGCAGCAGCGGCAGCGCACGCGCGGCGGGAATGGCCAGGCGCAAGGCTTCGAGCGCGGCGTCGTCCATGCGCGTGGCCGGCTCTGCGGTAAAGGCGGCGGCGGGATCGACGGCGAGGCGGGCCAGGTCGCCCGCCGTTGGCGAGAGCGCCAGGGCGACGCCGAAGCTGTCGGGGATGGGGCGCACCCTGTGCAGCGGCTCGGGGTAGTCGGTATCGTAGGCCAGCAGCAGCACGGGCGCGGATGTTACCGCTACCTGTACCATGGCCTCGAGCAGTCCGGCGGCGAAGCTGGCATCGAAGGCGCACAGCACGGCGGAAGGCGCCATGGCCCCGGTGGCGATGCCCCAATAGCCCGAGGCGGCGTTGTGCACCGAATTGTGGAAGCGCGTAGGCGAAATAAGCCGGTCGCTGGAAGCCAGGGCGGCGCAAATCTCGTGGCAGTTGCGGCCGTCACCGCCGGAAGAGGTGAATACCGTGGCTAGTTCCGCGGCCTTGAGGCCCGCGGCGGCCACGGCTTCCAGGCCGGTGGCGAGCGTGAGCTTGATCACCGCCGTGGCGCGGCGGCGCTCGGCCGGCGGCAGGATTTGCGGCACCGGCAGCACGCAGGGCTGCGCGACGTAGGTTTGTTCGCCGCGCAAGATGGCGCGTGCCTGGACCCAGTCCGCCAAGCCGGGGCCGAGCACGCCGATGCCGGCGACCCGGGCGGTCAACGCTGCCCGGATGGCTTGATTCATCGCGCATCTCCGCGCGCCAGCACCAGGCTGCAGTTCGTCCCGCCGAAGCCGAAGGAATTGCTCAACACGCGGCGCGGCTCGCCCGCGCGGGGAGAAAGCAGATAATCCAGCGGCGCGACCTCGGCGATGGCGGGATCCAGCGCCGCCGTGCCGGGGCTGCCGGGCAGGAGGCCCTCGCGCAGCGCCAGCAGGCTCAGCACGGCTTCAATGCCGCCCGCGGCGCCCAGCGTATGGCCGATGGCGCCCTTGGTCGAGCTGCAGGCTACGCCCGCGCCGAACAGTGCGCCTACCGCGCGCCCTTCGGCGGCATCGTTGCTGGGCGTGGCGGTGCCGTGCAGGTTGATGTAGTCGATGTCCTCCGGCCGCAGTCCGGCCTGGCGCAGGGCCTGTTCCATGGCCAGGCGCGCGCCCAGGCCGTCGGGATGGGGCGAGGACATGTGATAGGCGTCGCTGGACTCGCCTACGCCCAGGAGCAGCGCGGCATCGGCCGTCGTCTGCGTGGGGGCGCGCTCCAGCAACGCGAAGGCCGCTGCCTCGCCCAGCGACAGGCCGCTGCGTGCGGCGTCGAAGGGCCGGCAGGGTGCGGAAGAGAGCAATTCGAGGGAATTGAAGCCGTACAGCGTGGTGAGGCACAGGCTGTCCACGCCGCCGACCAGGGCGCAGTCCACCAGGCCGGCGGCGATCATGCGCTGGGCCGTGCCGAACACCTTGGCGCTGGAGGAGCAAGCGGAGGATGTAATGCTGACCGGGCCGCGCAGTCCGAAGCGCGCGCGCACATAGGCGGCGAGGGAAAAGGTGTTGTGGGTGTTGGCATAGTGAAAGCCGGCCGGCAGGGCGCCTTGCGCGTCCCGGTCACGGTAGGCCAGCTCGGTCTGCAGGATGCCGGAGGTGCTGGTGCCGAGGAACAGGCCGATGCGCTCGCGCCCATAACGAAGCATGGCTTCTTCGACGGCTTCGGCGTAGCCGTCCTGTTGCAGCGCCAGTTCGGCCAGGCGGTTGTTGCGGCAGTCGAAATCGGCGAATTGCTCGGGCAGGCGCAGCGCCTCCAACCCCGCCACCTCGCCCACCCAGGTGGGCAGCTCCACGGTGTCGAAGCGGCAGGGCGCCAGGCCGCTGCGCGCTTCGCGCAAGGCCTCGACATGGCTGACCAAGCCCACTCCCAAGCAGGAGGTAGTGGTATAGCGGGCCACCCGTAGCGGCGGTAGGGCGAGGCTCATAGCGGGAATCGGCGCGGCCGGGGAAGCGGAGGTGCCGGGCGGATGTTCACCGCGTCCTTTTCTCCCCCACATAGGCCGCGAGGTTGCGCAGCGAGCGGAAGATGACATGGTTGTTGGCATCGTCGGAGCGCAACTGCAGGCCGTAGTGCTTGGACAGCACCAACGCGATTTCCAGGATGTCGATCGAGTCTAGCCCGAGGCCTTCGCCGTACAGGGGCGCGTCGGGGTCTATGTCCTCCGCCGGCAGATCGAGATTGAGGGCAGCGACGATATGCTGGGCAACTTCCCGCATCAGCGCGGGATCGACCGGGGGGGTGGCGGTGTTCGGTACAGACATGATGCGGTGTTGAAACAGCGCCGATGCACCCCAAAAGGGCGCCGGCATAGTTAAGGGCAGGCGCGTAATCAAGTTAGGCGTCCATTATCGCAGATGCCGGCCTGCTTCCCGCGGGCGCCCCCATGCGGCGGCGGGTAAGCGCGGCCGCGGCGAGTCGGATTCGTGGATGGTGGGGTGCCCGGGAATCGCTGTGTCATTGATTAAAAAGATATTAAGCTGACAACCGCGGTTTCGCGCATGTTGCGGGCTAGCCGCGCAGCCATCGTCGACATGGCCCGGGCCGGAGCATGCCGGCGCCGCTTGTCCGGCCGCTGTGCTATAAAGGCTAGGGGCTGTTAGGGGCATGTTCCGCGCGGCGGTCGGTCGGGAGGCTTCTGGTTTGGGGCGTCCGCCGGGGTGGCGACAGGGCGTGTTCCGGCAGTCGCCGTGGCCGCATCCTGCGCGGCGTTTGAAAAAACTTTCGGAGCAAAACATGACCCAGACATTTGGATACAAGAAACTCTCCCTGCTCGGTGCCGCGCTTCTGAGCGTCGCTCTGCTGGGTGGCTGCGCTTCCACGAGCGATTTAAGCAAGGTTCAGGCCACAGCCGATCAGGCATCCCAGAAGGCTGACCAGGCCAACGCCACCGCCAATGCCGCCAAGGCCGAGGCCGCCCAGGCCGCGCAAAAGGCCGATGCGGCCAACGCCACGGCCGATTCCGCCAAGTCCACTGCCGATGCGGCGAAGGCCGAGGCCGACAAGGCTATGGCGGAAGTGAACCAACTGGCCGAGAAGATCGACCGCATGTTCAAGAAGACCATGCAGAAGTAAGCCGCAGGGACGGGGCCGGGACTTTGACGCGCCGGCCCCGTCAACACCCTGTTAGCGGATGACCACTTTCGTTCCCAAATGCAACCAGCGCGCAAGGCGCCGCAATTGACGGTTGCCCAGGGCGACGCATCCGTTGGTCCAGTTGATGTCCCGTTGTATGTGTGGATCGCCGGTGCCCACGCCGTGGATGCCCAGGAGTCCTCCGAGCGGCGTGTCCTGCGGCGGAATGCGATGGGCACGGAAAGCCGCGATGATGGCGTCGTATTGCGCGGCGCTGATGTCCCCCCGAAGATAAGCGCGCCCGGCTACCGCCGGCGTGGGATAATCGAGCCCGTAGAAGGTTCCGAAACGGCTGTGCCTGTCGATCCAGGCAATGTGGTAAACCCCCAGCGGAGTGGTTCCGTCGCCGCGCCTATGCTCGTAGGCGGGGCCGCCGCTGCCGATGGCGATATTGTGGAAGCGCGCCAGCGCCCGGTGGTCTGAGGCATAGACCGTCAGGGTGAGCGTCCTGGTATCCACCAGGATCCAGGCCCGGCCCGCCGCGGCCGCCGGCAGCGCCAGTACCGCCAGCGCCAGCAGCGCCCACAGACGCGATTTCCAGGCCGCCGTGCGCAAGCCATGAAACGGATACGATCGCAAGCTGACGCTGCCCGGCATTTTTTTCTGATCCTGCTGCTGTGCGTGTGGCCGCCATTGGCGCACGGCGCCACCTATGCGCTGCCGACCGACGGCAGCACCCTCATCGGCCGCCTGCAGGTGGTGATCCCCGATGGGCGCAGCACTCTGCTGGACATCGCGCGCCATTACGACCTGGGCTACGACGAAATCACGGCCGCCAATCCCGGGGTGTCGATCTGGCTGCCGGGGGCCGGGCGCCGCATCGTCGTACCCACCGAATTCGTCCTGCCGCCGCGTCCCTGGACGGGCATCGTCATCAACATCCCGCAGCGCCGACTGTACTATTTCCCGCGCCGCAAGGCCAACGAGCCGGCCACGGTGGTGACCTTTCCTCTCGGCATTTCGCGTCCCGGCTGGTCCACGCCGCTGGGCGAGACGCGCATCACGGCCAAATACAAGGATCCTTCCTGGTGGGTGCCCAAAAGCATCCAGGAAGAACATCGTCAGCAGGGCGACGCCAACTTCCCCACTTATTTCCCGCCCGGCCCCGGCAACCCCATGGGCATGCTGGCGCTGCAAACCGGCTTTGCGCAGATATACGTCCACGGAACCAACCGGCCCTGGGGGGTAGGTATGCGCGTGAGCCACGGTTGCCTGCATCTCTACCCGGAGAATGCCGCTTACCTCTTTCCGCACGTGCCGGTGGGCACGCCGGTGCGCATCATCGATGAGCCGGTGCTGGTGGGCATGCGCGGCGGCGCGCTTTATCTGAGCGTGTCCGAGCCGGTGGAAGGCTACCCCGGCGACAAGGACAGCATGCTCATCCGCGCCCTGGACGCGCTTGTGCAATACAAGGCGCGGCATAAAGGCGCGGTGCCGAAAATCGATTGGCGGCGGGTGCGCGAAGTCGTCGAGGCCAGGCAGATCCTGCCCGTGCCGGTGAGCGTGGGCAGCCCCGATCTGCAGCGGGCGCTGGCCGGCATCCGACCGCAGCCTTACCGCTACGCACCTTACGGCATCGACGCCAACGATGCGGCGCCGCCAACATCCGTGCGCTGACGCTTGGCGCGCCTGGGCCGCGCAGGCCATGCCGATGGCCCGATTGCCCTTTAGCAAACCGTTCGAGTAGGCTAGGGTTCAAGTATTCGTCCCCTGGGATACGGCCTGTGACGCAGGCCGCGCTACATGAAATTACGCATCGCACCCCGGTGGTGGCTGGTCATCGCGGTACTGCTGTTGGCAGCCACCGCTGCGGCCATTTGGTGGGGGCGGCGTGCCCCGGCGCCGCAATATGTCACGGCGCTGGCCGAGAAGGGCGACATCGTCCGTTCGGTGATCGCCACCGGCAACGTCAACCCGGTGGTCACCGTGCAGGTCGGCTCTTACGTGTCGGGGCCGATCAAGGCGCTTTATTGCGACTACAACACGCGCGTCAAAGCGGGCCAATTGTGCGCCAAGATCGATCCCAAATCCTTCCAGGTGGCGGTCGACCAGGCCAAGGCCAATCTCGCCAGCGCCGAGGCCCAGCTGCTCAAGGACCAGGCGAGCCTGCACTATGCGCAGGTGAACTATGAACGCGACCGAGGCCTCCTGGCGCGCGGCATTGTGTCGCGCGACACCGTCGACAGCGACCGCAGCGCCTATCAGCAGGCGGTGGCACAGGTCGCCTTGGACAAGGCCACCATTTTGCAGCGCAAGGCGGCCCTGGAAGGGGCGCAGGTCAACCTCCAATATACCGACATCGTCTCCCCGGTCGACGGCACGGTGGTGTCGCGCAACGTCAGCGTGGGCCAGACCGTGGCGGCGAGCTTCCAGACGCCCACCCTGTTTCTTATTGCGCAGGACCTCACGCGCATGCAGGTGGACACCAACGTGAGCGAATCCGACATCGGCGGCGTGCATGTGGGCCAGAAAGCATACTTCACGGTGGAGGCCTATCCCGGCAAGACTTTCGAGGGGCGCGTGGCCCAGGTGCGCGAAGCACCCATCACGGTGCAGAACGTGGTCACTTACGATGCCGTGATCAGCGTCGCCAATCCAAAGCTGCTGCTGTTGCCGGGAATGACGGCCAACGCCCGCATCATCACCCAGGAACGCGACAATGTCCTCAAGGTGCCCCTGCAGGCGCTGCAGTTTTCGCCCAGCGGCCTCGGCGCGGCACAAGGCGGGCGCAATCGCGCCAGCCATGTATGGGTGCTGCGCGACGGCCGCCCCGTGCAGGTGCCGGTGAGCGTGGGGCTGAGCGATGACACCTCGGCCGAGATCCGCGGCGGCGCGCTGAAACCCGGGGACGCAGTGATCGTCGGCGAGGTTTCCGGCACGCAGGGCGGCGGCAAGCCGACGCGCTCGCCTTTCCGTTTCCCATGAACGCGCCGCACTCCTCGACGCCCGACATCGTCATCGAGGCGCGCGACGTTGCCAAGGTTTATCGCGTCGGCGACATCGAGGTCCACGCGCTGCGCGGCGTCAACCTGAGCATCGCGCGCGGCGAATTCGTCGCCATCATGGGCGCCTCGGGGTCGGGCAAATCCACGCTCATGAACGTGCTCGGCTGCCTCGATCGGCCCACCTCCGGCGTCTACTTGCTGGAGGGCGTCGACATGGCGCAGCAGGGCGAGCCGGCGCTTGCGCTGGTGCGCAGCCGCCGCATCGGCTTTGTGTTCCAGAGTTTCAACCTGCTCAACCGCACCAGCGCGGCGGAAAACGTCGCCCTGCCGCTGTTTTATGCCGGGCGCGCGGCGGACAGCCTGGCACGGGCTCGGGCGGCCCTGGGCGCGCTGGGCCTGCAGGGGCGCGAGCGCAACCTGCCCAGCCAGCTTTCCGGCGGCCAGCAGCAGCGCGTCGCCATCGCGCGTGCCCTGGTCAACGACCCGGCCATCCTGCTGGCGGACGAGCCGACCGGCAACCTGGACTCGCAAACGGCCAACGAGATCATGAGCACCATCCAGGCGCTCAATCGCGACCAGGGCCTGACCGTGGTGCTGGTCACGCACGAGCCCGACATGGCCGCTTTTGCCGACCGCGTGGTCACCATGCGCGACGGCCGGATCGTCAGCGACGTGCGCAACCGGCCCCCGCCGCTTGCCGCAACGCAGGCCGCCGCGCAGCGCGCGGCCCCGGCGGACAGCACGCCCCTCGGCTTGTCCTTCCTGCGCATGGCGTTCGCCGTGGCGAGCCGCGCCATCGCGCGCAACAAGCTGCGCTCCGCCCTCACCATGCTGGGTATCTTCGTCGGCGTCGCCGCCCTCATCACCATGGTTGCCGTCGGCCAGGGCGCCAATGCGGCGGTGACTGCCCAGATCGAAAGTCTGGGCACCAATCTGCTCATCGTGCTGCCGGGCGCGGTCACCATGGGCGGCGCACGCGGAGGATTCGGCAGTGCTTCGACACTCACGGTGACAGATGCCGAGGCCATCAGAAGGGAAGCGCCGGCGGTCGCCAACGTCAGCTACCTGATCCGCCAACAGGGCCAGGTGCAGTTCGCCGACAAGAATTGGACCACCAGCATCCAAGGCGTGACGCCCAGCTATTTCGCCATCCGCAACTGGCCGATCGCGGCCGGGCACATGATGACGGCGGAGGAGGAAACCAGCGCCGCGCGCGTCTGCCTGATCGGTCAGACCGTCTACCACAACCTCTTCGGCGCCTATGAAAACCCCATCGGTGCCACCATCCTGGTGAAGAACGTTCCCATGCAGGTCATTGGCCTGCTGCAGGCGCGCGGCCAGACCGGCTTCGGGCAGGACCAGGACGATGTCGTCTATATCCCGTTCTCCACCGCCCAGAACAAGGTGCTCGGCGTCGCGTCGCCCAGCCAAGCGCAGTCGTCTTCCGCCGCGCAGTCGTCGATCTACGGTGCGCAGACCTCACCTTACGTCACCGCGCCCAATCCGTTCGGCATCCAGCCCAAGCTGGCGGGCTATGTCAACATCATCTACGTGCAGGCGCGCGACACGGCGCTGGTGCAAACCGCCAAGCGGGAAATCACTCAGATCCTCGCCAAGCGCCACCGCATCGAGCCGGGGCAGGCGGAGGATTTCAACGTGCGCAACATCAGCGACATTACCCAGGCCATGGAAGGCAGCAGCCGCACCATGGCACTGTTGCTGGCCGCAGTGGCCTCGATCTCGCTGCTCGTCGGCGGCATAGGCATCATGAACATCCTGCTCGTGTCGGTGACCGAGCGCACGCGCGAGATCGGCATCCGCATGGCCATCGGCGCGCGCCGCACCCACATTCTGCTGCAGTTTCTCGTCGAAGCCGTGCTGCTGAGCGGCATCGGCGGCGTGCTGGGCATCGTCGCGGGTGTTGCGGCGGCCGAAGCCGTCTCCCTGGTGGCGGATTGGCCCACCCGCATCTCGCCCCTCGCCATTGCCGGCGGGTTTCTGTTCTCCGCGGTGGTGGGCATTTTTTTCGGTTTTTATCCCGCCCGCCGCGCCTCGCGCCTCAATCCCATCGATGCCTTGCGCTATGAATAAGGCCGCCTGCGGGTCTGTCCGTACGGCATTGCGGGCCCTCGGCCTGGCCGGTTTGCCGGTTCTGCTGGGGGCCTGCGCGGTGGGGCCTGATTTCGTGCGTCCGCCGCCTCCTGCTGTGGAACGCTACACGGCCACCGCGACGCCGGCGAGTTTCGGTGCCGCAAGCGGTACGGCACAATCGCTGCGAATGGGCGCGGCGATATCGGCCCAGTGGTGGGAGCTGTTCCACTCGTCCAAGCTCGATGCCGTGGTGAATCGCGCCGTTGCGCACAACAAAACCCTGGCAGCGGCGCGTGCCTCGCTCGCCCAGGCGCAGCAGGCCGTGGCGGCGGCGCGCGCGGCGTATTTTCCCCAGCTTGATTTCGGCGCCAGCGCGAGCCGGCGCAGGAGCAGCGGGCAGCCCACGGCCGGCGGCACCCTGGCCGGCATTTCCAGTCTCTACGCCCTCGGCCCCGACGTCGCCTATGCGCCCGATGTCTTCGGCGCGACGCGCCGCACGGTCGAGCAGCAGCAGGCGCTCGCCCAGTTCCAAGGCTACGAGCTCGCGGCCGCCTACCTCGCGCTTACCGGCAACGCCGTGAGCCAGGCGGTGAGCATTGCGTCCCTGCGCGGCCAGATTGCGGCGGCCGAGGATGTAGTGGCCAACGATGAGCGCAATCTTGCGCTCGTGCAGCAGAAATACGAGGCTGGCAAGGCGGCCTGGCTGGATGTGCTCACTGCCCGCACCCAGCTTGCCTCCGACCGGGCCTTGCTGCCGGCCTTGCGCCAGCAGCTCAGCGTCGCCCAGCATGCGCTGTCTATCCTTGTAGGTAGCGCTCCGGCGGGCTGGGCACCGCCGGCGTTTGCGCTCGACGACTTTACCCTGCCGCGCGAGTTGCCGCTCACGCTGCCTTCCGAACTGGTGCGCCAACGCCCGGACATCCTGGCGGCCGAAGCCCAACTGCATGCCAGCAGCGCGGCCATTGGCATCGCCACCGCGCAGCTCTATCCGAACATTACCCTGTCAGGCTCGCTCGGCCAGCAGGCGCTCAGTACCGCGGCGCTGTTCGAGCCCGCCAGCCGCTACTGGAGCCTGAGCGGCCAACTGCTGGCGCCGGTGTTCCACGGCGGCGCGCTGCGTGCGCAACGGCGCGCCGCCATCGAGGCCTACCGCGCCTCCCTGGCCAGCTACGAGCAGACGGTGCTGCAAGGCCTGCAGCAGGTGGCCGACGTCCTGCAGGCTTTGCAGCACGACGCCCAATTGGTGGAAGCCGAACGCCAGATCCTCGAAGACGCCACGGCCGCGGTGGAACTGCAGCGCATCAGCTACGCCGCCGGCAAGACCAGCGTGCTTACGCTCATCGACGCGGAACGCAGCTATCAGCAGGCGCGCCTGGGCCTGGTACGCGCCCAGGCGCAGCGCCTGCAGGATACGACGCAGCTGTTCGTGGCTTTGGGCGGCGGCTGGTGGCAGGCCGGGATCGGCGGGCAGCCGAAGGCTCAACAGACGGGCATCGACTCGGGCCAATGATCGGCGTCCTCGGGCTCGCCGACCCGAGGCCATCGCTGCAGGCCGGAGTACTTACCCCAGCGCCTGTCGGAGATCGGCGATCAGATCGTCCGCGTCTTCCAGCCCTACCGATAGGCGCAGCATGGCGTCGGAAATGCCGCGGCGGGCGCGTTCTTCCGGTGCAAGGCCGTGGTGGGTGGTGGTGCAGGGCTGGGTGACGAGGCTCTCTACGCCGCCCAGCGAGGGTGCCAGCGCAAACAGCTTGAGTGCGTCAGCCACCCGGGTCGCGGCCGCGTCGCCGCCTTGAACTTCGATCGTGAGCATGCCGCCGTAGCCCTTCATCTGGCGGCGCGCCAGGTTGTGACCCGGAAAATCCGGTAGGCCAGGATAGAGCACACGGGCGATTCTGGGATGCGTCTGCATGGCCTCGGCGATCTTCATCGCAGTGGCGTTCTGGCGCTCGACTCTGATGGGCAGCGTGCGCAGGCTGCGGGCCAGTTGGGCCGCGATCTCGGGGGCGATGGTCTGGCCCAGGTTCTTGCGCCAGCCCCAGATGGGCATGACCAGGTCCTTGGCCCCCATCACGGCGCCGGCCGTCAGATCGGAATGGCCGCCCAAGTATTTGGTCGCGGAATGCACCGCGAAATCGGCGCCCAGCGCCAAGGGGTTCTGGTTGGCCGGTGAGGCGAAGGTATTGTCCACCGCCACGAGGGCGCCGTGGGCATGGGCCAGCTTGCTGACGACAGCGATGTCGAACAGCTCCAGCGCCGGGTTGGTAGGCGTCTCGAAGAACACCAGACCCGCGCCGCGCCCGAGCAGCGCCGGCAGGGCGTCCAATTCATTGCCCAGCAGGAAATGGCAGGGTATGCCCAGGGTCGGCAATTGCGCGGACAGCAATTCCAGCGTGCCGCCGTAGGCGTCGCCCAGGCAAATGATGCCTTTGCGGCCGTGGGTAAGGAACAGCGCGGACTCCGCCGCCATGCCGGAGGCAAAAGCCAGCGCGGTTTCGGCGCCCTCGAT
>JAJZSR010000075.1 GCA_021849595.1 Pseudomonadota bacterium | reverse complement strand
GCGGCGCGACGAGGAGGAAAGCCTGAGCCTCTACGAACTGCTGCAGGAACAGATCCTGCCGCTTTATTACCAGCGCAACGACATGGGCTATTCCGAGGGCTGGGTGAAGATGGCCAAGCGCTCCATCGCCACGCTGCTGCCGCGCTTCAACGCCGGACGCATGGTCGCGGAATATGCGAGCAAGTTCTATACGGCGGCCAGCGCCAACGGCCAGCGCTTTCGCGCCGACAACTATGGGGCGGCGCGCACCTTGGCAGACTGGAAACGGCGCGTGCGCAGTCACTGGTCCAAGCTCACCCTCACGCGCCTGGACACCCCAAAATCCCGTCTGGTTTACGGCGAAAGCTTCAAGCTGCAGGTAGCGGCTTACCTGGATGGCCTAAGCCCCGAGGACATTCGTCTTGAGGTGTTCAGCGAGCGCGCCGGCACCGGCCGCAAACTGGACATGCACAAACTGGAAAGCCGCGGCCTGACCGAGGACGGCCGCGTGCTGTATGAACTGGACATGGCGCCGCAATGGTGCGGACGCATGGATTACCACATCCGTGCCTATCCCTGGCACCCGCTCCTGAGCCATCCTTTCGAAACGGGCCTGATGGTCTGGCTGTAGCCGTGGCGTTTCAAGCGCGCCGCGCCAACAGGCTGCGATAAAGTTCCAGATACTCCTGGGCCCGTGCCGCCCAGCCGAAGTCGCGGGTCATGGCGGTGCGCTGCATGCGCCGCCAGTTTTCCTGGGGGCGATAGAGTTCGCCCACCCGGCCCAGCGTGGCGACCAGGTGGGCCGCATCCAGCCGTTCGAGCACGAAGCCGGTGGCGCTGCCGTCGGCGAGGCGGGCTGCCGTGGCATCGGTCACGGTGTCGAGCAGGCCGCCGGTGGGCGCCACCACCGGAAGGGTGCCATAGCGCTGGCTGTACATCTGATTGAGGCCGCAGGGCTCGAAGCGCGAAGGCATGAGGAAAACGTCCGCGCCCGCCTCGATGCGGTGGCTCAGGGTTTCGTCATAACCGATATGCGCGGCCGCGCGCCCCCGATAAGTCTCGGCCAGGCTGCGGAAGCGCGCTTCCAGGGCGCGCTCGCCGCTGCCCAGCAGCACGAACTGGAAGCCTAGGTCGATCAGCCGGGGCAGCGCGTCCGCCACCACGTCCAAGCCCTTCTGGGCCGCGATGCGGCTCACCACCGCGAGCAAGGGCGTGCCGGGCTCCGCGGCCAATCCCATGGCCTGTTGCAGGACCGCTTTGTTCTGCGCCTTGCCGGAAAGGTCGTCGGCATCGTAGGCGGCCCACAGGCGCGGGTCTTGAGCGGGGTTCCATTCCTCCGTGTCGATGCCGTTGAGTATGCCGGATAGCACGTCGCGGCGATGGTGCAGCAGGCCCTGCAGCCCGAAGCCCAGCGGCTCCTGCTGGATTTCGCGTGCGTAATTGGGGCTCACCGTGGTGATGCGGTCGCCATACACCAGCCCGGCCTTGAGGAAGGACAGCATGCCGTGGAACTCCAGCCCTTCGAGATGGAAGCTCTCCTGCGGCAGATTGAGGGGACCCAGCACGGTGGGCGGGAACACGCCCTGGTAGGCCAGATTGTGGATGGTCATTACCGTAGCGGCAGGTGTGCGGTCGTAGAAATGCAGATAAGCCGGCGCCAGGGCCGTCTGCCAGTCGTTGCAATGCAGCACGTCGGGGCGGCGCGGCAGGGGGGAATGATCCCCGGCCAGCCAGGCCGCCATCTGGCCGAGCAGGCCAAAGCGCAGCGCATTGTCCGGCCAATCGTGACCGTCGGGGCCGAGGTAGGGGTTGCCCGCGCGCTGATAATAGTCGGCATGTTCGATCAGGATGAGCGGCAGGCCATCGGGCATGCGGCCCTGCAGCAGGCGCACCTCGCCATGCTGGGGCAGATCCAGGCGTGCAATCTGTTGCAGCGGCCCGGCGCCGTCCAGCGCGGCGGCATAGCCCGGCAGCAGCAGCGTCGCCTCCACACCCAGGCGCGCCAGGGCCGCAGGCAGCGCGCCGCTTACGTCGGCCAGACCGCCGGTTTTGACCAGGGGAAAGACTTCGGAAGTGGCGAACAGCAGGTGCAGGGTTTCCACGCAGACTCCTAGAAACAGCGGGCCATGCTAACGCGCGTATGCGAGATCGCCAAGCCGAAAAACAAAAACGCCGGCTTGCGCCGGCGTTGCAAGGGCCTGAGGGCAGGCCCGTTTGGAGCGAGTGTCGCGTCGAGGTTTCAGAACACCCAGGTGAGTTGCAGCGCCGCGAGGTTGCCCATACTGTTGGCGACGGCTAGCGCATTGGCTTGTGCTTGTGCGGCCGTGAGTGGGGCTGCTGCGGGTATCGCCGACGCATTGGGCACGTCCAAAGTGCGGATGGCGTAGTTGAATTGCAGTTTCAGATTGGGCTTGAAGTGGTATTGCGCGCCTAAGGTCCAGGTCTTGAAGACGCGTTCGGCTGCAGCGTTGTTGGTGAGGCGGTCATAATAGTCATAGCGCAGATCGAATTCCAGCTTGGGCAACAGATAATAGCCGCCTTCCAGGTAGCCGCCCTGGGCCTTGTTGTTGTCGGCGAGCGCGACCTGATAGACAGGGGCGGGAACGCCAGAAATTGCCTGGAACGGCGGGTTTAGGCCGGTGAAGATCATGCCTTCGCCCCACAGATATTCGGCAGAGACACGCAGCTTGCCCTGATGGTAGCGGCCCCCGATGCCATAACGCGTGCGGGTGTAATCCTGGCCGCCGAAGTGGCGCTTGCCGGTTTCATACCACACATAGCCCGTCACGTCGTCGCGGTTGAGGCCCTTGCCGCCAAACACATAGGAGGTCTGCAGGCGTCCGGAAATGTCGCCGCGGCCGTAGTCGCTGCCCAACGCATACAGGCCGGTTCCGGTGGAGGCCATGAGCGCATAGGCATATTCCCACTTGCCGTGCGGGAACCAGTCGAATACTTCCACGCCCAAGTCACGATAAGCAAAGGCGCCCCCCGTAGTACGGGCGTTAGTGAGCCCCGCACTGGACGTGGTTTTCGCCCCGGCCGGATAGCTGGCGGTGGGGATTTCGTTCATCAGGCCAAGGGTGGCGGCACTGAAATTGATGTATTCGGAATCGGCGAAGGCCGGCTGCATCGCTTCGTCGCCGATGGGCAGGCGGCCCTGGCCCACGCGGATGCGCACGCCCGGGATGTAGCTGAAGGTCAGAAAGGCGTCGGTGGCCGCCACGTCGTTCTTGGTGGTGATGCTGTTCTTGCCGGCTTCACCGAGGAGGAAGTAGTTGATGTGCGGGTTAATGGCGCCGCGCACGCCCAAGCGGGCACGCAGGAATTGGAAGGCGCTCGTGCTTTGGTTCATCGGGGGCACGTAGTTGAACAATGCGTAATGGTCATTGTATTTGCCTGTGAAACCAGTAACCCTGTCGCCACTGATACTTGTGTACGTCGGCTGTACAAAGCCAAAAAATTTATACACCGGCGCCTTCGGCGGCTCAGTGTTCTGCATCTGGAACCAGTTGGCCGCATGTGCGGGCAGGCTAGCGCTGGCCAGGGCCAGAGCAAGGGCGTGGCGTAGTTTCATCCGTTGTGTCCTCCGTGTGGTGTTAGGGTTGGTGTTGAGAAACGGTTGTTATTGGCCGTGACTTTAAGGCTTAAGGTAAACGTAACCTTCCAGGGCCTGCAGGCGGGCGATTTCGGCCACGCCCGAGGGCACCACGCTGGCCTCTTCGATCACCGCGCTCTTGTCCAGATTGCGGCTTTTCAAGGTGTTGTTGCAGACGCGGAAATCCACGCCTTGCTCGTTGAGCTGCTGGACCGTGACTTCGTAGGGGTTGCCGTTCTTGTCGATGGCGTCCTTGAGCAGGAAGTCTATGCCCTTGCCATGCGTGACCACCGTGATCTTAACCCCGGGCTCGGCTTTGAGGTGGTTACGGATGTTGTTCAGGGCCAGGCTGGCGATGCTGCTGTCGTTGATGTGATACACCACTTTTTCCTGTTGCTCGGCCTGGCAAGTGGCGGGCGTGAGCAGCAGGGCGGTGGCGGCGGGCAGGGCCAGGGCGGAGAGCAGGCCCAGGCGGGCCAGGGATTTGTTCGGCTTCATGGCGGTTTCCTCCTCTGTGGGGTGCTCCGGGTGGCCCCCATTAAGGACTAAAGACGCGGCCCCGGCACATTTATTCCATTTTTTTTGCCCGCCCGGATGGAATAAAACAACTACCGCGACGTCCTTACCAAGGTAACCCCCATGTCCACCACCATGCGCTGGCCCTGGCTGCACGACCATCAACCCGAAACCCTACGGCCCCGCCTGCTGAGGCTGGCCTGCGCCTGGTGCGGGGATCGCCACCTGGCCGAGGATCTCACCCAGGAGGCCCTGGCCCGGGCGTTGCGCACGTCCTCGACCCTGCGCGACCCGCGTGCGCTGGAGGGCTGGCTGATGGCCATCCTGAACAACGTCTGGCGTGACCACTTGCGCAAAAACAAGGGCGTCGAGGATATCGATGACTGGGCCGAGACGCTCGTCAGCGACGGCCCCGGGCCGGACGCGAGCCTGGAAGATCAGCAGTTGGTGAACGAAGTGCGCGCCGTGGTCGCGGCCCTGCCTCTTGGCCAGCGCCAGGTGCTCACCCTCGTGGATCTGGAAGAACGCACTTATGCCGAGGTGGCCGAGATACTTGCCATACCGGTGGGCACGGTGATGAGCCGCTTGTCGCGCGCGCGTGCCGCCCTCAAGGAAAAGCTCCTGGCGCGCCGACCGGCGGCCGCGGCACCGGCCTTAAGGAGAGTGAAATGAAATCCGACTTGTCGGAAGAAATGCTCAACGCCTTCGTCGATCAGGAATTGTCCCGGCCCGAGATGGACGAAGTGCTGCAGGCCCTCAAGGACGATCCGCAGGTGGCCGCGGAAGCCTGCGCCCTGCGCCATACCAAGCTCCTGGTGCGCCATGCCTATCGGCTCGACGAGGTGCGGGCGGTGCCGCGCCCTACCGGCTGGCGGGCCTGGGCGGGCCGGATTTGCGCCATGCTTTGTTTTCTCGCTCTCGGCGGGTTGCTGGGCTGGCAGGTGGAAAAAGCGCGCGCGCCTGCGTCCAGCGTGCAGTTCACTCTGGCCGCCCCGGCCTATGGCGCGGCCCCGCGCGTGGTGAGCCTGACCAACGTCAAGCCCCAGGCACACGACGTGCTGCTGCATCTGGATTCCGACGATCCGCGCAAGATGGCGGCGGCGCTGGACTACGCCCAACAGATTCTGGATCAGGCGCGGCGCCAGGGGGTGCGCGCCCGCATCGAAATCGTCGCCAACAGTTACGGACTCAATCTGTTGCGCGCGGACAAAAGTCCTCTCATCGGCCGCATCGACGCCCTGACCCGCCGGCATGCCAACCTGACTTTCGTCGCCTGCGGCCAATCCGTGGCGCGCTTCCAGCATGAAGGCCAGGTCGTGCGCCTCATTCCCCAGGCGCGCCTGGCTTCTTCCGCGGTGAGCGAGATTGCGCGCCGCCTGCAGGAAGGCTGGACTTACATCCAGGTCTGATTTTCAAGCTGCTCCATCTTTGCCCGGCCTGGTCCGGGCTTTTTTTTGCCCCGCGCGATTTTCATTCCGAGCCGCCTATGCGCTAAGCTGGGAAGCGTTGCGAGGGCGCGGCCTGCGTTGTCGGGAAGAGGCCGGCCGGCCGCCGCGAGAACCTTCTCGAGTTCGGGGCATCTGTAGTGCGGCGGTGCCAAATCTGCATATCAACCAGGAGAATTCCATGAATCAGTTGGCCTTGATCGGCCTGGGACGCATGGGCGGCAACATGGCGCGACGGTTGGCGCGCGCGGGCATCGCCGTCGCGGTGCACAACCGCACTTACGAAGTGGCTCAGCAACTGGCGGCGGAAGAGGCGAACATCGAGGCCTATGCGCGCTTCGAGGATATGCTGGCCGGCCTGGAACGGCCGCGCATCGTCTGGCTCATGCTGCCGGCCGGAGGGGCCACGGACGGGACACTGGACGTGCTTGCCCCCCTGCTCGATGCGGGGGATTTGGTGGTCAACGGCGCCAACGCCTACTACCGCGACTCGCTCGCGCAAGCGGCGCGCCTGGCGGAAAAGGGCATAGATTTCGTCGATGCCGGCGTATCAGGCGGCGTGTGGGGGCTGGCCAACGGCTACGCCCTGATGCTGGGCGGCAGCGCGCAGGGCATCGCGCGCCTCAGGCAGGTCATCGCGGCGCTCGCGCCGGCCGCCGATCAGGGCTGGGTGCATTGCGGGCCGGTGGGTTCGGGGCATTACGCCAAGATGGTGCACAACGGTATCGAGTATGGGATGATGCAGGCGCTCGCCGAAGGCTTCGCCTTGCTGGAAGCCAAGCGCGAGTTCGCTTTTGATCTGGCGGCGGTGGGCGAAGCCTGGCGGGTCGGGTCGGTGGTGCGCTCCTGGCTGCTGGATTTGACGGTGGCGGCGCTGGGCAAAGATCCGCGCATGGAAAGCGTCGAGCCCTTCGTGGCCGATTCCGGGGAAGGACGCTGGACCGTGCTGGAGGCGGTTGAGCACGGCGTGCCGGCGCCGGTCATGACCCAAGCCCTGTATGCGCGCTTCGCTTCCCAGGGGCGGGGGGATTTCGGCAACAAACTTTTGGCCATGATGCGCAAAGGCTTCGGCGGCCATGCCGTGAAACAGGAGGGCGGCCATGAGTGAGGATCCTATCAGCGGCCTGTGCGCGTTCGTCATCTTCGGCGCCACCGGCAACCTCGCGTCGAAAAAGCTGCTGCCCTCGCTGTACCGGCTGGAACTGGCGGGCCGCCTGCCGGACAGCTTGAATTTCATCGCCTTCTCACGGCGCGAATGGACGACCGAGCAGTGGCGCTCCTATCTGCGCGATGTGCTGCGCGAGCAGGAGGACGTCGTTTGCCAGGAGGAAGCGTGCCAGCGCTTCGTCGCACGCTTCGATTACGTGCAGGGCGAATTTGCCGACACTGCGGCCTTCGAGCGCGTCAAGGAGGCGGTGGCCAAGCCCAAGATGGGTGTCTGTTCCAACGTGGTGTTCTACCTGGCCATCCGGCCGGGCGAGTATGCGGCAGTGATCAAGAATCTGGAGGCGGTGGGCCTCAACAAGCCGCGCGGTTTTAACCGCATAGTCATAGAAAAACCTTTCGGCCAGGACATCGAATCGGCGCAGATTCTCAACCAGTTGCTGCACCGCTACTTCGACGAGGAACAGATCTACCGTATCGATCATTATCTGGGCAAGGAGACGGTGCAGAACCTGTTGGTGTTCCGCTTCGCCAATACCCTCATAGAGCCCCTGTGGAACCGCAACTTCATCGACCACGTGCAGATTACCGTGGCGGAGGCCATCGGCATCGAGGGCCGGGCGGACTACTACGACAAGGCCGGGGCCCTGCGCGACATGCTGCAGAATCATCTCATGCAGCTTCTCACGGCAGTGGCCATGGAACCGCCGCCGGCGCTGGAGGCGGATGCCCTGCGCGACGAGAAGGTCAAGGTGCTGCGCTCCATCCGGCCCATCTCCAAGCGCTCGGTGCATGCCCATGCCTTTCGCGCCCAATATGCCCCGGGCTTCGTCGATGGCGACATGCAGCCGGGTTATCAGCAGGAGCCGGGGGTGGAGGAGAACTCCATCACCGAAACCTTCGTCGCCGCCAAGTTCTACATCGATAACTGGCGCTGGCGCGGGGTGCCTTTCTACCTGCGCACCGGCAAGCGCCTCAAGCAGCAGATGTCCATGATCGCCATCCGCCTGCGCCATCCACCGCAGCAGTTGTTCCGCGAGACGCCGCTGCAGACGGTCGATCCCAACTGGATACTGCTTTCCATCCAGCCTGAAGAAAGCATGAAGATGGAAATCCATGTCAAGCAGCCCGGCCTGGACATGGAAACCCGGTTGCTGCAACTGAACGCGAGTTACCGGCGCCAGGACGAAAAGCCATTGGACGCTTACGAGGCTCTGCTGCTGGACGTGGTCGAGGGCGACAAGACGCTGTTCATCCGCTTCGACGAAGTGGAATGGGCCTGGCGCGTGGTCGACCCCATCCTCAAGTATTGGGCCCAGGAGCGCGATTTCATCCACACCTACCCGGCCGGCACCTGGGGTCCGCATGAAGGCAACCGGCTGTTCGATGCGGAGGACCAGGAGTGGCGCAACAGCCTTTGAGGCGTTTGCGGAAAAAATCGCGACAACGGCCTGAACCCTGGGCGGCGGCGCAGTCAAAGGGCCATGGACACGACAACCGCTCCCATTCTTCCCGTGGCGCGGCGCTGGCTCTGGCTGCGCCGCCTTTTAGGCGCGATCTGGCTGGCCAATGCCGCATTCCACTATCTGGCGTGGGTGTACAGTCCCGGGGGAGCAAACCGGGTGCTTGCGGCGTTCGATCAGGCGCGGGTGGCGCCGCCTTGGCTGGCGCCCGCGCTGTCGGCGCTGCATGACGGCATCGCCACGCTCGGGGCGGAGCGCTTCGCGCTCTTCCTGATCCTGCTTGAAGTGTTGCTGGGGCTCGCCCTGCTGACCGGATATCGGGTGCGCACTTTTCTCGTGCTGGGGCTGGCTTACAGCGCCTTCTGTTGGGTGGCGCTGGATGCGCTGGGTTATCCCTATGGTGGCGGCCAGACCGACCCGGGCGTGTTCATCGCCTACCTGCTCGCTTTTCTCTTCGCCTGGCGCGCGCTAGGCCTGATCGAGGGCGCACCGGCCGAAGCGGAGCCGTTCCGGCGGGAACGGCTCCTGTTCGGGCTGTTGTGGGCTTTCGATGCCGCGCTCAAGTGGCAGCCTTATTTCCTTACCCATTTCATGGACCAACTCCTTCCCGCCGCCCAAGGCCAGCCGGTGTGGATTGCCGCCTACATACGCGGCATCGCGGCAGCGGTGCAATGGATCGGGCCGGGCATCGTCGCCATCCTGGTGGCGGTGGCCGAAACGCTCCTCGCCGCGAGCCTGCTGGGGGGTTGGTTTCTGCGCTACGCCGTTCCCCTGGGCGCGGCGTATAGCCTGGCGGTGTGGAGCACGGCGGAGGGTTTTGGCGGACCCTATGGCCTGACCGGCACAGGGGTGAGGGGAGACGTGCTGGGCAACGTGCTCATCTACGTCTATCTGTTCGCCTATCTCTGGTCGGCAACCCTGCGGCGTCGCGGCAGTAACTTGCCCGTCCTGTCCCGGAAGTTCACCGAATAACAGCGGACGAGCCTCGGCACGATACTTTGTCGCAAATCCTCGCCGGGTGTTCAACCTGACTGGCTAGCCTCCCAAGGGAGGCCCTGGGCTAGTTGTTCTCATCCTCCGGGCGTACGCTGACCGGGCTCTGCGGCGGACGTTTGCCGACCTCCAAGGTGATCTGCAACGGTTTCCCGCGGCGCAGCAGAGTGAGGTGGGCCTGGGTATCGGGCGTCAGGCCGGCGATGATGTTCAGCAGGCCGGCGGAATCGTTCACCGGCTTGCCGTCGATGGCGGTCAGGATGTCGCCCGGGCGTACCCCGGCATGATAGGCGGGGCCGTTCTTGAGCACGCCGGCAACCAGCGCCCCCTTGGTGTTGGACAGGCCGAAGGACTCCGCGATCTGCGGCGACACGTCCTGCACCTCGACGCCCAGCCAGCCGCGCGTGACCGAACCGTGCTGGATGATCTGCTCCATGATTTTCTTGACGGTGTTCTCGGGAATGGCGAAGCCTATGCCCTGGAAGCCGCCGGTACGCGAATAAATGGCAGTGTTGATACCGACCAGATTGCCCGCGGCATCGATCAGGGCACCGCCGGAATTGCCGGGGTTGATGGCCGCGTCGGTCTGGATGAAGTTCTCGAAGGTGTTGATTCCCAGATGGGAACGTCCCAAGGCGCTGACGATGCCCAGGGTGACGGTCTGGCCGACGCCGAAGGGGTCGCCGATGGCCAGCACCCAATCGCCCACACGCAGTTTTTCGGAAGAGCCGAAGGTAATGGCCGGCAGGCCCGTGGCGTCGATTTTCAGCACGGCGAGGTCGGTTTCCGGGTCGGAGCCGACCACCTTGGCGGGATAGCTTTTGCCGTTGGACATGGCCACCTGGATTTCGTCGGCGCCGGCGACCACGTGATGGTTGGTGATGATGTAGCCGTCCGGGCTGACGATCACTCCCGAGCCCAGGCTGGACACCTCGCGCGGGCGGTTGTCGAGGTGGTTGCCGAAAAAGTGCCGGAAGAAGGGGTCGTTGAGCAGGGGGTTACGCGGCGCGCGCACGGTTTTCTGGGTGAAGACGTTCACCACGGAGGGGGTTGCCTTGGCCGCGGCATTGGCGAAGGAGTGGGTGACGTTTACCTGTGCGTTGGGGTTGACTTCCTGGATGGTGATGCCGTTGTGGAAGCGCCAGTTGATCCATTCCGGCTTGAACAGGGCGACCACGAACAGCATGCCCAGCGCCACCGTGACCGCCTGAGCAAACGTCAGCCAAAGTTTTTTCATGGAGAATTTAAGCAGTTTCTAATTCGGCGGAAACCTGTCCGAAAGCCAGCTTGGGCATTATATCTCTTAAGCACTTTCGCCGGGTTCTGGGTTTGGTTAGAATCACGCTTCTTTAATTATGGTTGCGGCCGGTAGGCAAAAAATTTTTTGAAACGAAAGCGCGGCCTAAGAATAATGAACGTCGGCACGGCGTCAGCAAAACAACAAATTTAAACGCGTCTTCAGGCGGGGATGTCGTGGTACCGGCGCGGCAAATGGTTTTGAGACTGATTTGTTGAAGCGGAGTTCTCGGTGAGTCATCAAATGAGCATAAAAGGGGGGTCGGTGCAGGCGCCGACGGACTTGAAGCGCCGCAAGTTTCTGGTGGCGGCGACGGCGGCGGTTGGGGGAGCCGGGGTGGTGGCAGCGGCGGTGCCCTTCATCATGAGCATGCTGCCCAGCGCCAAGGCTCTGGGCGCCGGGGCGCCGGTGGAAGTGGACATCTCCAAGCTCGAGCCCGGCATGATGATCATCTCCGAATGGCGCGGCCAGCCCGTCTGGGTGGTCAACCGTACCCCCACCATGCTCGCCATGCTGCAGAAGAACGACAGCATGCTCACCGACCCCAACTCCGAGCAAAACCAGCAGCCCGAGTACTGCAAGAACGCCACCCGCTCCATCAAGCCCGAGTACATGGTGCTGATCGGCATCTGCACCCACCTGGGCTGCTCGCCCACCTACCGCCCCAACCCGGTCGCCCCCGACATCGGTTCCTACTGGACCGGCGGCTGGCTGTGCGCCTGCCACGGCTCGCGCTACGACCTCGCCGCGCGCGTGTACCAGGGCTCCCCGGCGCCGCTCAACATGGTGGTGCCCCCGCATTTTTACCTCACCGACACCCGCATCAAAGTGGGCGTAGACCCCAAGAAGGGAGCATAAGCCATGAGCGCCGGCCAAAAACTGCTCAACTGGATAGACGACCGCTTTCCCCTCACCGCCAGTTGGAAAGCCCACCTGTCCGAATACTACGCGCCCAAGAACTTCAACTTCTGGTATTTCTTCGGCTCCCTCGCCCTGCTCGTGCTGGTGATGCAAATCGTCACCGGCATCTTCCTGGTGATGAACTACCAGCCCAACGCCGATCTCGCCTTCGGCTCGGTCGAGTACATCATGCGCGACGTGGACTGGGGCTGGCTCATCCGCTATCTGCACGCCATTGGCGCCTCGGCCTTCTTCGTCGTGGTGTACCTGCATATGTTCCGCGGCCTCATCTACGGTTCCTACCGCAAGCCGCGCGAGCTCATCTGGATCTTCGGCGTGGTGATCTATGTCGCCCTCATGGCCGAGGCCTTCATGGGCTATCTGCTGCCCTGGGGGCAGATGTCCTTCTGGGGTGCCCAGGTGATCATCAACTTGTTCAACTCCATCCCGGTCATCGGCCCGGACATCGGCCTGTGGATACGGGGCGACTACGTGGTGTCGGGGGCGACCTTGAACCGCTTCTTCTCCTTCCACGTGATCGCCGTGCCCATCGTGTTGCTGGCCCTGGTGGTGGCGCACATCATCGCGCTGCACGAAGTAGGCTCCAACAACCCCGACGGCATCGAGATCAAGAAGCACAAGGATGCCAACGGCATTCCCCTGGACGGCATTCCCTTCCACCCCTACTACACGGTCAAGGACATCGTGGGCGTGGCGGTGTTCCTCATCATCTTCTCCGCCTTCGT
>JAJZSR010000074.1 GCA_021849595.1 Pseudomonadota bacterium | reverse complement strand
GGACGCCTCCGGCGTGGTGAAGGCGCTGATGGACGAGCTGTACGACGAGTTCGTCAAATGCGAGATGCCTAACCGGGTGAAGCTGTCCACCTCCTGCTGCGAAATCAACTGCGGCGGCCAGGCCGACATTGCCATCATCATGCAGCACACCAAGCCGCCTAAGATCAACCATGATCTGGTTGCCAACGTGTGCGAGCGTCCCGCTGTCGTGGCCCGCTGCCCGGTGGCGGCCATCCGTCCGGCCCTGGTCAACGGCAAGCCGTCTTTGGAGGTGGATGAGAAGAAATGCATCTGCTGCGGCGCCTGCTATCCGCCCTGCCCGCCCATGCAGATCAACGATCCCGAGCATTCCAAGATCGCGATCTGGGTCGGCGGCAAGAACTCCAACGCTCGTTCCCGCCCGACTTTCCATAAGCTGGTGGCCGCCGGCCTGCCCAACAACGCGCCGCGTTGGCCCGAGGCCGCTGCGGTGGTGAAGAAAATTCTGTCCGTCTATAAGGCCGATGCCCGCCCCTGGGAGCGCATGGCCGACTGGATCGACCGTATCGGCTGGCCCCGTTTCTTCGAGAAAACCGGCTTGCCTTTCACCAAGTACCACATCGACGACTGGCGCGGGCACAGGGCTACTTTCAACGCCTCGAACCATATTCGTTTCTAAGGCATAATCCCGGTTTGGCCGCTGGCGAAGGTGCTGGCGGCCGAACATCTTAAAGCCACTACAGGGAGCATGGATTTGGCATGAAGTTCGCCATCATGATCAATGAGGGTCCCTATACCCATCAGGCCACCGATTCCGCGTATCTGTTCGCGCGCGCGGCGCTGGCCAAGGGGCATGAAGTGACCCGGGTTTTTTTCTATCACGACGGTGTCAACAACGCGACCCGTCTTACCGTCCCTCCTGCCGACGATCGCCATATCGTCAATCGCTGGAGCGAGTTGGCCAAGGCCCACGATCTCGACTTGGTGGTCTGTATCGCCGCGGCCCAGCGTCGGGGGCTCATGGATGAAAACGAGGCTAAGCGCCAGGGTAAAGATGCCAACAATATAGCTCCGGGTTTCCGGATTTCCGGGCTGGGGCAACTGGTGGAGGCCGGCATACAGTCCGACCGCCTGGTGGTCTTTGGCGACTAAAGCGGCGAGCATTCGGAGAGCATATGTCTGAAGAAATGGATATGGACGAAGGCGGCACGGTCAAGAAATTCATGTTCGTGAACCGCAAGGCGCCTTACGGCACCATCTACGCGCTGGAAGGCCTGGAAGTGGTGTTGATCAGCGCGGCATTCGACCAGGACGTCAGCCTGGCGTTCCTGGACGATGGCGTGTACGAGCTGGTCAAAGGCCAGAACACCAAGGCGGTGGAAATGAAGAATTTTTCTTCGACCTATCGCGCTTTGGAAGGGTACGACATCGAAAAACTCTATGTGGAGCGTGAATCGCTCGAAGCCCGCGGTCTGAGTGAAGGCGACCTGTTAGTGGATGTGCAGATTCTGTCCGCGGCCGAGATGGGCGAAATGATGGCCGCGCAGGATGTGGTCATCAGCTTCTAGGAATCGACATGCTGCATATCATCAATAAATCCCCATTCGAAAACAACAGCCTGCTCAGCTGCCTGCGGGTGGCAAGTGCGGCCAAAGGTCATGCCATTCTCTTTATCGAGGACGGTGTGTACGGTGTCATGCAAGGCACCGCTGTAGAAAAGAGTGTCCGCGACGCCATGGCTAACATGGCCGTTTATGCCCTCAATCCCGATCTGGAAGCGCGCGGCGTGCAGGGCCGGGTGATGGACGGCGTGAAACTGGTCGATTATGACGGCTTTGTGGATCTGGTGGCTGAGCACGATAACGTGCAATCCTGGTTGTGATTTTTTTGCGAGGAGTTAACCATGGCTTTGGAAGTTAACGGCAAAACCTATGAAACCGACGAAGAAGGTTTCCTGCTGAACCTGAACGACTGGAATGAAGATGTGGCCAAGGCGCTTGCTCAAGGCGAGAACATCGACATGACGGAAAACCACTGGGAAGTGATCAACTTCCTGCGTGAATATTATAACGAGTATCAGATTGCGCCTGCCGTCCGCGTGCTGACCAAGGCGATCGGCAAGAAGCTTGGGCCGGAAAAAGGCAACAGCAAGTATCTGTACGACCTGTTCCCCTTCGGCCCCGGCAAGCAGGCCTGCAAAATCGCCGGCCTGCCCAAGCCGACCGGCTGCATCTAAACCGGCGGGAATGGCGGCAGGGCCGGTGTCCTGCCGCTGTGCTTCCTAAACCTTGAATGGCATGAGTATGTCGGGGCTGACGCTGCTTTATACGCTGTTATTTTATCTGGCGACGCTACTGTTTCTGGCAGGCGTGGGCTATAGGATTTACCTTTACAGCCGCACCCCGGCACCCCTGAAGATTCCTACCACCCCGGCGCCGACGACCGGCGTGGGCGTGGCCATGCGCATGGCGCGCGAACTGGTCCTGTTCGAGAGCCTGTTCAAGTCCAACAAGTGGATTTGGATTTTCGGTTGGATGTTTCACTTCGGCCTCTTTCTCGTGCTGGCCCGCCACCTGCGCTATTTCACCCAGCCGGTTTGGGGCTGGGTTGTTTTGATCCAGCCGTTCGGCAAATATGCTTCGTTCCTCATGGTCGCGGGACTTCTGGGACTCTGGGCGCGGCGTTTTCTGGTCGATCGGGTACGCTACATTTCCACGCCTTCCGACCATCTCATGCTGGCCTTGCTGGTGGGCATAGGCTTGTCGGGCATGTCCATGTCCTTTGTCGATCATACCGACATCATTTCGCTCAAGGCGTTCGTGCTCGGCCTGATGTATTTCGACTGGCAACCGCTACCTGCGGATCCGCTTCTGCTCGTCCATTTGTTCCTGGTGGCGACGCTGATGATCGTTTTCCCCGTCAGCAAGTTATTGCATGCGCCGGGGGTGTTTTTCAGCCCCACGCGGAATCAGATCGACAATCCGAGGGAAGCGCGCCATCTGGCGCCTTGGGCGGCGCAACTGGAAAAATAAACGCGGAGTGTGAGACGTGGCTGCACCGGAATTTGACGTTCCAAAACTCAAAGGCTACATAGAAATCCCCTCGATCCGTCCCGGCGCGATGGAGGGAATCAAATCCTTCGAGGCCAACGAAAAGATCCAGGAAGCGCTTGGTTATCCCGGCAAGCTCGTAGACGGCTGGGAGCAGAAAGCGGTAAACAAGATGGGCGAAATGCTCAGGAAGTACCGCTCCCTGCAGGTCTTCCTGGACGCCTGTGTGCATTGCGGCGCCTGCACCGACAAATGCCATTACTATCTTGGCACGAGCGACCCGAAGAACATGCCGGTGGCGCGCCAGGATCTCCTGCGTCAGGTGTACCGCCGCTATTTCACCCTGCCGGGCAAATTGTTCCCCAAGCTGGTGGGTGCGCGCGACATATCCAAAGAAGTGCTGGACGACTGGTACAGTTATTACCACCAGTGCTCCGAATGTCGCCGTTGCTCCGTGTACTGCCCCTACGGCATCGACACGGCGGAAATCACCATGGCGGCCCGCGAAATCATGGACAGCGTGGGCCTGGGCCAGAAATACACCAACGAAATCCTGGGCAAGGCGCAGCGCATCGGCAACAACCTGGGCATGCCCGGCCCGGCTCTGGAAGACACTCTGGCGGGCTTCGAGGAAGACGTCGAAGCCGATACCGGCGTCGCGGTGAAATTCCCCATCGACGTCAAGGGCGCGGAAGTCCTGCTCGTCACCCCCTCAGCCGATTTCTTCGCCGAGCCCCATGTCGAAAGCCTCATCGGTTACGCCAAGGTTTTTCACGCCGCGGGCATCAGTTGGACGTTGTCTTCTCATGCTTCTGAGGCCGGCAACTTCGGCCTGTTCCAGGGCAGCTATGAAAACATGCGCAAGGTCGCCATGCGCATCCGTGACGCCGCGCTGGAATTGGGCGTCAAGCGCATCGTCGTGGGCGAGTGCGGCCATGCCTGGCGGGTAGCTTACAGCTTCTGGAATACCCTCACCGGGGTGGGCGCCGGTGCGGAGGACAAATACGCGCAAATGCTGCAAAAGCAGTTGGATCACAGCTACCCGCAACCTTCGCATATTTGCGAAGTCACGCTGGATCTGGTCAAGCGCGGCGCCATCGCGCTGGACAAGGAGGCGAACGATCACCGCATCGTCACCTTCCACGATTCCTGCAACGTGTCGCGCGGCTCGCGCATGGGCAATATTCCCGGCGGCCAGTTCATCATACCGCGCGAACTGATTCGCTCTGCCGTGAATCACTACCACGACATGGCGCCGGGCACGACGCATGAAGCGACCTTCTGCTGCGGCGGTGGCGGCGGCCTGCTGACCGACGACCTCATTGAAGTCCGCGTCAAAGGCGCGTCGCCGCGCGCCAACGCGCTGAAAGACGTCGTTGACAACCACGGCGTCAATTTCCTCGCGCTGATTTGCGCGATCTGTAAATCCCAATTTACCAAAGTACTACCCTACTATGGCTTCGACATGAGCATGGTGGGCGGCGTTCACCAACTGGTGAGCACGGCGATCCGGCTGGGCGCCAAGGAATAATTTTACTGAAATCCCATTCAGGAGAACTGCGATGTCTTCAACCCCTGAGCAAGCAAAAAACAAGGGCCTCACCTTCCGCAAATTCAAGGATGGTGACAACAAAGTGCATTGGAATGAGTGGATTTTCGATGGGGACCACTCGCACAAATGCCCTGAATACATGCTTTCCTCTCCGCCCTGCCAGGCTTCCTGCCCGGCTGGCGAGGATATACGGGGTTATCTGAACATCGCGCGCGGCGTCGAAAAGCCGCCCGTGGGCATGACCTGGCAGGAATATGCCTTCCGCCGCATTTCCGAGGCCAATCCCTTCCCTTCGGTCATGGGCCGCGTGTGCCCAGCGCCTTGCGAATCCGGCTGCAATCGCAACCAGGTTGAGGATCACGTCGGCATCAATTCCGTGGAACACTTCGTCGGTGACTGGGCGATCCAGAACAAGATGAAGTACACCTCCACCGCCCAGCCCAGCGGCAAGAAGGTCGCCATCATCGGCGGCGGGCCCGCCGGCCTGGCGGCCGCCTATCAGCTTGCCCTCAAGGGCCATGCCTGCACCATCTTCGACGAGCACGAATTGCTGGGCGGCATGATGCGCTATGGCATTCCCGGCTTCCGCACCCCGCGCGAGGTGCTGGACGGGGAAATTCAGCGCATTCTGGATCTGGGCGTGGAAACGCGCATGAAGACCCGCGTCGGCACGGATATCAGCTTCGATGAACTGGAAAAGAACTACGACGCCATTTTCATGTCCATGGGCGCGCAAAGCGGCCGACCCCTGCCGGTGCCGGGTGCCGAGGCTCCCAACTGCGTGACCGCCATGGCCTTCCTGCGCGCCTTCAACGACGGACGCCTCAAGCATGTCGGCAAGAAAGTGGTCGTCATCGGCGGTGGTGACACCTCCATCGACGTCGCCACGGTGGCGCGCCGCCTGGGCAACATCACCAACATCAATCCCGACAAGGCGCGCCCTGAGCACATCATCGCCGGCCAGATGGCCCACGACGTGGCCGACATTTCTGCGCGCCAGGGCGCGGAGGTCGTGCTGGTATCCCGTGCCACTATGGACAAAATGAACGCCAACAAGCACGAGATCGAGCATGCCTTGCAAGAGGGCATCGAGATCATCGGCGGCGTGACACCGGTGGCCGTGATGGTGGGCCCAGACGGCCGCGCCACGGCCTTGCGTATCGCGGAATTCGAAGTGGTGAAGGGTGAAACCGTCATCAAACCCGGTACCGAGCGTGAGCTGCCGGCCGATCTGGTGGTTTCCGCCATCGGCCAGGCGGTGGATTTCACCGGCCTGGAAGCGTTCAACAACAACAAAGGCCTCATCAAGCCGGACGGCAACTACCGTTTTCCCGGCAAGCCGCATATTTTTGTCGGCGGCGACGTGATCCGCCCGCACCTGCTCACCACCGCCATCGGCCATGCCTCGATCGCGGCGGATGGCATCGACGCTTTTTTGCGCGGCCATTCCGAATTGGACAAGCGCCCCAAGGTCGATGCTCATCGCTTCGACTTGCTGCGCAAGCTGGTGGAAAGCGGGCACCCGGTGGAGGAATACAACCACAAGCAGGCCTGGGGCACCAGTTCCGGAAAGTTTGCGGTGCACAACTACGAGGATCGTTCCTCGAAATACGTGATTCCCGCCAATGAGCTGTTTCTCGGCCACTTCCCCTATGTCGATCGCAATCAGCGCGAGATGATCACCCTCAACGCCGAGCAGGCGCTGGGCAACTTCGAGGAGCGTCTGATGGCGCTGTCCGAGAAGCAAGTGGTGGACGAAGCCAAGCGCTGCATGAGCTGCGGGCTGTGCTTCGAGTGCGACAACTGCGTGGTGTATTGTCCGCAGACGGCAGTGTTCCGCGTCAAAAAGAGCGAGGTGACTACCGGCCGCTATGTGGATACCGATTACGCCAAATGCATCGGCTGCCACATCTGCGCGGATGTCTGCCCCACGGGTTATATCCAGATGGGGATGGGCGAATAAGTGAGCACCCGGGTACGCAAAACCTGGGGCCGCTGGCTGGCCCTGGCCGCTCTCGTGCTCGCGGGATTTACGCCCGTGCTCCTGCAGGCAGCGGGCAGCGGGGGTACCCCGCAGGCCTCCCGCGTGCCGCTGCCCAACGTCAGCGACGCCAAGGGCCAGCACTGCGTCATGCCCACCGAATGGATGCGCAAGAACCATATGAAGCTGTTGCTCCATCATCGCATCACGGCGGTGCATGAAGGGGATAACCAGGCGACTGACAAATTCAGCATCATCAGCTGCGTCAATTGTCATGCCAGCGCCAAGGACAACAGCGTGGCCGGACCGGGGGATTTCTGCCAAAGCTGCCACGCGTATGCGGCGGTGAAGATCACCTGCTTCCAATGCCACTCCAGCAAGCCGTCCGGCGCACCGCCAGGCTTCCATCCGGTGGTGCCGCAGGGCCCGGTGGACAAGACATCCAGTGCCACAGTGATGAGATATCAAGCATTTCACGGTCGCATGCCGAACCTGGATGCCAAGCTGAGCGCGAAGGATCTGGCGGGAGTTATTCGATGAGTGGATTCGATACCTATCGTCGCCGCTTCATGGGCGGCGTGCTTGGCGTCGGCGTCACGGCCGCGTTGCCGGCCGGTGTGCTGTTCTGGCAGACCGCCGAAGGCGACGTCGAGGACGGCCCGCCCGCGTCCGGCAAGGTGCGTTGGGGCATGCTGGTCGACACCACCAAATGCGGCACGGGCTGCGATGCCTGCGTGCGCGGCTGCGACCAGGAGAACGGCCTGTCGGGCAACACCTCGCCCACCAGCCCGCAGTGGATTCGCAAGGTGCAGGTGACCAATCCGCGTACCGACTATAGCTTCTCGCTGCCCATGATGTGCCAGCACTGCGAAGAGCCGCCCTGCGTGGACGTGTGTCCCACCGGGGCGTCCTTCCGCCGTGCGGACGGCATCGTGCTAGTGGATCGCCACCTCTGCATCGGCTGCCGCTATTGTATGATGGCCTGCCCGTACAAGGCGCGTTCCTTCATTCATCATCCGGTCACCGACCAGTTGCCCGAAGTTCCGCGCGGCATCGGCTGCGTGGAAGCCTGCAGCTTTTGTGTGCAGCGCATCGATGCGGGCAAGCGGACTACCGCCTGCCAGGATGCCTGCAACGCGGAAGGGCATCAGGCCATCTATTTCGGCGACCTGAAGGATCCGAACAGCGAAATTTCCCAGCGCCTCGCCAGCTACGGCAGTCAGGAAGTGCTCTCCAGCCTGAATCTGCACACCGGTGTGCGCTACCAAGGAATTTGAACCATGCACGTCGTTTATCGTGAACTAGAAGGCCGCAGCAAGGGCTATTGGGCGCTGCTCCTTGGCCTAGGGGCCGTCCTGCTGCTGGGCCTGTTTGCCGCCCATACCATGGAAGAACGCGGCCACATCATCACGGGCATGACCAACCAGATCGTCTGGGGCATGCCGCACGTGTTCGCCGTGTTCCTGATCGTCGCCGCTTCGGGGGCGCTCAACGTCGCGTCCATCGCCTCGGTGTTCGGCAAGGCGGCCTACAAGCCCCTGGCGCCTTTGTCCGGCCTCGTGGCCATTGCCCTGCTGGCCGGCGGCCTCACGGTTCTGATGCTGGATCTGGGCCGGCCCGACCGGTTGCTGGTCGCGGCCACGGTGTACAACTTCAAATCCGTGTTCGCCTGGAACGTATTTCTCTACACCGGATTCTTTGCCTTCGTGGTCATTTATCTCTGGACCATGATGGAGCGCAAGATGAATCCCTATACCAAGGTGGCCGGCTTCGCCGCGTTCATCTGGCGTCTGGTGCTCACCACGGGTACCGGTTCAATTTTCGGCTTCCTGGTGGCGCGCACGGCCTATGACAGTGCGCTGCTGGCGCCCATGTTCATCATCTTCTCCTTTGCCTATGGCCTGGCAGTGTTCAATCTCGTGCTGATGGCCGCATACCGCGGCAGCGGACGGCCCCTGGGCGATCGCATACTGTTCCGCCTGGGCAAGTTGCTGGCGGTTTTCGTGGGCGCGAGCTTTTACTTTGTCCTGGTCTATCACCTGACCAATCTGTACTTCACGAAGAACCACGGCTTCGAGCGCTTCATCCTGCTGGACGGCGGCATTTATCCCCTGCTCTTCTGGGGTGGGCAGATCGTGGTCGGCTACCTGATCCCGCTGCTGCTGATCTTCGCTCCTGCCACGCGCAACAGCCGCACCGCCTTGGCCGCTGCTTCGATACTGGTGATCCTCGGCGCCTTCGCCCAGATGTACGTCACCATCATTGGCGGGCAGGCCTATCCCCTGCCGTTGTTCCCCGGCATGGAGGTCAGCAGCACCTTCTATGACGGCGTGGTGCATCCCTACACGCCCAGTGGCTGGGAGATTATGCTTGGGCTGGGCGGCGTGGCGCTGGCGCTGGCCATCGTGGTGTTCGGCCTCAAGATCCTGCGCTTTCTGCCGGAAAGCCTGGGCGACGAGCACGTGGACGCGCAACACCAGGCAGCCTGAGCCTGCGCGGCCGCAAAGCCGGTCGCTAGTGGGTAGCCGCCATAGCCGCCATAGCCGCCATGCCTTCCCGCTTTCTTATTTCGGCCGCCCACAAATCCTCGGGTAAGACGATGCTCAGCGTCGGCCTGGCCGCTGCCCTCGGCGCCGGCGGCCATGTCGTGCAGCCCTACAAGAAAGGCCCGGACTACATTGACCCCATGTGGCTGGGCCTGGCCGCCGGGCGCGCCTGCTACAACCTGGATTTTTACGTCATGGCGCGGGACGAGATCCGGGAACTGTTTGCCCGCCATGCCTGCGATGCCGAGGTCGCCCTGGTGGAAGGCAACAAGGGGCTGTACGACGGCCTCGATCTGGAAGGCAGCAACAGCAATGCCGCGTTGGCCAGACTGCTCGATCTGCCGGTCATCCTGGTCATCGACGCGCGCGGCATGACGCGCGGCATCGCCCCCCTGATCCTGGGCTACCAGGCGTTCGATCGCGAACTGCGCATTGCCGGGGTCATTCTCAATCGGGTGGGCGGCAGCCGGCACGAGAGCAAGCTGCGCGCCGTCATCGAGCACTACACGGACGTGCCGGTGCTGGGCGCCGTGCACGAGGACGCGGCCCTGCAAATCCGCGAGCGCCATCTCGGGCTGGTGCCCAGCAACGAGGCGTCTCTGGCACGCGACCAGGTGGGAAAAATCGCCGCCAGGGTCGCCGCCCAAGTGGATTTGCCACGGCTGCTCGATCTGACGCGCGGTCCTGCCATCCCGGCACCGCCGGCGCGGCCGGCGCCGCAGCCGCCCGCCTACCGTATCGGCATAATGCGCGACCGTGCCTTCGGCTTTTATTATGCCGACGATCTCGATGCGCTCCGTTCGGCCGGCGCGCAGCTTCTGCCCATCGACGCGCTCGCGGATGCCTCGCTCCCGGCGGATTTGGACGGACTGGTGCTCGGGGGAGGTTTCCCCGAATCTTTTATGGCCGAGTTGGAGGCTAACGCTGTTCTCAGGGGGCAGATCCGGGCCGCCATCGACGCGGGCCTGCCTGCCTATGCCGAATGCGGCGGCCTCATGTACCTGGCGCGCAGTCTCAGATGGGGCGACAAGTGTCACGCCATGGTAGGCGTGATACCGGGCGACGTGGTGATGCACGACAAGCCCGTGGGCCGCGGCTATGTGCGATTGCGCCACACCGGGCAAGCCCCTTGGGGTGAGACGGCGGGCAAGGAGGTATACGCCCATGAATTCCACTACTCCAGCCTGGAGAATTTGCCCGGCGGAGTGGAGTATGCTTATCAAGTGGAGCGCGGCCACGGCGTGGATGGTCATCACGACGGCATCGTCTACCGCAACCTGCTCGCGTCCTATACGCATTTGCGCGCCACCCGCAATGACAGTTGGGTGGAGCACTTCATGGCCTTGGTCGCCGAGCAGGCGGGCGGTGGCCGCCGTAACGGCGCAGCGCCGTACGCTACAACCCGAGAGGAATAGAGATGATCACCATTACTCCAGAGGCTGCGCGCCAGATTCAGCATTCCGTGGCAGTAAGTGACGCAGCCGGCATGGCGTTGCGCATTGCCGCGCGCTATACCCCGGATGGTCAGGTGCAATACGCCATGGGATTCGACGACGTCGGGGAAGACGACCTGGAGGTCAGTTGCGGTGATGTGCGCATCATCATCGCCCGGCAAAACGAGGCGTTGTTGAATGGCGTAACCCTGGATTTCACCGAAGTGGCGCCGGGGCAATCCCTGTTCGTGTTCCTGAACCCCAATGTGCAGGCCGGGCACGGCGGTTGCAGATCGGGCGGCTGCGGTTCCGGCGGCTGCGGATCGGGCGGCTGCGCCTGATTGCGTCCGGAAGTACCGTGCACAGCTACGACGTGGTGGTGATCGGCGGCGGCCCGGGTGGCTACCGTACGGCCATTGCCGCCGCGTATCTGGGGGCACGGGTCGCGCTCGTGGAGCGTGCCCGACCGGGCGGGACCTGCCTCAATCAGGGCTGCATACCCAAAAAGTCGCTGTTGCATCTCGCCTCTCTGTTGGAGGACGTGGCGGCCCTGCAGGGCCGCGGGCTCGCCGGCGAGGTGCACGGCGACTTGCTGGCCGCCTTGGCGCACAAGGACCGTGTGGTCGCCGGCATACGTGACAACTTTCCCCTCTGGCTCAAGCGCCTAGGTATCCGCTATCTGGCGGGCGAGGCGCGACTGGCGGGGCGCGGGCGCGTGGTGGTTCATCCGCCCGCGGCTTCGCCCCCGGACGCGACGCAGATACTGAGTGCCGGCCGCATCGTCCTGGCGCCGGGCTCGCAGGCGCTGACCCTGGGTGGACAGGACGGATCCCACGGAATGATGGGGACGTCGCGGCAATTCATGGAGGGATTGCAGCGCATTCCCGAACGCGTGTTGTGCGTGGGGGCGGGCCCCATAGGAATCGAGTTCGCCTATCTGTTCCACCAGTTCGGCGCCCGGGTGGAGGTGGTCGAGCGCGAGCCGCGCATATTGCCATACAGCACGCTGCCCGAACGGGCCTGCCGCACGCTGCTGGGCAAGTTCCAGCGCTTGGGCATCGAGGTGCGCTGCGGCGTCGAGGCGCAGATTTTCACGCCGCGATCGGACGGCATGGAAGTATCCTGCGGCGACGGCAGTCGTGCGCGCTATGACTATGTACTCGCTGGGGTGGGGCGCCGCCCGGCAACGCAGGGGCTCGGCCTGGCGGAGATGGGCGTGGAATGCGATGCCCAGGGTTATATCCTCACGGACGCCTGCCTGCAAACCAGCGTGCCGGGGATTTATGCCGTGGGCGATGCCAAGCGTTCCCCCATGCCGGCGCCCATGACGGCGAACGCCGCCTTGCATGACGCCAAGGTTGCCGCCGCCAATGCCGTCGAAGACAAGGTGATCCGGGTCAATTACCTCAAGGTTCCGTTCGTGGTGCATTCCGCGCTGGAAATCGCGCAGGTGGGACTCACCGAGGAACAGGCGGAAGCGGCGGGGTTCGAGCCCGAAGTGGCCCGCGCCACCTTCGCGGGCTGCGGCAAGGCGCGCGCCTGCCATGATGTCGAGGGTTACGTGGAAATGGTGCACGACGGCGAGACGGGCCAGATGCTGGGCGGCACCATCGTCGGCCCGGAGGCCGGCGAGCAAATCCACATGCTGTCGGC
>JAJZSR010000073.1 GCA_021849595.1 Pseudomonadota bacterium | reverse complement strand
TGTCGGACATGGCGTGTGTGCGCAAGGCTGTTGGAAGAATGCGCTATTTTAGCCAACATCCTTCCAACCGCGTATTTGGCCGGCAAGTTCCGCCCCGCGGCGTCGGCCCGACAGCCTCCTACCGTTCCTTCTTGCTATGCCGCCGCGGCCGCGCAGGGCCGGCGCCATAGGCCTGGCGCATCAGGGACAGTTCGGCCAGCCGGCCGGCCACCAGGTAATTGATGCTCCCCTGCGGAACCACGCCTTCGCTGTCCGGCTCTCCGGCAGGCACGCCGGTGAGCTGGCCGATGGCCTCGTCGACGCTGGCCACCGCATAGACATGGAATTTCCCTTGCGCCGCGGCGTCGAGCACGTCCTCGCGCAGCATCAGGTGCTTGACGTTGGCGGCCGGGATCAGTACCCCTTGCCGGCCGTCCAGGCCGCGTGCCGCGCAGATGTCGTAAAACCCTTCGATTTTCTCGTTCACGGCACCTATGGTCTGGACTTCGCCGTGCTGGTTCACCGAGCCGGTCACTGCGAGAAATTGTCTGATGGGGACACCCGACAAAGCCGAGAGCAGGGCGCAGAGCTCGGCCAGGGAAGCGCTGTCGCCTTCCACGGGGGCGTAGGACTGCTCGAACACCAGGCTGGCGGAGAGCGACAGGGGAATATTGTGGGAATAGCGCGAGGCCAGGAAAGACGACAGGATCATGACGCCCTTGGAATGGATGGCGCCGCCCAGCTCCGCCTCGCGCTCTATGTCGATGACGTCGCCCTCTCCGAGCCGCGCCGTGGCGGTGATGCGCACCGGATGGGCATAGGTGAAATCCTCGCCGAGATACACCACCGCCAGGCCGTTGACCTGGCCGACATGGCTGCCGGCGGTGGATATCAGCACGGTGTCGCGCAGGATGGCGTCATGCGCCGCCTCCCGCAGGCGGGCGGCCCGACGCCTGCGTCCCGCCAGAACTTGATCGATGTGCGTGCGCCGGATGCTGTCCAAACCCTCCTGGGCCGCGTAATGGTCGGCTTCGAGCAGCAGATCGTGGTGGCTGCCGATGCGGGTGGAAAGTTTTTCGCCATCTCCGGCATTGCGGGCGCTGTCTTCCACCAGGCGCGCCACGGCGTCCCGATGCAGCGGGCGCAGCCCCTTGCGCCGCGCCTCTGCCGCCAGGAGGAGGGCATAGTTGCGCACATTCGGCTCGCTGCGCTCGACCTCGCTGGCGAAATCGGCCGCCACCTTGAACAGCTCGGGGAATTCCGCATCCAGTTCCCTGAGCAGGTGATAATGCAGCGGCTCGCCAAACAAGATCACCTTGATGGCCAGGGGAAGGGGTTCGGGTTCCAGGGGAAACAGGCTGCCCCAGCCCAGGGCCTGCGACAGCGACTCGACGCGTACCAGGCCGGACTTGAGCGTGCGCTTGAGGCCTTCCCAGGCATAGGGCTGGCTCAGGAGCTTGATGGCATCGAGCAGCAGATAACCGCCGTTGGCGCGATGCAGTGCGCCGGCGCGGATGAGCGTGAAATTGGTCACCAGGGTGCCCAGGTGGGCGACATGATCGATGCGCCCGACCAGATTGGGATAGGAAGGATTGTCCTCGTAGAGCAGAGGGGCGGAAGTCGTGCCGGCATGATCGATCAGCAGATTGATCTGGTAGCGCTGCAGCGAAATGCCGGCGCTCATGAGCCCTACGGCCTCGACGTCCGCCTTGGGCTGTTCGCGCAATTCCTCGCTGCTTTGTACGATGTCGCTTCTGACTTCGTCGAGGAAGGACAGCACGCCGGACAGGTCGGCGTAGCGCGCCTTGAGTTCGTCGATGAGGTGGCCGACGGCGAGGCTCATGGTGTCGCTGCTGGCTTGGCGCATGCGTGCATGCGCCTCGCGCCGCCAGCGCGGGAAGGCATACAGCAGCTTTTGCAGGCGTTCCCCCAGCCCGGCGATCAGGCTGCCGAGGCGCTCGCGCTCGGGCTCCGGCAGTTGGGCAAACTCCTCGGGCCCCATGGGCTCCTCGCCTTTGAGCGGCGCGAAGGCAAAGCCTTCGGGAGTGCGCAGCAGCGCGATGCCCTGTTTGTTCGCCTCGTCGCCGATTTCTCCCAGGGCGCGCTGCTCGCGCTGCTTCAACTCCTCCTCGACGGCCTCGATGCGGGAGCGGAATTCATCGCTTTCAAAGGCGGTGGAAATGGTCTTGCCCAGCTCGGCGACGAACTCCTGCATGTCCTGCTTGAGCGAGGCGCCCCGCCCGGCCGGCAGCGGCAAGAGGCGCGGCCGGTTCGGATCGCGGAAATTGTGGATATAGCACCAGTCCTGGGGCAGCGGCTGGCGTGCGGCTTCTTTCGCCAACAGGCTGCGGATGATCTCATGGCGCGCGCTGCCGGCTTCGCCGAGTACGAAGAGGTTGTAGCCCGGCTGTTTGATGCCGATGCCGAATTGTACGGCTTCCACGGCGCGCGCCTGGCCAAAGATTCCGTCGGGTTCGGGAAGGTCGGCTGTGGTTTCGAAATCGAAAAGGGCAGGGTCGCAGCGGTGGGAGAGCAGATGGGCGGCGAGGGGGGCGATGTCCGGCATTGGTATTGTTTCTCTGATTCCGAGGGCAGCCAGGCGCAGGTTTTGTTGCGCCAGGCCGCTTTTCGTGCCGCGCCTGCGGCGGCCGCGATGAACCCGGGGCGGGCGGCCCGCCGGGCCAAAAGCTCAAGGGCGCCGTTTCAACTCCAGATTTTGCTCGCGCGCCACCAGTTTGGCCAGTTCGTTCAGTTCTTCGGCCAACAGGGCAAGATAATCATCCAAGGTGACGATGCCGATCAGATGGCCTTGTTGATCGACCACCGGCATGCGCCTGAAGCCGTGCTCGCGCATGAAGTGCAGCGTGTCATAAACGCCCGCGGAGTCGCTGATGGTCGCAACGCTGCCGGTGACCATGTCGCCGACCTTGACGCTCTCGGGCGCCACCTGCTTGGCTACCAGTTCGACCACGATGTCCCGGTCGGTCAGCACTCCCACCGGCTTGCGGGCACCTGTCAGGCTGTCGACGATCACGACGCTGCCCACATGATGCGCCCGCATCAACTGGGCGGCCTCCAGGGCATTGGCCTCGCGGCCGATGATGACGACTTCGCGGTTGCAAAACTCTCCGATAGGCATGGCTTGCTCCCTTCGCGACGTGCCTTGGCCCTAAAACCGGGCCGCACCAAGTCCATTATAGGCACCTGCCGGAGCCCGCAACATCGCGCTCAAGCGCGGCGCCGCAGGCGGATGCGGTTGGCCTGCAGCCCTTCGTTGCCCGGTTCTTCCAGGAAAGTCACTTCGTCGCCCACCCGCACGCGCTGCATGTCGGCCTGTTCGAGGTTGTAAACGTGAAAATACACTTCCGTGCCGTCGGGCTTTTCGATGAAGCCATAGCCCTCATCGTCGAAGATGCGCGCGATGAGGCCCGCCGCCTCCATCTCATGGGTCTTGACCTCGCCCCGCAGGCGGCGTGCGTGGTCTTCCAGCTTGCGCTTCATGGCATCGAAGGCGTCGCGGGTGGCGACGTACACGTCCTCGGCCCGATCGCGATTAATGACCAATTCCGCGCCCGGCACCGTCACGTCGACGCGGACGTTGAAAAGCTTGCCCTGGTGCTTGTGCTTCTGGATCATGCCCACGGTTACCCGGCAGCCCAGGATGTGGTCGAAAAACTGTTCCAGTTTTTCGGCTTTTTGGCGGACGTCGGCCTCGATGGCATCGGAGTGGCCGAGGTCACGGAACACGATCTGAAGGGGCAGTTGCATGGGGGTTCTCCTAGGCGTGTATCGCTGCGCGGAGGGCCGCTCGCAGGTGCGGGCGTCCGCGCGCAGCAGCGGGACAAATCAATTATGGTCAGGGAAATCGGGGAGGGCAAATTCTCCCGTCGTCGGCGTGCCGGCCGGGCCTGCGTAGGCCTGGGCGAATTCCCGCTGCAAGGCCTCGGTTTCAAGCGCGTGCACCGGGGAGAAGTGAAACGGCGAGGCGCGTTTGGTTCCTGCCAGGCGGGCAAGCTCGCCGGCCTGGCGGGCGGTCAGGTGGCCTCTTTGGGCCGCGCGCGGCGCATTGCTGTCCAGAAAGGGGCTTTCGATGAAAAGCTCGTCCGCCCCACGCGCCAGGGCAACGATGCGCGCGGCATTTTCGGCGTGATAGACCGCGTCGGTGACATAAGCGATTTTCTGCCCTGGGGAAACACGGAGGATTTCCTCGCGCAAGGAGCCCAGTGAGAACTCCCTCTCATACACGCCGGCGGCATCGCGCCATCTGGCTCGAATGCGCGTGTCGTCGGGCAGTCCGGCCAGCACGGCCTGCTTGAAATCCCGCAGCCAGGGCCCCGCGCCCACACCCAATGCCAGCAGCCGGTTCTTCCAGATGTTCAGATGCCGTTGCTCTTCCAAAGAGTAGGCCAGGCAGGGCGTGCCGTGGTCGAGGAAGGTGCCGCGCACCAGAAAACCCGGTTCCGCAAGCAGAATGCCGTCGGCAGGGTCGTAGGCCTCCTCCTGCTCGCGCCGGAAAGCGCTCCGGCAGTGAAACCATGCGCGCCGGCCGATGCCTTGAGGTGCAATCTCGTGCACCTGGAGGGAAAAATCGGCCCGATAGTTGCGCACCAGATTCCAAGTGTAGGCATGGAGCTTGTGCTCCACCTGGGCCAGGAAGCCGGGGGGGCCGAACAGGCGCAGGCAGCGTTCGCGGCCGAGACGGATGCGCAGCAGCCAATCGAAGCCTATGAAATGGTCGACATGGGTATGGGACACGAAGGCATCGGTGATGCGCAGGATCTTGCGCGGGGCCAGCGTATGCAAGGCGCCCAGATCGAAAAGCAGCGCCCGCTTCTGGAAGGTGAAATCCACGAACAGGGCAGGATCGCCCGCGGTGCCGTTCACCAGATAGGGCTGGAAAGAGACTCGCATGGCAAGCTCGCAGGGGCAGGACAAGCTCTTTTCATCATAGAGTTTCGCCCGAGACCAAGCTTGCACCATGAGGCTCCCCGGTATAATGGCTGAGAGCCATTTCTCGACGCCCATGTCCGCCGTCCGCCCGCGCCGCGCCGCCGCTCCTGCCAGTCTGCCGCCCCGCCTCCAGCGTCTGTTGCGGGAGGCGCGCGCCCTCATGGTGGGCTTTGTGGCGCTTTTTCTGGCCGGCGTGCTGTTCAGCCACAGCCTGGCCGATCCGGGCTTCTCGACCACGGGCTCGGGCGCGCCCATCGCCAACTGGGGCGGGCGGGCCGGTGCCTGGATTTCCGACATGTTGTTCTATTTGTTCGGGCATTCCGCCTGGTGGTGGGTCGCCGGTGCCGGCGGCTTTGCCTGGCAGGGATTTCGTCATCTCGATGCCACTCCCATCGCCGTGCGACAACGCTGGATTCACGGTGCGGGGTTTGCGCTGCTGCTGATTTCCAGCGGCGGGGTCGAACACTTGCGCTTGTGGACCTGGAATGCCGGCCTGCCCTATGCCGCCGGCGGAGTGCTCGGTACACAACTGGGCGACGCCGTGTCGGCGCTTGCCGGTTTTACCGGGGGCAGCCTGCTGCTGCTCTTGCTCATGGCCATAGGGTTCAGCCTGTGGGCGGGGCAGTCCTGGCTTACTCTGGCAGAGAAGCTTGGGCAGGGACTGGAATGGAGCTATGTCGGCCTGTTCGCCTGGGTGCAGCGGCAACGCGATGCGAAGGCCGGCGCGGCTGCCGCGCAAATGCGCGAGTTGGCCCTGGAGCAGGAACGCAAGCGTGCGCAGGAGGCGCCGCCGCTGAAGATCGAGCCGGTGCTGGCGGAAGTGCCCAAGTCCGAGCGCGTGCAGGTGGAAAAGCAGGCGCCGCTGTTCCGGGAGCTGCCCGATTCACCCTTGCCGCCGCTCAGTCTGCTGGACGAACCGGATGCCGTGGTGGAACCCGTCTCGGCCGAGTCGCTCGAATTCACCTCGCGCCAGATCGAGCGCAAGCTGCGGGAATTCGGCGTCGACGTCACTGTCGTCTCGGCGTCGCCGGGGCCGGTTATCACGCGCTATGAAATCGAGCCGGCGGTTGGGGTGAAGGGCAGCCAGATCGTCAACCTGGCCAAGGATCTGGCGCGCAACCTGTCGGTCGTCAGCGTGCGCGTGGTGGAGGCCATCCCCGGCCGCCACACCATGGGCCTGGAAATCCCCAACCTCCGACGCCAGACGGTGCGCCTGTCGGAAATCTTGGGTTCCAAGGCCTACCACGATACCGCGAGTCCACTCACCGTCGCGCTCGGCAAAGACATCGGCGGCCATCCGGTGGTGGCCGATTTGGCGCGCATGCCGCACCTGCTGGTGGCCGGCACCACCGGCTCCGGCAAGTCGGTGGGCATCAACGCCATGATTCTCTCCCTGGTCTACAAGGCCGGGCCGGACATCGTGCGGCTCATCCTGGTCGACCCCAAGATGCTGGAGCTGTCGGTCTACGAGGGTATCCCCCACCTGCTGGCCCCCGTGGTGACCGACATGCGCCAGGCCAGCGCGGCGCTCAACTGGTGCGTGGCCGAGATGGAGCGGCGCTACAAGCTCATGTCCGCCCTAGGGGTACGCAATCTGGCGGGCTACAACCACAAGGTGCGCGACGCCAAGAAGGCCGGCCAGCCGCTCACCCATCCTTTCAGCCTGACGCCGGACAATCCCGAGCCGCTGGAGCCCTTGCCCCTCATCGTCGTAATCATCGACGAACTGGCGGACATGATGATGGTGGTGGGCAAGAAGGTCGAAGAGCTCATCGCCCGGCTGGCGCAGAAAGCGCGCGCCGCGGGCATCCATCTGATCCTGGCTACCCAGCGGCCCTCGGTGGACGTGATCACCGGCCTCATCAAGGCCAATATCCCGACGCGCATCGCCTTCCAGGTGTCCAGCAAGATCGATTCGCGCACTATCCTCGACCAGATGGGCGCGGAAGCCCTGCTGGGCCAGGGCGACATGCTGTACCTGCCGCCGGGCAGCGGCCTGCCGCAGCGCGTGCATGGCGCCTATGTGGCGGACGAGGAAGTGCACCGGGTGGTGGAGCACCTCAAAGCGCTGGGTGAACCCGACTATGTCGAGGGCATGCTCGACACGCCGGAAGAGGCCGGTGCGGGGGAAGACGGCGAAGGCGGCGACGCGGAAGCCGACCCGCTCTACGACCAGGCGGTGGAGATCGTGCTGCGTACCCGGCGTGCTTCCATCTCCGCGGTGCAGCGCCATTTGCGCATCGGCTACAACCGCGCCGCCCGCCTCATCGAAGCCATGGAAAAGGCCGGTCTGGTGTCCGCCATGCAAAGCAACGGCAACCGCGACGTGCTGGCGCCCCAGCGCGAGTAACGGAGGACGCGGAGTCAGGCCGCCTCGTGCCAAATGGCGCAGTTGCGCCCGGCTTCCTTGGCGGCGTACAGGGCCCGGTCGGCCCGTTCCATGAGCTGTTCCAGCCGGTCGCCGCGACGATAGGCGGTGGTGCCTATGCTCACGCTCACGCTGAAGCCTTGGCCCTCGTGCAGGAAACGCAGCGCCTCCACGCGGGCGCAAATGCGTTCGGCCACGGCCATGGCATCGGCCTTGTCGGCCTCCAGCAGGGCGATGCAGAATTCCTCGCCGCCCAGGCGGCCGAACAGGTCGGTTTCGCGCAATTCCTGCTGCACTGCCTGCACCGCGCGCACCAATACTTCATCGCCCATGGCATGGCCGTAGCGGTCGTTGATGCCTTTGAAATGGTCCATGTCCAGGAGCGCAAGCGCCAGCCTGCCGCTATAGCGCTCGCAACGGCTCAAGGCATCCTGGGCTTGGCCCAGGAAAGCGCGGCGGTTGGCGATACCGGTAAGCGGGTCGGTGGTGGCCAGCCGCATGAGCTCGCGCTCCAGCATCTTGCGTTCGGTGATGTCGCGGTAGACGCCTTCCACCCCGGCGAATTCGCCCCGGGCGTCGTACAGCGCGCGGGTATTGATGGAAATATCGATGATGCGGCCGTCCTTGCGCACCATCTGGCCGGGGAAGTCCATCACCTCGCCTTTTTCTCGCAAGGCCTGCTTGAGCGGATCGCGATCCTCCGGCCGGGGATAGAACTTTTCTGTCTGCTGGCCGATGATCTCCTCGGGCTCGTAGCCCAACACCTTGCGCACGCCGGGGCCCACCATGAGCACAATGCCGTTTTTGTCCGTGCGGTAATAGACGTCGGCCATGTTTTCGAACAGGCGTCGGAAATTTTCTTCGCTTTCCCGCAGCTTCGCTTCCATGGCAAAACGCTTGCTCAGGTCGATGGCCACGGTGACATAGGCGGCTGATTTCCGGTACTCGAACCGCATGGTGGTCATCCCCAGTACACGCAGCTCGTGCCTGCAGGTGAGCACGCGGATTTCGGCCGGGTCGTTGGGGCGTTGGTCGGGCGCCATGCCCTCCAGCCGGTCCCGCACGCGCGCCTGATCGAGAGGATGGACGAATTCCATGACCGTGTGGCCCACGACCTGATCCGGGCGGTCGGCCTCCAGTATCGCCAGGGCTGCGGCATTGGTGGCGAGGATGCGACCCTGGGCATGGACGATGGCGCCGGCCGGCAGCAAATCGAACATCTGCCTGAACAAGGCGTTCGATTTGGCCAAGGCAAGCTCGATAGGTTGCAGGGAATCGGACGGCATGCAGGTGTGATACCCCAAGGGGATGACGGTCAATGATACGCTACCCATGTTTCTGCCGAAGATCAGGGAAACCTGGCGCAGACCCAGTGTTCCAAGCACAATTGGCTGATTTCCCCCGGTACCCGTCCATGAAGCGCTTTTTTCTCGCAACTCTGGCATTCTTTTTTCTCACTCTGGCTTCGTCTTTCTCGCATGCCGACGGCATTGCCGCCCTGCAGGCCTTCTTCCGCGAGGTGCACAGCGCGCGCGGCGATTTCACCCAGACGGTGACCGACAAGAACGGGCGCGTGAGCCAGAGCGCCAGCGGCGTGATGTCGTTCGCCCGGCCGGGCAAGTTCCGCTGGTCTTACCACGCGCCTTACCGGCAGCTCATCGTCGGCGACGGCAAGCGCTTCTGGCTGTACGACGAGGACCTGCAGCAAATCACCACGCGGGCACTGGGCGCCTCCATCGGCGGCAGCCCCGCGGCGCTGCTGGCCGGCGACAATGACCTGGAAAAATATTTCCAACTCAAGGATCTGCCTTCCAGCGACGGCCTGGAATGGGTTGAAGCTTTGCCGCGCGCCAAGGACAGCAGCTTCAAAAGCGTGCGCATGGGATTCTCGGGTAGCACGCCGGCCGAAATGGTGCTGAGCGATAACTTCGGCCAGACCACGGTGCTCAAATTCACTCATGTGGAAAAAAATCCTGCCATCCCCGCGCGCGAATTCCGCTTTGTGCCGCCCAAGGGAGTGGACGTGCTGGAAGAGTGATGCCGCAAACCCCCGATCTTTTCGCGCCCAAGGAAAACGTTTTTGCGCCCCTGGCCGAGCGCCTGCGCCCGCATAGCCTGGACGAGGTCGTGGGGCAGAGGCATTTGCTCGGGCCGGGCAAGCCGCTGCGCGTGGCGTTCGAATCCGGGCAGCCGCATTCCATGATCCTGTGGGGGCCGCCGGGAGTGGGCAAGACCACGTTGGCACGACTGATGAGCGCAGCCTTCAATGCCCGCTTCATCGCGCTGTCCGCGGTGCTCTCGGGCGTCAAGGAAATTCGCGAGGCCATCGAGGAAGCCAAGCTGGCGCAGGCCCAGGGCAAGCGCACCATACTGTTCGTCGACGAAGTGCACCGCTTCAACAAGGCGCAACAGGATGCTTTCCTGCCATTCGTCGAAGCCGGGCTGGTGACCTTCATCGGCGCCACCACGGAAAACCCTTCCTTCGAGGTCAACAGCGCCCTGCTGTCGCGCGCCCAGGTATATGTGCTCAAATCGCTAAGTCTGGAGGAGCTCGACCGCCTGCTCGATCGCGCCTTGCCCTTGTTGTCCGGCGTCGCCCTGAACGCCGGTGCGCGGCGCCTGCTGGCCGAATATGCCGACGGCGACGCGCGGCGCCTGCTCAATCTGCTGGAACAGGCCGCCACTGCGGCGGGCGAGGCGGAGAAAGCGTCGCTGGACGAGGCTTTCCTGCAGGAAGTGCTGGCGCGCGGCGCACGCCGCTTCGACAAGGGCGGCGACGATTTCTACGACCAGATTTCCGCCCTGCACAAGTCGGTGCGCGGCTCCGATCCGGATGCCGCGCTGTACTGGATGACGCGCATGCTGGACGGGGGTGCCGATCCGCGCTACCTGGGCCGGCGCATGATACGCATGGCCAGTGAGGACATCGGCCTGGCCGATCCGCGCGCGCTGTCGCTCACCCTCGATGCGGTCGCCGCCTACGAGCGGCTGGGTTCACCCGAAGGCGAGCTGGCGCTGGCCCAGGCGCTGATCTATCTCGCCTGCGCGCCCAAGAGCAATGCCGTCTATCTCGCTTACAATAACGCCCGCCGCTTCATCGGCGAGGACGGCTCGCGTGAGGTGCCGGTGCACCTGCGCAATGCGCCCACCAAGCTGATGCGCGAACTGGGCTACGGCCACGCCTATCGCTACGCGCACGACGAGCCGGAAGCCTACGCGGCCGGGGAGACCTATTTCCCCGAGGGCATCGCCCCGGAGTTCTACCATCCCACCCCGCGCGGGCTGGAGGCCAAGCTGGGCGAGCGCCTCGATTATCTGAAACAGTTGGACCGCAAGGCCGGCAAGAAAAAACAGGACTGACATGCTCGACATACAATGGCTGCGCAACGATCTGGAGAGCGTCAGCGCACGCCTGGCCGGCCGCGGCTACGCGCTTGACGTCGCCGCCTTCCAGACCCTGGAGGCGGAGCGCAAGACGCTGCAGACGCGCACCCAGGAACTGCAGGCCAGGCGCAACGCCCTGTCCAAGCAGATCGGCGCCGCCAAGGCCAAGGGCGAGGACGCCGGCGCGCTGCTGGCGGAGGTGGCGGGGCTGGGCGACGCCCTGAAGGCCGCCGAGGACGCCTTGGCTGGCCTGCAGAGGCCGCTCGCAGACCTGCTCATGGGCATTCCCAACCTGCCGCACGAAAGCGTGCCGGCCGGCAAGGACAGCGCCGACAACGCCGAAGTGCTGCGCTGGGGCGAGCCGCGCCGTTTCGATTTCACGGTGCGCGACCATGTCGACGTCGGCGCCGCGCTGGGACTGGATTTCGAGGCCGCCGCCAAGCTCTCCGGAGCGCGTTTCGCCGTTATGCGGGGCGTCATCGCGCGCCTGCACCGCGCGCTCGCCCAGTTCATGCTCGACGTGCATACGCGCGAGCACGGCTATACCGAGGTCTACGTGCCCTATCTGGTGAACGCGGATTCCATGCGCGGCACCGGCCAGCTGCCCAAGTTCGAGGAAGACCTGTTCCGCGTGCCGCGCGGCGATGGCGAGACCTTCTACCTCATCCCCACCGCCGAAGTGCCGGTGACCAATCTGCTGCGCGACGAGATCGTCGACGAAGCCGCGCTGCCGCTCAAGTTCGTCGCCCACACGCCGTGCTTCCGCTCCGAGGCGGGCTCCTATGGCCGCGACACGCGCGGCATGATACGCCAGCACCAGTTCGACAAAGTGGAGCTGGTGCAGATGGTGAAAGCGGACGATTCCTACCAGGTGCTGGAAGAGCTCACCGGCCATGCCGAGGCCATCCTGCAGAAGCTGGAACTCCCTTACCGCAAGATGCTGCTATGCAGCGGCGACATGGGCTTCTCCTCGGCCAAGACCTACGACCTCGAGGTCTGGCTGCCGGGGCAGAGCGCCTACCGCGAGATCTCCTCCTGCTCCAACTTCGAGGCCTTCCAGGCGCGCCGCATGCAGGCGCGCGTGCGCGGCGGCAAAGGCAAGCCGGAGCTGCTGCACACCCTCAACGGTTCCGGCCTGGCGGTCGGACGCACCCTGGTGGCGGTGCTGGAGAACTATCAGAACGTCGACGGCAGCGTGACCGTGCCGGCCGCCCTGCGGCCCTATCTGGGTGGAGTGGACGCGCTGGCACCAGCGCGGAAGTAAGTAAGGGCGCGGAGGCTAGCTCAGCCCGCCGATCACTGCGCCCATGACGGCGAACTGCGCCAGGCGGCAGGCGACGAGCGCCAGGTCGTAGGGCGCGCGCCAGCCGCCTTCGCTCAGGCGCGGCGCGGCGTAGAAGCCCGCGCCCAGCGCCAGGCCGCCCACGGCTCCGCCACCCCAGGAACCGATGCCCAGGCGCGCCAGCACCTCCGCCATCACCACCGCGGAGGCCGCAGCGAACACTAGCCCCAGCCCCCAGGCGCCAAGCATGCGCCGTGGCGCGGCCTCCTGGCGGCGCGCCATGCTTGCGCGGCAGACCGCCTCCATCACCACT
>JAJZSR010000072.1 GCA_021849595.1 Pseudomonadota bacterium | reverse complement strand
AGGTCGTCGGCGGTCGGGTGGCGGATCGTCAGCGCCTTGTTGATGTTGGCCATGCCCGACGCCTCGTTGCCGTCGGCGTTGGTGACGACGAACATCGGGTCGCGCTTGCCCACTTCGCCGACCACGTGGCCGAAGGCGGTGGTCGGAATGTGGTTCTCGCCGACGGCGAATTCGTTGAGCGGAAGGCCGTCGAGGCTGGGCAGCGCGCGGGCGGTTTCGGTCACGGCGATTTTCGCGGCGGGGCCGCCGCCGGCGTGGCGGAAGTTCTCGCGGGTGATTTCCCATGCCTTGATCGGCAGCGCGCGGCGCTGCAGTCCGCCCTTCACGTCGTCGGAGTCGAGCGTGTGGTGGGCGTAGAGGTTGTGCGACTTGGCGCCAGTCGCGTGCACGCCCGCACCTTTCAGCTGCTTGACGATCAGCGCGGCGCGGCGGCCCGAGAGCGCGCTCTTCGCGGCGGCGTCGGCCACTTTCAGCACGGCGCCGGTGAAGGCCATGCGCGCCTTGAAGCCGAAGCTCGTCGAGTCGGCGTAGGCCGGCGCGTCGGGCGTGTCGGCGAAATCGCGCGCGTCGACCAGGTGCACCTCGTCGAAACCGTGCGCGCGCCAGTAGGCGATCATCTGCTCGTTGCTCCACAAGGAGACCATACTGTGGTGCTCCTGCGAGTAGCCGTTCCACACCAGCACCGGCAGGTAGTTGGTGACGTCGGAGTAGGCGGTGGCGAAGTGGTGGAACGCGCTCATGATGTAGGGCTCGCCCAGGCCGCCGTCGCCGATGGTGACCGGGAACAGCTTGTCGCGGTACAGGTAGGCGCCGGCGAGCGCGAAATGCTGGCCCTGGCCGAGGGGGCCGGCGGGCGCCAGCAGGCCCGGAATTGCGCCCGACAGGTGGCCCAGCAGGCCGTGGCGCTCGCGGAAGCGCGCACGCATGTCGGAAACCGTGTGGATGCCCATGGCCTCGAGCGAAGTGTCGAGGAACATCGCCGAATAGAAGCCCGGCGCGTGGTGGCCGACCTCGGTCACCATGTTGCGGTGGCCCAAGAGATGCAGCGCGGCAACGGCGTCCGCACTCGACGCGAAGCCGCCGGGGTGGCCGGAAGACTTGCTGCCGGTGACCTGCAGGGTCAGGTAGCGTAGCGCGTCGGCGGCGAGCAGAGTCTGGTAGGCCGCCACTTCGCTGGTGGCGTCGGGCAGAACGGGCTGCTGGGGACCAAGGAGCGGCACGGCGCCCAGGCGGTCGATTTCGGGGAGGCTTTCGGCGAAATACTGGATGCCTTCGCAGAAGGCGGGCAGCGTTTCAGTGGTGGCTTGCATCTGGGCGCTCATGGCGACACCTTTCACAATATGAAAATGTCTCACATGATGTGAAACGATGAGCGTATTGAAGCAGCAAACTGCGTTCAATTTCACAATGCGTGATAAATTTTCACTTCATGAAAAGCGTCAACTCCTCCATCCAGGTGCTTGACCGCGCGATGGCGCTGGTCGGCGTACTGGTTCGCTCGCCCGGCCCGGTGAGCCTCACCCCCCTCGCCAACGAGGCCGAACTGCACACCGCGAGTGCCCACCGCATCCTCGCCGCGCTGATGGTGCATGGCCTGGTCGAGAAAACCGGCGCCGGTGAATACGACCTTGGCGTGCGCTGGCTTGAAATCGGCAACCGGCTGCGCGCCCGTCTGAATATCAGGCAGGTGGCGATGCCCTACATGCAGCAGTTGGCAGAGCAGACCGGCGAGACGGTCAACCTCATCGTGAGGCGCGGCGACGAGGCGGTCTACGTCGAGCGCGTGAGCGGCGGGCAGACGATGATCCAGGTCGTGCAGGTGGTCGGGGCGCACGCGCCGCTGCACGTGACAGCCGCGGGCAAGATCTTTCTTGCCGAGGACAGCGCCAGCGGCGTGATGGGCTACGCGGAGCGCACCGGCCTGCCGGCTTACACCCCGAACACCCTCACCACGCTGGAACGCCTCCAGGGCGAACTCGAGGTAATCCGGCGCGAGCAGATCGCCTACGACCGTGAGGAGGCCGAGCGCGGTGTGGCGTGCATCGGCGCACCGATCCGCGACGCCGAAGGCAAACTCGTCGCCGGCCTGTCGATCTCGGCGCCGGCCGGACGCCACCAGCCGGACTGGCCGGCGGCTGTGAAAATCGCCGCCGCCCACATCGGCGCCGCGCTCGGTTATGTCGCTAGCGACAATAACGGGTCACAAACATCCGAAGCAATCAACCCCAGAACCCCCTGATCCTGGCCGCGATATCCACCTGCGCGCCGGCCTGCCGCCCCTGGCCGCCAGGCTCCGCCGCGCCTTGCGCAACACCCTCGCGCTGGCACAGGGCAGCCACTTCGGGTGTGATGAAGCGGCTTACCGGCGCATACACATGCCGGTCGCCCAGGCCAGCTTGCTGCTGCACGTAAAAGCGCTGCGGCGCAATCAATTCCAGGTGCTGCTTGGCGCGCGTCATGGCCACATAGAGCAGGCGCCGCTCTTCCTCGATCTGCTCGACGCTCTCCGTGGCGAGATCCGCGGGCAGGCAGCCATCCACCACGTTCAGCACGTAGACCGCCTTCCACTCCTGGCCCTTGGCCGAATGGATGGTCGAGAGGATCAGGTAGTCCTCGTCACGGTGGGGCGCCCCGGCCTCGTCGCTGACGGCTTCGGGCGGATCGAGCGTGAGCTCGGCCAGAAAGCGCTCGCGCGAGCCGAAACCGGCGGCGATGCGCTGCAATTGCGCGAGGTCCGCCTGCCGCAGCGCGGCGTCGTCATACAGGCGCTCCAGATGGGGCACATACCAGCGACGGGCCAGTTCCAGATCCGCCGGCCAGCCGCCGTGGCTGCTGTCCGCTCGCAAATGCCCATAGGTTTCGCAAAATTCCGACCAGTCCTGCCGCGCGGTGGTCGGGACGTCGAACTGCATGAGCGCGGCGACCGGGTCAACGCTCGCCGCCATGACGTCGATCAGCCGGCGAGCAGTGGCCGGCCCGATGCCGGGAATCAGCTGCGCCACGCGGAAGCCCGCCAGTTGGTGGCGCGGGTTCTGCGCCCAGCGCAGCACGGAGAGCACGTCCTTGACATGCGCCGCTTCCAGAAACTTCAGGCCGCCGAATTTCACAAAGGGGATGTTGCGCCGGACGAGCTCCAGTTCCAGCGCGGCACTGTGATGGGAGGCGCGGAACAGCACGGCCTGATCCTTCAAACGCATGCCGCCCTCGCGCTGCGCCAGCACCTGGTCAGCCACCCAGGAGGCCTGTGAAGCCTCATCGGCAACGGTGACCAGACGGGGCCGATCGGAGGAAGCGCGCTCACTCCACAGATGCTTGGCGTAGCGCTCGCGCGCGAGGGCGATCACCGCATTGGAGGCGTCAAGGATGGGCTGCGTGGAACGGTAGTTGCGCTCCAGGCTGACCACACGCGCAGGCGTCCGGTACTGGGAGGGAAAGTCGAGGATGTTGCGCACTTCGGCCGCGCGGAACGAATAGATCGACTGGGCGTCGTCCCCCACCACCGTCACGCCGCGGCCATCCGGCTTGAGCGCATGCACGATCAGCGCCTGCAGCCGGTTGGTGTCCTGGTACTCATCGACCAGCACATGGTCGAAGCGCTTGCCTATCTCCTCCGCCAGCGCAGGCTCCGCCATCATCTGCCACCAGTACAGCAAGAGGTCGTCGTAATCCAGCACTTGCTGGTTCTGCTTTCCCCGCACATAGGCCCGGAACAGTTGCGTGAGTTCTTCCTCCCAACCGCGGCACCACGGATAGGCCTGTTGCAGCACCTCTGCCAAAGGCAGCCGGCTGTTGACCGCGCGGGAGTAGATCGATAAACAGGTGGCCTTGAGCGGAAAGCGCTTCTTGCTTGCGGCCAGGCCGAGTTCCTGCCGCTGCATGCCCAGCAGATCTTCGGCGTCGCTGCGGTCCAGTATGGTGAATTGCTCGCTCAGCCCGATGCGCGGTGCATAGTCGCGCAACAGGCGGGCGCCGACGCCGTGAAAAGTGCCAGACCAGGCAAAGCGCGGCGGCGCCTGCGTCGCCCCAAGACCCAGCGCCTGGTGCAGCGCGCGCCCTACCCTACGTTCCATTTCGGCGGCAGCCCGGCGCGAAAAGGTCAGCAGCAAGATGCGCTGCGGGTCGGCGCCTGCCATGACCAGGCGTGCCACGCGGGATGCCAGGGTCATGGTCTTGCCCGTTCCGGCCCCGGCGATCACCAGCAAGGCCGGCGCCGTCGGCCTCCCCAGGCCGTGCTCGACGGCCTCGCGCTGCCGGGCGTTGAGGCTGGCAAGGAGTTCGTTAGCACGTGGCGCGAGGACGGCGGACATGAAGCACGTTACGGAAAGACAGACGCCACTGTACCGTCATCGCCGAGCGGCGCCAACGCCTCGATTCACCGGGCTTACGGAATTCAGCAGGCGCGCTTGCGTTGCCAACAATAAGCCCTATCTTGGCAACTTAGACGGCATGCTGTGCCGTCGCAAGAAGGAACCTGCATGGAATTCAAAGATTATTACAAGACACTTGGGGTAAGCCGCGATGCCACTGCCGAAGACCTCAAGAAGGCCTTCCGCAAGCTCGCCCGCAAATACCACCCGGACGTCTCTAAGGAAGCCGACGCGGAACTGCGCATGAAGGAGGTGAACGAGGCCTACGCCGTGCTCTCGGATCCGGAAAAGCGTGCCGCCTACGACCAGATCGGCCAAGGCTATCGGCCGGGCCAGGAATTCCGCCCGCCGCCCGACTGGGACGCCGGCTTCGAATTTTCCGGCGGCGGTTTCGCGCCCCACGAAGCGGCGGATTTCAGCGACTTCTTCGCCGAGCTGTTCGGCCGCATGGGAGGCGGGCGCACCGCCTTCGGCGCGCGCGAAGCAGCAGGCTTTCGCGCCCAGGGCGAGGACCATCATGCCAAAATCCTGCTGGACCTGGAGGACGCCTTTCAGGGCGCCACGCGCCAGATCACGCTGCGAGTGCCGACGGTCGACGAACACGGCCGCGTCAGCTTGGCGACGCGAACGCTCAACGTGAAAATCCCCCAGGGCGTACGCGCCGGCCAGATTATCCGCCTAGCAGGCCAGGGCGCGCCCGGCACGGCCGGCGCGCCGGCCGGCGATTTGCTGCTGGAAGTCCATTTCAAGCCGCACCCGCGCCTGCGCGCGGAGGGCCGCGACCTCCATCTCGCGCTTCCCCTGGCGCCCTGGGAAGCCGCCCTGGGCGCCGTCGTCACGGTGAGCATCCCGGGCGGCAGCCTGAAGGTGCGCATTCCGCCGGGCGCCCAGCACGGCCGGCAGGTGCGTGTGCGCGGCAGGGGCATCCCGGGCAATCCGCCGGGCGACTTGCTGCTCGACCTGGAAGTGGTGCTGCCGCCCGCCGACACGCCGAAGGCGCGCGAACTCTACGAAACCATGGCACGCGAGCTGGCCTTCGACGCGCGCCGGGAAGGAGGGAGGTAAATCATGCACGACGACGAAGTATTGATGGGCAGCCTGCTGGACGATACCTGGCTGACCCTGGAGCAGGTCGCCGCCGCCTGCGCCGTGGAACCGCAATGGCTGCTGCGCCATATCAACGAGGGATTGTTTCCCGATGCGGAAAGCGTCGCCGGAGTCTGGCGCATTTCCGTGGTCGGTCTCAAGCGCGCGCGCCGCATGCGGCAAATGGAGCGCGACTTCGATGCCGTCCCGGAACTGGCCGCCCTGGTCGCAGATCTGCTGGAAGAACTCGACCGCCTGCGCCGGCTCGCCAACGGCCGCTGAGCAAGGTCAGCGCAGTCCCTCGGCGCTGTAGGCCAGCGCCTTGTCGCCCAGAAAACTCACCTCGATGTGGCGCTTGGCGTCGCCCCAGGTGCAGCTTTTCACGCCCAGGACATCGCTGCAGGAACTGGGCTGACCGAGGATCGCCCTGACATCTTCATAACTCATGCCTGTCTTCAGTTCGTCGTAGTTTTCCTGGGTAATCTTGCTGCAGGCCGCCAGCAGCGCAAACATGGCAAGCGGCACGGCCAGGGAGGAAAGTCTTTTCTTCATGGATGGTGATCGTCTTCGGGCGGGCGCCGCCTGCGGGCTGGGCAATGGCGCAAAGGTAGCATCCGCGAGGGAGTTGCGGGAACAAAATTTTTACGCCTGTCTTGACAGGTCGTCCTTATTTAATGAGAATGTTTCTCATTAACGAACAATCAGCGCAGCGATTCATGAAATCCCGCCCGGAACCCCCCCACGCCCCTCCCTACACAACACCGGCCGCCACCCTCGGCGCCAACCCCGTCTATCCCAGCCAGCGCCTATTCCAGGGCGGCAACGTCGTGTGGATCGAACATGAGGGGGAACGCTACACCTTGCGCCGCACGCGCCAAGGCAAGCTGATTCTGACCAAATAACCACCTGCCCGCCTGCCGGGCCATTACCAGCCAGCCCGTCCGTTCCCGGACCAGCCAGCCCCGCGTTGACTGTATGAAAGGAACGGAAAATGAAAAGACATCTGCACCAGTTCGCTCTGGTTACCGCCATCGCCGGCATGGGCATGACCCTGCCGCCGGATGCCGAGGCCGACGAAAATCTGCTCGGCTATGTCAAAGGCGCGGAAACCCTACCCCGGGGCGCCAGCGAAGCCTACCTGTGGCTTACGCGCCGCTGGGACAAAGGCATCGGCCGGTACACTGCCTACGATACGGAACTGGAGTATGAGTACGGCGTTACTTCCCGCTTCACCGCCGCTCTGGCGCTGAAAGGCCAGGCCATCGACACTTCCGGCCTGTTCATCGACGCCTATTTGCCGGGAGCGGAAAAATACGGCTTGCGGCCCTCCGGCATCGAGGCCAAATTCAGATACAACTTCCTGAGCCCGGCCAAAGACGATTTCGGTCTGTCCGGGCAAATCGATCTATCGCACGCCTGGCTCGATCCCCACTCCGGCCGCGCCAAAGATACCTACAGCGCAGGCTTCACTCTGTTGGCGCAGAAATATTTCCTGGACGACCAATTGGTCATGGTCGGCAATGCCGGGTTCGAGGGCACCTACGCATCCCGCAAGCCGCTCGATGCCGCAACCCTGGCCGGAGCCGACAGCGCGCTCCAAGCCCTGACAGGTGATCCCGCCACCCGGTTCGAATGGCCCACCAACCCGGAAATGGAGCTGGAGCTGACCTTCGGCGTGGGCGCCTCCTACCGCTTCGCGCCCAACTGGAATATCGGCGCAGAGGTCTTGTACCAGACAGAGTTCGAAACCGGCGTCGGCCAGGAGCGCTGGTCCTGGCAAGCCGGCCCCTCCCTGCACTACGGCGGCAGGAAATGGTGGGCCACTTTCACTTGGTTGCCCCAACTGCGCGGCGGCGGTGAACGCTACTTGGGCCAGACCGACAACCTGCAGCTCGTCGAAAAGACCAAACAGGAAGTCCGCTTGAAGATCGGCTACAACTTCTGAAGGAATATCCATGACATGTTTTTCCCCCTGGCACCTGGTTCCCGCGCTCATCGTGCCGGCGGCGCTGATTGCCCCGGCTCACGCCGCCCAGTACCTCAGCACCGAGCAGGCGCAAAGATCCCTCTTTCCCGAAGCGACGGCCTTCGTCCCTCATCCCGTCACGCTCAGCGATAGCCAACGGGCTGCGGTGGAAAAGGCTTCCGGCGTGCGCCTGCGCTTCGCCCGTCCCCCGATATGGCGTGTGGAAGCGAATGGCCGCACCGTCGGCTGGTATGTGCAGGACGAGGTGTACGGAAAGCATGAGTTCATCACCTATGCCGTGGCCCTGGGCGCTGCCGGCACGGTACGCGGCCTGGAAATCCTAGATTACCGCGAGACGCACGGCGACCAGGTGCGCAATCCCGCCTGGCGCGCGCAGTTCACCGGCAAGCGTTACGGTGACGCGCTGAGACTGGACCTGGACATCCAGAACATCAGCGGCGCCACGCTTTCCTGCAAGCACATCGCGGAAGGTGTGCGCCGCGTGTTGGCAATACACCAAAACGTTCTGGCAACACCCTGATTGTCCCGCGGGGCGTGGCCAGAAAGCTTGTCTTGGTATATTATTGAGAACAATTCTTATTATTGTTGTCCTTCATGAAGGCCCAATGGCATTTGGCTCCCGCCCTGCTGATTCCCGCCGCCCTGTCCGCGCCGGCCTATGCCGTCACGTATTACTCGGTGGCCCAGGCGCAGCAAGCCCTGTTTCCCCAGGCCAACGCCTTCGTGGCCGACGCCCTGCGCCTCACCCCGGCCCAGCAGGCGCAAATCGGCAAGGATGCCGGCACGCCTCAGGTCACGTCCGAGCAGCCCGTCTGGCGAGCCATGGCCAACGGCCGTCAGATCGGCTGGTTCATCGAGGACGAGGTCATCGGCAAGCATGAGCTCATCACCTATGCGGTGGCCCTGGACATGAACGGTGCGGTCCAAGGCGTGGAGATTCTTGCCTACCGGGAAAGCCGCGGCAGCGAAATCCGCAACCCGCGCTGGCTGGCGCAGTTCCAGCGCAAGCACTTCGGCGACCCCGTCAGCTTGGGCGTGGACATCGCCAACATCAGCGGCGCGACTTATTCCTGCCGACACGTTGCGGAAGGCGTGAAGCGCATCCTGGCGCTTTATGAGGCGGCGCTCAAATGACAGTGGTGCGCGCGCGACCGTATCTTGGCACGCTGGTCGAAATCGGCGCCCAGGGCCCCGGCGCAGCTACGGCCGTGGACGCGGCCTTCGCCGCCGTGGCCCGCATCCACCGGCTCATGAGCGTGCACGAGGCGGATTCGGAACTCTCGCGCGTCAATCGCTGCGCTGCCGCCCTACCGGTTCCCGTCGGCGAGGACTTGTGGGTGGTACTGAAGGCTGCCCAGACCTTGGCGGAAGAGAGCGGCGGATTGTTCGACATCAGCGTAGGCGGCCGGCTGGCCGCCTTGAGATTGCTGCCGGATCACGGCGCGCCGCCCGCACCGGCCCTGGGCGATTGGCGCGATCTGCAACTGCTGCCGGGCCGGCTCGTGGCCTTTGCTCGCCCACTGTATTTGGATTTGGGAGGCATCGCCAAAGGCTACGCCGTCGATGTCGCCCTGCAAAGCCTGGGCGACGCCGGCATGACGCAGGCCTGGGTGAACGCCGGCGGCGACATAGCGCGATTCGGCGGTGAGCTTGTCCCACTGCACGTCAAACATCCGGCAGATCCCACGCGCCTGGTGCCCCTGCTTTCCTGGCGGGCCGGCGCTGCCGCCACCTCAGCCGGCTACTACGCGCCCCGGCGAAACGGCATCCCTCAATCGCCTCTCATCGACCCGCGCGTCGGCCGCCCGCAGATTCTGGATCGCAGCATCACGGTGCTGGCCCCGACCGCCCTGCTGGCCGATGCACTGACCAAGATCGTCGCCTTGGACCCGGCGCGCGCCACGCCCCTGCTATCCGCCCATGGGGCGCGCGCCTTCATCCTGGAGGGCCGCCCCGATGGCGACGTCGCGGTGTTCGATTCGGCATCCTCCTACCTCTCCGAGGAAGTCAGCCATGTATAAGCCCCACCTTCCCATACCCTTGCGCCTCCTGAAGGGTCAAAAGAATGCCCTTTATCTGAGTTTTGCCGCCCTATGGTTATCCGGCGCGCTGTGGCTGGCCTACCACTATTTCTTTCCCGTCAACGGCCCCTTCGGTCCCACGCCCAATCCGCTGGAACATTGGTGGCTGCGCCTGCACGGCCTGAGCCTGATGGCGGCGCTGCTCGCTATCGGCTCGGTGCTGCCGCATCATGCCCAGCGCGCCTGGACCTTGAACAAGAACCGCGGACTGGGCTTCGCCCTGCTGGCGGCGCTGGCCTGGCTCACGCTGACCGGTTATGCGCTGTATTACTTTTCTTCGGACAGCAACCAGGCTTGGCTGCCGCTCGTCCATTGGATTCCGGGTCTCGCCCTGCCGTTGCTTTTGGCGCTGCACATCGTCCAGGGGAAAAGACGCCTTGCACCCCTGCCTCACCGCCCCGAACAGACCCTGGCAAATCCGGGGGAGGCCATCCCCCAGCCCAGCACCGACTGATCTCCGCCCGCGGGAAGCGGGCCGAACAAGCTTCCCATCCCAGCCAGCCAGCTCCCCGAGCCCGCCAGCCAGCGCCAACCACTGACGATCCGAGGAGCATTCATGACCGCCTATTCACACTTTCGCCTGCCGCGCCCGACAGGCTTCGGCCCCAAGGCCCCCACGCGTCACTTCGCTCTGCGCCTCGCCCTTTTGGCGAGCGCCTTGGCCGCGACATTTCCGGCGTGTGCCGAGGAGCCCACCATGGCGCAGCTTGCCGCTGAAGTCGCAGCCCTCAAGAAGCAACTGGCCCAGGTCGAGCAGCAGTTGCAACAGCAGCAAAGCACCCAGAACCAACAGGCGCGCCAGATCGCGAGCAGTGCACAGGCAAGCGAAGAAGCCAGCAAGACCACCATCGGCGGCTATGGCGAAGTGAATTATCACAACCTGCGCGCCGATCAATACGATGCCGGCGGCAACCCCATCGGCACGGCGAACAACGATCTGGTCGATCTGCGCCGCCTGGTCGTGTTCGTGGGCCACGACTTCTCCGACAGCCTGCGCTTCCGTTCCGAAATCGAATTCGAGCACGCCAAGCTGGCGGGCGACGAAGCCGCTGCCTGCGGCGCCACCGGCGATTGCGGCCCTGGCAGCCGGGGCGAGGTCGACATCGAGCAGGCCTATGTGGAAAAGGATTTTTCGCCCAAGCTCACTGCGCGCGCCGGCGTGTTTCTCATGCCCGTGGGCATCATCAACGAATCGCACGAGCCGCCCACCTTCTACGGCGTGGAGCGCAACCCGGTGGAAATCAATATCATCCCTTCTACCTGGGATGAACCGGGCGTAGGGCTGAGCTATCAGGTGAGCGACGGCCTGGCCTTGGATACAGCCTTCACCAGTGGCTTCAAACTGGATGCGCCGACCAACTACGCGGTCTATGAGGGACCCCAGGACGCCGCCAAGGCCAGCGCGAAAAATGGTGCGCTGACCGCACGCCTCAAATGGACCTCCATACCCGGCCTGACCTTGGCCGGCTCAGTGAACTACCAGAGCAACGTGAGCCAGGGCGACGATCCCAGCGCCGGAAACGCATTGCTTTATACTGCCGATGCCATCTGGAACCGTGGTCCCTACACGCTCAAGGTGCTGTATGCCCAATGGAATCTCGCCGGCAGCGGCCCCCGGGCAGTCGGCGCCGATCTGCAGCGCGGCTGGTACATCGAGCCCTCCTACATGCTCGACGAGCATCTGGGTTTCTTCACGCGCTACAACCGCTGGGACAACCAGGCGGGATCGCTGGGCCCCGGCAGCACGCAATTCAGCCAATGGAACGTGGGGCTCAACTATTGGCTCAGTCCCGGCGTGGTGCTCAAGGCCGACTACCAGCACGAAAGCATCCCGCGCTTCGGCACGCAATCGGATGAGACCACGCCCGGCACCGGCTTCAATCTGGGGGTGGGCTACCAGTTCTGAACGCCGAGGCACGGCAGGCCTGGCTCAGCCGGCCTGCTGCCTGCGCCGCAGCATCGGCGCCAGGCGCGGCGCGATCTGCCAGGCCCAGACGCGCCAGCCCAGCAGCACGGCCAGGGCCAACCCATATCCGAGCGGCGCCAGGAAATCTATCTTCACCAGCAGCAGATAGTGCAGCACGCCCAAAATCGCGACGGCATACACCAGCCGATGCAGCTTCTGCCAGCGCCTTCCCAGGCGCCGCACCATGGCATCGGTGGACGTGGCGGCCAGCGGCACCATGAAGAGCAGCGATAGATAGCCGGCGATGATGTAAGGCCGCTTCAGATCGCCGGCAATGAGGCTCAAATCGAAATACTGGTTGAGCCCCCAGTACACCGCCAGATGAAGCACGCCGTAAGTGAAAGCGTAAAGCCCCAGCATGCGGCGCACGCTGATGAGCCAGCCCCAGCCGGTGAGCCGGCGCAGAGGCGTGATCGCCAGCGTGACCAGCAAGAGGCGCAGCGACCACACCCCGGATTCGTTGGTGAGTTCGCCGATGGGATTGGCCCCCAGATTCCCCGTGTAAGCCCACCAGGCCTGCTGCAGCAGGGGCAACAGGCAAAGCACGAAGACCGCGGGCTTGAGGCCCAGGCGGACGAAGTTCTGCCGCGTGCTCATGGCGCTGTCAGTAATATTTGCTCAGGTCCATGCCGGCGTAGAGCTGCGCCACCTGCGACCCATAGCCGTTGAACATGAGCGTCTTGCGCTTGAACAAGTCGCCGATGCGGCGCTCGTAGCGCTGGCTCCAGGGCACCCGGTCGACATCCGGGTTGACGTTGGAATAAAAGCCGTAGCGCGACGGCACCGCGCGCATCCAGGTGGTAATCGGCTGGCGCTCC
>JAJZSR010000071.1 GCA_021849595.1 Pseudomonadota bacterium | reverse complement strand
CTTCCCATCAACGTGCCGGTGGCCATGCTCGCCTCGCTGTTTCTGGCCTACACCGTGGTGCCCTGGGCGGCGCGCCTGTGGTTGAGCAAGAAATCCGAGCAGGCGGCGCTGACGCACAGCGAGACGCTGGAGGAGCGCGGCGCGCACGAGCAGGATTTCCTGCACCGCAGCTACCTCAAGCTGTTCACGCCGCTCATCGAGAACCGCGGCCGGCGCAATGTCATGTTCGCCGTGGTCTTCCTGCTGCTCCTGGGCGCCATGCTCATGCCCGCCTGGCAGTTCATCCGCCCTTCCGGCATGAACGGCCCGCTCTCGCCCCTGGGCGTCGAACTCAAAATGCTGCCCAACGACAACACCAACACCTTCCTGGTGGAAATCGATACGCCGGCCGGCACGCCGCTGGAACAGACCGACGCGGTGGCGCGCGCGGTGGGCGACGTGCTGGCGAAGAATCCCTACGTCACCGACTACCAGACCTTCGCGGGCATCCCCGCGCCCATCGATTTCGCCGCCCTGGTGCGCGGCGACATGATGAAGCGGGGCGACAACTTCGCCCAGATCCGCGTCAACCTGGTGGGCAAGGGCGAACGCGCGGCGTCCTCGCATGAAATCGTGCAGCGGCTCTACGAACAACTGGCGCCCCTGCGGGAGCAATATCCGCACACTCGCATCAAGCTGTTCGAAACCCCGCCCGGCCCGCCGGTGCGCGCCCAGGTCATGGCCGAGCTGTACGGGCCCGATTACGCCAAACTGCGTGCGGCGGCGCAGGACGTGAAGGCAGACTTCCACAGAATCTATGGACTCATGAACGTGGATGACTCGGTCACCGCGACCACGGACGCGTACCGCATCGTGGTCAATCGCGAGAAGGCCGCGCTGTCGGGCATCGTCCCCGGCCAGGTCGCGCAGCTTTTGCATGACTATGTCTCGGGCCTCACCATCGGTGCCATCCATGACGACTCGGCCCTGGAACCGGTGAGCATCGTCGTGCGCATTCCGCGCGCCGACCGGCAGTCGCCGCAGGACTTGCTGAACATCCCCGTGCAGAACGCGCAGGGCCGCGTCATTCCGCTGTCGGCCATCGCCACGGTGCAGCGCGTCACCACGGCCAAGCCCATCTACACGCGCGACCAGCACCCGGTGGTCATGGTCGGCGGCGAGATGGTCCGCTCCAGCCCGGTGTATGCCGTGCTGAGCCTGGACAAGATGCTGGACAAAAAACCGCTGCCCTCGGGCGTGACTTTCACCACCGGCAACCTGGGCTTCCGGGACACGCCGGCCAGCGGGCTCAAAGGCTATCAGTTGCTCTGGGGCGGCGAGATGCGCCTGACCCTGGACGTGTTCCGCGACCTCGGCTCGGCCTTCATGGTGGCGCTGGTGTTCATCTACCTGCTGCTGGTGGCCTATTACAAGTCCTTCATCCTGCCCATGATCGTCATGGGGGCTATCCCGCTCACCCTGGTGGGCGTGTTCCCCGGCCACTCGCTCACCGGCCAGGCCTTCACGGCCACCTCGATGATAGGCGTCATCGCCCTGGCCGGCATCGTGGTGCGCAATTCGCTGCTCCTTATCGACTTCATCCTGGACTACCGCGCGCGCGGCTACGAGCTGAAAGAAGCAGTGGCCATGGCCGGTGCCGTGCGCCTGCGCCCCATCCTGCTGACCGCGCTGGCCATCGTGCTGGGCTCCGCCATCATGATCACCGACCCGGTGTTCGGCGGACTGGCGGTGTCGCTGATCTTCGGTACTTTTGCCTCCACCGTGCTGACGCTGGTGGTGATCCCCTTGCTGTACTACCTTTGGCAGGTCAGGGTGAAGAACCCGCCGCCATCTTCAATGTCGTAAACTTCAACCTGGAGTATTTCCATGACCGTAGAACGCATCGTCCGCATCGTCGCCGGCTTTTTCGTCCTGTTATCCCTCGCCTTGGGCGTGCAGGGCAGCCCGCTTTTCGTCAACGGCAACTTTCTCTGGTTCACCGCTTTCGTGGGGATCAATCTGTTCCAGTCCGGCTTCACCCGCTTGTGCCCGCTGGACAGCATCCTCAAGCGCTTGGGCGTGAAAGAGGGTTGCTCTCTCTGAGACTGGTTACATGACCCCCATGGAATTCGTGCAGCACAACTACATGCTCATCGGCCTGGCCGCGGTGAGCGGCGGCATGCTGGTGTGGACCACCGTTGCCGACCGTATTTCCGGCATTCCCAATATCGGTCCCGCGGACGCCACCCGGCTGCTCAATGAGGATGCCGTGATTCTGGACGTGCGCGAAGACAAGGAATGGGCGGCCGGGCACATCCCGCGCTCCAAGCACATTCCCTTGAGCCAGCTCAAGGCGCGCGCCGGCGAGTTGGAGAAGTACAAGGACCACCCCATCGTCATCAACTGCCAGAGCGGCAGCCGCTCGGCGCACGGCTGCCGGGTGCTGAAGAAGCTGGGCTTTCAGAAGCTGCACAACCTGGCGGGCGGCATGTCGGCCTGGCAGCAGGCCAATCTGCCCGTCACCCGAAAATAACCGGGCCGCAACCTATCCGGAGAACTTCATGCCCCAAGTGACCATGTATTGCACGGCCGTCTGCCCTTACTGCGTGGCGGCGGAAAAACTCCTGAGCGCCAAGGGCGTAAGCACGGTGGAAAAAATCCGCATTGACCTCAAGCCCGAGCTGCGCGAGGAGATGATGCAGCGCACCGGACGGCGCACGGTGCCGCAGATCTACATCGGTGACACGCACGTGGGCGGTTTCGATGACCTGTCCACGCTCAATGCCGCGGGCAAACTGGACGCGCTGCTGGCGGGTTCCTGAGTCCGCGGCTTGAGTTTCGCGGGGCGAGCCCCCATGTATCCGGCAAATACACTGGAGAGCCAACATGGAACTGGTCTGTCCCCGTTGCGGTGCCGTCAACCGCGTGCCCGCGGAACGCCTCGGCGATGACCCCAAATGCGGCAAATGCGCCGCGCCGCTGCTGCCGGGCGCGCCCATCGACCTCGGGGTGGGCGGCTTCGACAAATTTATTGCCCGCAGCGAGCTTCCCGTAGTGGTGGATTTCTGGGCCTCTTGGTGTGGCCCCTGCAAGATGATGGCGCCCGTGTTCGCCCAGGCGGCGCGCGAACTCAACACCTCATTCCGTTTCGCCAAGGTGGAAACCGATCAGGAACAGGAATTGGCGGCGCGCTACGGCATCCGCAGCATCCCGACTCTGGTGGTGTTCCGCGCGGGACGCGAAGTGGCGCGCCAGCCGGGCGCCCTGGATGCCGGCCGGCTGAGAGCCTGGCTGGCGGCCGCAGCCCGCGCGGCCTGAGGGCGGCGCGGAGGCGACGGTCACATTCCTCCAGTAGAATAAGCGCCTTTACCTGTCCGGGAACCACCATGGCTGAAGAACAGCAAATGACATTCAACGTGGAGAAACTCTACGTCAAGGATTTGTCCGTCGAAGTGCCCAATGCGCCCGCCGTCTTTTTGGAGCAGGCCCAGCCGCAGATCGAGGTGCAACTGAATACCCAGTCCAGCCCGCTTGCCGCGGACGCTTATGAAACCCGCATCACCGTCACCATCACCGCCAAGGCGGAGGACAAGACCTTGTTCCTGGTGGAATGCACCCAGGCAGGCATCTTCCGCATCCAGGGCGTGCCGCAGGACCAGATGCCCATGGTGCTGGGTATCGGTTGCCCCAACATCGTCTTCCCCTACCTGCGCGAAACCGTGTCCGATGTGGTGATCCGCGCCGGCTTTCCGCCCCTGCTGCTCAATCCGGTGAATTTCGAGGCCATGTTCATGCAGCAGCAGGCGCAGCAGCAACAGGCCAGCCACAGCACGCATTGAGGTGGCGATGAAGCGCCTGCTGTTGCTGGCCCTGCTTGCCGTAAGCGCCCCCGCCTGGGCGCTGGATTTTGTCTCCACCGACCGCGCGGCCATCCTGTACGACGCGCCGGCAAGCCAGGCCAACAAGGTGGCCGTGGTGAGCGCAGGCTACCCCCTGGAAGTGCTGGTGCGGCTGCAGGACTGGGTCAAGGTGCGCGACGCCACCGGCGCCATTGAATGGATTGCGGCCGACGCCTTGGGGCCTCAAGCGACCGTCATGGTGAATGTGCCGCAGGCGACGGTTTATGCCCAGCCCAGCGCAGCTTCGCAGGCCCTGTTCCAAGTGAACCAGGGCGTGGCTTTTCCTTTGCTGGGGCAAAGCGGCGGCTGGGCGCAGGTGAAGCTGCCCAACGGCGCCAGCGGATATCTGCCGCTCGCAGCTTTGTGGGGGCTATGAACGTCGCCGTGCTGGGGGCCGGTGCCTGGGGCACGGCCCTCGCCGCGGTGTTGACGGAACACCACGCGGTGCGTCTGTGGGCGCGAGACCCGCGCCAGGCTGCGGATATGGCGGCAAGGCGCGAAAACCGGACCTACCTGCCGGGGCAGGTGCTGCCGCAGGCGCTGGCCGTAAGCGCCGATTTGGCCGGCGTGTGCGCAGGTGCCGATCTCTATATCCTCGCCACCCCCAGCGCTGCCTTGCGCAGCGTCCTGCAGCAGTTGGCGCAAGGTCCCGGCCTCAAGCCCCTGGTGTGGGTCTGCAAAGGTTTCGAACCGGCCAGCGGCCTGCTGCCGCATGAAGTGGTGGTCCAAACCCTGAACGCGGCCGTGCCGCGCGCCGTGCTGTCCGGACCGAGTTTTGCGCAGGAGGTGGCGGCGGGGCTGCCCACGGCCCTGACCCTGGCCGGCGACGACGCCGCCTATCTCGCGCATCTGGCGTCCGTGCTGCATAGCGAGCGTTTGCGCCTGTATACCAGCACCGACGTGATCGGAGTCGAGGTGGGAGGTGCGCTCAAGAATGTCATGGCCATCGCGGCGGGGATTTCCGACGGGCTGGGCCTGGGCCACAACGCGCGTGCGGCGCTGCTCACCCGCGCGCTGGCGGAAATGGCGCGCCTGGGCCGGGCCATGGGCGGGAGGCAGGAAACCTTCATGGGCCTGACCGGCATGGGGGATCTGATCCTCACCGCCACGGGGGACTTGTCGCGCAACCGCCAAGTGGGCTTGGCGCTTGCGCAGGGACGCAGCCTGGCCGAGGTGTTGGAAGGGCTGGGCCATGTGGCTGAGGGCGTGCACAGCGTGCGCGAGGCGCGGGCACTGGGGCAGCGCCTTAAGGTCGAACTGCCCATCACGGCCGCGGTTTACGAGATTCTTTACGAAGGCGCATCGCCGGCCGAGGAAGTGCAGCAACTCATGCGGCGGGAACTGAAGGCCGAGGAGCCCGAAGGCTAACTCAATTATCCCCACGGCGGCGTGCAAGCCCGCCGGCGGATGACCGGAACCGTTCCGGTTTGTGCGTCACTCGCCGGCCGAGGGCTGCAGTCGCAAGATGTCAAGATAGCCGCCTTGCACCATTGCCTGCGCGACGGGCAGTAGGCCCTCGTCCTGCTCATCGGGCGTCGCCCTGCCGTCCAGCAGGCGCAGCATTTCGGTCCACCGCGTGCGCTGGTTTGCCACGGTCATCGGCGCCGCCAAGCCCTGGCGGCGCAGTTCGGCGGCGCGGCTGATCAGGCGGAACTTCGCGGCTTCGAGTTGCGGCGGCAATGGCAGCGAGAGGTCGAAGCAGATGTCGAGCCTATACCCGTCAGCGGGCGCGGACGGCGCTGGAGGCGGCCGCCAGGATAGCTCGCCGGGGCCGGGCGGGATGGTGCGTTCGGGGTCGAGCGGAAATTTGTAGAACCCCCATTTCGCGCCTACCCAGCATTCCAGCAGTACGCGGTCATCCTCTGCGATGCACGACTCGCCGGTGGGTGAGCCGAGTTCGGTCTCGCCCGGCAGGGGGCCGTAGGCGCGCGGGTCCTCTTTCCAGCGCCTGAAGTCGCGGTTGGGCGGCACGCCGTAATCGGCCTCGAGTGCATGCCAGATCGCGATGAAGGTGCGGTAATCGCGCCGGTAATCGGGATTGCGGCGCAGAAATTCCCACGCCCACTGATCGCATGTCAGCGTTGCGCAATAAGCGTAGGCGTCTTGCATCTTGGATCGGCGGGAAGATTATCCTGGGAGGTTGACTGCGCCGAAACAGGTTGCGCAGTCGTTCTTGCCGTCGGCGATTTTAGCCCGCGCGCCCTAAATGCCCGGGGAATTGCCGAATCGGGTCGGTTTGAACGACGCATTCGCCCTTTCGCCTGCGGCGGGAAAAGGGGCAGCAGGTTTTTTTGACAGGGCCCTGCGCTCCGGGGTGCCTGTCTCCAAGCCGCAAGCTCAGCCCTCGTCGTAGCCCTCGTCCGTGGGATTGTCGACCAAATGGAAGGGGTGGTCGATGGGCGTGTCCAGATAGGCCTGGCGGGTCTGTTCGGATTCAAAATAAATCGTGACATTGCCGTCGACTATGAAGGGATGATCGGCAAAGTGCTCGATGTCGCGGCCGGTGATCGGATCGATGCAGGTCAGCATCTGGCTTGGTTCATGCAGCCGCAGGCTTTGCGTCTGGTCGCGCGGCAGCGGATCGGTGGCGATGTAGTTGCTGGCGTAGAAGTTGCGGACCGGGGCTTCGTGGTTTGCGGTTTCCATGGCGGGCTCCTGAGGCATATGGGCAGATTTATTTATAGGCCGTTCCGCCGCCGGTAAACATATGGCGTGATGAGGGGATTATGGAACAGGCGTGCCGGGCAGCGTACCGCGCCGCCGGGACGGGTTGCCCTAAAAGCCGGCGAGATCGCCGCCGAAAGCGGCGCGATAGCGGGCGGCGATGTCCTCGCGTGACGGGGCATGATTCTGCCCGCCGCGATGCTCGATTTTTATCGCCCCCATCAGGCTGGCCAGTTGCCCGGTGGTTTGCCAGTCCCAGTCACGTGCGATGCCGTACAGCAGGCCGGCGCGGAAGGCATCGCCGCAACCGGTGGGATCGAGCACCTGTTCGGCCGGCGCCGCCGGGATGGCGAGGCAAGTGCCGTTGACGAAGAAGCGCGCGCCTTCGGCACCGCGCGTGACCACCAGGCAGCGTACCCGAGCCGCCAATTCCTCCAGGGTCTTGCCGGTGCGGCTTTGCAGCAGCTCCGCCTCATAGTCGTTGAGGGTCAGGTAATCGGCCAACTCAACGAACTCGAGCAGCTCCCCGCCGTCGAACAGCGGCATGCCCTGGCCGGGATCAAACACGAAGGGAATGCCTGCACGATGGAACTGGCGCGCGTGCGCGAGCATGCCTGCGCGCCCATCCGGCGAGACGATGCCCAGCACGATGCCGTTCGCCGCGCCGGCGTCGTTTTCGTGGGAAAAATTCATGGCCCCTGGGTGGAAGGCGGTGATCTGGTTGTCGTCCAGGTCGGTGGTGATGAAAGCCTGCGCCGTGTAAGTGCCGGCCATGTGGCGTACGCATTCCTGCGTAAAGCCCAGGCGTTCCAGGCGATCGGCATAGGGGGCGAAATCGTCCCCCACCGTGGCCATGATGACCGGTTCGCCCCCCAGCAGCTTGAGGTTGTAGGCGATGTTGCCCGCACAGCCGCCGAATTCCCGGCGCATCTCGGGCACCAGAAAGGATACGTTCAGCATGTGGATCTTGTCGGGCAGGATGTGACGCTTGAAATGGTCCGGGAAGACCATGATGGAGTCGAAAGCGAGGGAGCCGCAGATGAGAGTACGCATGGCCGGGCCGGCTGGGGAAAGCGCCATTTTATTAGCGAAGGGGCACCGGTGCCGGAATTATTTGGACCTTGGACCATTCATACGCAATGAAGCAATTCCCCGGCGGGGCATGGTGGCCCGTCGACCTTGACATTTCTGCTATAAAAAATGGTGGTCATGGGCAGGCCGTGGATGCCGGCCCCGCTTCGGGCGGTCCGGCGGGTAGGGCGTTTCGGCAAACAACGAAGGAGGGACAGATGGGCGGCAGCCGCAAACAAGCCAAGGCAAGCGATCTCAATGCACCACAGGTAGCCATCGGCACGCCTGCGAATCGTCATCAGCTTATCGCCTTGGCGGCGTACTTCAGAGCTGAGGCGCGGGGTTTCGCCCCGGGACGCGAGTTGGAGGATTGGCTGGCGGCCGAGCAGGAAATCGCCGCGCGAGAGCCTACCCAGCATTGAACGGGTGGCGGGAAGGATCGGCCATGTCCGGCACGGCGCCGAAAGGTTCGAATGCCGCCTCGTCGCTCCCGGACAGGGCGACGATGCTTACCCTGGACGATGCCGGGACGATTCAGGAATGTGGTGGCAGTTGCGAGGAAATGTTCGGCTATGCGCAAAGCGAACTGAAAGGGCGCCATGTGTCGGTTTTGCTGCCCCAGTTGGAAGGCATGGCGCTGGTGCAGAACAACCAGGCCAATCCGCGCCTGAGCCACTTGTGCCGCTGCGGGGCCGCTTTTCGCGCGCGGCGGCGCGATAACGAGAGTTTTGCCACCGAGCTGTTCATCAATCGCCTGGAAGGCGGGCGGGCAGGAGTGTTGATGATCGTGCGCGACGCCAAAGACCAAGACTGATTTTGGGCCGCAGGCGGGCAGGTTTGCCCGGCGTGTGTTGTGGGGTTGTTTGCCGGCGCCCGATGCGGCGCCGGCGAAAACGATCAGCGGTTACTTCTTCTTTTTCGGCTTGGCCTTGGCCACCCGCTCTTTGAAGCCGGCGCCGGCGGTGAACTTGGGCACCGTGGTCGCGGCGATCTTGATTTTCTCGCCGGTACGGGGGTTCTTGCCTTCGCGGGCGGCGCGCGCAGAGGACTTGAATGTGCCGAAACCGACTAGGGTGACGGTGTCGCCCCCGGCGACGGCATTGACGATCTCGTCGATCATCACGTCCAGGGCGCGTGCGGCGCCGGCCTTGGAAAGTTCGGCTTTGTCTGCCAGGGCTTCAATCAATTCGGACTTGTTCATTGGGTTCCTTTGGTGAGGTCGTTGAGGGGCCCGGATGAAATATCACCGGTCAGATGGTTGCCAGCGGCGGCGCTGGCGCAACCGTCGCATGCATTATGTCGGCTGGCGTCAGACAGGGCAAGCCTTTGCGGCCAATTCTGTCGCTGCAGAGTGGCTTTTTTTTCGCTCGGGGCGGGTCAGGCGCGCCGCCGCGCATAAGTGATGAATATGTTCTGTGCGGCATCTTCCTGGCGGCGGCCCGGCCGCGAGGCCTCGACCCGATAAATGCCGCCCTGGCCGTCTCCCTTGCAGTACAAGAGCATATCCTCGCCGACGGCAAAAATTTGCCCGGTGGCCAGGATGGCCAGGCCGGCATCCTCCTTGCCTATTTGTACGCCGGGGGTGCCCGGGTCGTGAGGGTCCGAGGCGCGCCGGATCAGGACGGGCCGCGTGGGCAGGTGGCCACGCTGGTCGAGGCGCAGGGTTTCGGTCTTGCGCATGAGTTCCTGGACACGCGGATCGTCAAAATCCACGTCAACCGACTTGGAATAAAGATCCTCCCGCGGATGTTTCTTCATGTCCCACCCTCCCATTTACCCTGGAATCTTCCGTGGCTGGTGAGCGCCAACTCTCGCAGGATATGCCTGTTTTACTGAGACTGACAAGGGGTGGCGGGAGGAGACGGGGGTGTTTCGATGACCTTCCACGAGGTATCAGCCACAGCCGTTGGAAAACGGATTTGGCCAGGTCAACGGCGACGGTAGTAGCCTGAGCATGGCTCAGCACGGACCGCCCGCAAGCTATGCTGGCGGATTCCCTCCGCGTTTCGACGCGCCGGCGACTCCTCGCCTCCAACGTTCGGCCTCTTGGTACCACGGCGGCGCAGAACTCGTGTTGTGGCGGCTTCCGAAGCCATTGGAGGGTTCAGTCCATAGCGTCAAGTACCGGCTTTGTGGGTGGTCTGCGGCGAGCGCGTCCTGCGCTATGACAACGAGGTTGGGAAGGGTGATCACCGAATTTCGGCGAAACTGAAACGCTTAGGCGCCACCCCGAGTTGGATTTTCGTTTGATCAAAAGTGGCTGAGAAATGGATGGCGGAAGGAGACGGGAGTCGAACCCGCCCGGGACCGGCTGACGGCCCCCACCGGATTTGAAGTTTCTCGGCCAAATTAAGATTTGGCTCTGGCTCAAGGTTTGCGCGTGGTTTGCCGTTGTGTGTTTGGGCATTTTGTTTACATGTTGCTTACATGCGCGTAGCAATTTTGAGCGAATCTTCTATCGCAGGTCTCCCTTCTCCTAAGAATGGGCAAGCGTTTTACTGGGAGGCCCGGAGCGGCTTCGGGGTGCGGGTAACGTCGAATGGCTCCAAAGCCTTTGTCGCGCTTATCGGGCGGTCCAGGGTGACACTGGGGGCGGTTGGAGCTATGAGCCTGGCCGAGGCGCGGAGGGCGTTTGTGGCGCGGGTCGGAGCAACGCCCGAAAATCCGGACACGGTCGCGCAATTGCTGGAGGAGTACTTGGTGCTCAGGAAGCATCGCCTCAAGACGTCAACCGTTGACGACTATCGGTGGACGTTGAAACACTACGCGCCCGATTTTCTTAAGCGGCCGGCCGCTTCCGTTACCTACACCGATATTAGCCAGCTTTATGAGAGCGTGCTTGCCAAGTCGGTTGCGCGCGCTGTCTACTTGCTAAGGATTTTGTCGGCCATCTATGCAGTCCCTGTGCTGCTTGGCAAGTTGGCGACCAATCCGGTCAAGCAATTCCGCGCGGTCGGCCAGATTGTGCCGGTGCCAGTTCGTCATCGCCTTATTCCGCGGACACTGTTGCCAGAGTTTTTTGCTGCGCTCCCCAGTCTACCGCGAGACGCGAGGGACTGGGCCACGTTAGCGCTGTTGCTAGGGTTCCGCTCGGCGCCGTTATACAAGATGCGGGTCGAACAGTACTGCAAGTCACCGGCATCCTATCTGCTGGACGAGGTTACCGCTAAAAACCGTGAGGCGGTTGCGTACCCTGTGCCCAAGCACTGCGCCTCGATCATTGACGCACGTCTCGACCTGGCGGCCGTTAGATCTTCTGGCTGGCTTTTTCCGGGGGAAGGACGTACCGGCCATGCGGTCGATTTTAGTGCGTCCTGGGAATCCTTGTCGGCGAAGATCGGCAAGAAGGTCAGCCCGCATGACTTCCGGCGAACGCGCGCAACCGTGGGAGGTACCCTTGGTTTTAGCACCATAACCCTCAAGCGGATACTTACCCACAAGCTGGACGCGGCTCCCATAGGGGATCAGGTGACCGGCGGCTACTATGTGTCTGACACGGAACAACTGCGCCCGCATGTTCAACTGCTTGAGGATAGGCTTATTGAGTTTGGCCATACCACAGGCAACATTTATAGAATGCACGCGCTTACGAGCGACCCAGAACTGAACATGGTTGATGTTCCCGGTGAGCTTTTTGGCGAAGAATATTAGGGCACGTAGATAGGAGCATGACGCCATGGCAGTTTCGGTTAACTGTGATCGGTGCTGATGGCTGCCTCTCTGGCCCGCCAGAGAACGGTTGAAAGGGGTTGGTAAACTGTTTCTAGACGCTGAATGTACCCGAGCCTGCTCCGACCCATCGGAAACGGCTCTGCGCGGCTCCTAGCCCATTCTGCGCGCATGAGGGCGACCAGTTTGCCGACCTGCCGCCTGTTGCCGGAAAAGCCCGGAACTCGATACAGCGATTGCCAAGACTGACGTAGCTTTTCATCCGTCCGCGCCCGTACGGCCTGGAGAATGCGCGTGCGCCAACCTTCATACGTTTCTTTGCTCATGCGCCATGTCCACGAGGGCGCGACTTGCCCAGCACGGGTGAGCTGGACGAGCTCATAGCCCGTGCACTGGATACGCCCGGGTTGCCCGTGTGCATCGCGTAGTTTTTCCAAGGTGTGCGCAGGGTGGTCGCTATCCGTGATCAGCAGCCACCACGCCAGCGGCCCACTAGGCGGCTCAGGTTGCCACAACAATAGCTGCGCATTTCCTAGCCCAGCCTTCTTGCGGCGATAACGCTCGTCTTTTCCGATGTTGAGGCTGTACAGCGTAGAGATCTTACGGATGAATGCGGCCGCTCTATCAAGCGGCACGCTGCCGGACACATGCCAGTGATAGCCTTGGCGCACGTGGTCGGCCAGACGCTGCATGAGCACTGTCTTGTGCGTTAGGACATGCGGATCATAGGACATGACGGTGTTTTCCCCCGGTGCGAAGCAACAAAAGTAGGTTGGCTGAAAGGGCCTTCCTGCTTCATATAGGCACCGAGTTGCCGGCGGAGCGAAGCGACGCGAGAAAATAGGATTCCAAAAATTTTTTGGCCACGTTTCCGGCGTTGTCGCTATACATGTCAGAAGCTCGTGTGATGCCACACATACGGGTTGCCAACCCTGCCAATAGGACATCGGTAAGGGCTGCCAACCCAACCGAACTTCACCGCGGGGCGGATGCCCCAAACGGTCGGACCCCAACCGACCCAGACCGCGGAAGCCGCGTGTGGTTAATAGCCACTGGCGCGGCACACAACCGGGCGCTCGGGACTGCAATGTCCCGT
>JAJZSR010000070.1 GCA_021849595.1 Pseudomonadota bacterium | reverse complement strand
AAAATCGTGGTAATCGCCGCCGTCAACGTCGTCTTACCATGATCCACGTGTCCTATCGTCCCTACGTTCACGTGCGGCTTCGTACGCTCAAATTTTTCCTTGGACATAACGCCTCCAACTCAACCGATGGCAACTGGTGCCCATGGGCAGGATTGAACTGCCGACCTCTCCCTTACCAAGGGAGTGCTCTACCACTGAGCTACATGGGCCTAGCTATAACGTCCGCCCGACTGCACGAACGAACACAACAAAAACTGGAGCGGGTGAAGGGAATCGAACCCTCGTCTTAAGCTTGGAAGGCTTCAGCTCTACCATTGAGCTACACCCGCCCGGCCGGGAACGAACGCTTTCCCGCTGTTAAACTCTGGTGGTGGGGGAAGGATTCGAACCTTCGAAGGCAGAGCCGGCAGATTTACAGTCTGCTCCCTTTGACCGCTCGGGAACCCCACCCAAACGAAGCGCGGGATTATACGGTTGCGGGGGAAAAAGTGTCAAACTCGGCGATCAGACATTGAACAGGAAATTCATCACGTCGCCATCCCGGACTACGTAGTCCTTGCCCTCGGAGCGCATTTTCCCCGCTTCCTTGGCGCCCTGCTCGCCGCCGCAGGCGATGAAATCCTCGAAGGCTATGGTCTGCGCACGGATAAACCCGCGTTCGAAATCGGTATGGATGACGCCGGCTGCCTGCGGCGCGGTGTCGCCTTTCCTGATGGTCCAGGCGCGCACTTCCTTGACCCCGGCGGTGAAATAGGTCTGCAGGCCCAGCAGGTCGTAGGCCGCGCGGATGAGGCGATTGAGGCCGGGTTCCTCCCAGCCGAGTTGCTGCAGATACTCCAGGCGCTCGTCCGGGGAAAGCTCCTGCAGCTCGGCCTCAAGCGCCGCGCACAACGGTACCACCGGAGCGTTTTCCTTGGCGGCATAGGCCTTGAGCGCATCGAGCAGGGGGTTGTCGTGAAAACCCTCCTCGCCGACGTTGGCGACATACAAGGTGGGTTTCAGGGTCATCAGGCAAAGCGGCTTGACCGCCGCGAGCCCCTCCTGGTCCAGCCCCGCGGCGCGCGCCGGCCGCCCTTCGTTGAGCGCCGCGATCACGCGTTCCAGCGCGGCGACCACTTTTTTCGCTTCCTTGTCGCCGGCGCGCGCAGGCTTCTCGTAGCGCGCAAGCGCTTTCTCGGCGCTTGCCAAATCGGCCAGGGCCAGTTCCGTGGCGATGGTCTCCACGTCCGACAGAGGATCCACCCGGCCGGCGACGTGAATGACATTATCGTTGTGAAAGCAGCGCACGACATGAAGAATCGCGTCGGTTTCGCGGATGTTGGCCAGGAACTGGTTGCCCAGCCCCTCGCCCTTGGACGCCCCCGCCACCAAGCCGGCGATATCGACGAACTCCACTACGGCCGGAACCACGCGCTGCGGCTTGACCACGGCAGCGAGCCGGGCCAGACGCGGATCGGGCACCTCGACCACGCCGGTGTTCGGTTCGATGGTACAGAAAGGGTAGTTTTCCGCCGCGATACCCGCGCTGGTCAGGGCGTTGAAAAGAGTGGACTTGCCGACATTGGGCAGGCCGACGATTCCGCATTTCAGGCTCATGGTTCTTGGGTGTGCAGACGTTGCATGGCGGCCGGGAACTCGCCGCGCAAAAAACAAGGCACCAGCATCAGGGCACGCTCAAGAGCGTCGTCGATGGCCGCTTGCTGCGCCGCCGAGGCGCGATGCAGCACGTAATCGGCCACCGGCTGATCCAGCCCTTGGCCGCGCGGATGCCCGATGCCCAGCCGCAGGCGCCAAAAATCGCCGCTGCCCAGCTGCGCGGCAATGTCCCGCAGGCCGTTGTGGCCGGCATGGCCGCCGCCGCGCTTGAGGCGGACCGCCCCCGGCGGCAAGTCCAATTCATCGTGCGCCACCAGAATTTCTTCCGCAGGCACGCGGTAAAAATTAGCCATGGCCGCCACCGACAATCCCGAACGGTTCATGAAGGTTTGCGGCGCCAGCAGCCAGACGTCGCCCCAGCGGCCCATCTGGCCGAAAAAGCGTTTGTCCGGGCGCATCGCCACGGACTCCCGCCGAGCCAGGTGTTCAATGAACCAAAACCCGGCGTTGTGCCGGGTCTGGGCGTACTCCGGCCCGGGATTGCCCAGGCCGACGATGAGGCGTATGCCAGCCATGCATCAGGGCGGGTAGGGTGCCCCACCTCAGCCCTGAGGTACCCCCCCGGCCGCGGGCCCGGGCGCCGGCGCCACCTCCTCTTCCGCGCCTTTCTGGGTGGAAGCGATGGAAGCGAGCACGGGGTTCTCCGCCTTCAGGTGGGCCACCGGCTCGACCCCCGCGGGCAACGCGATGTCGTTGAGGTGGATGGACTGCCCGACCTGCAGGCTGCCCATGTCGACTTCGATGTACTCCGGCAGATTGCCCGGCAGGCAAGCCACGTCCACTTCGGTCATGACGTGGCTGGCAATGCCGCCGCCCAGTTTCACGCCGGGGCTCTGCTCCGCATTGACGAAGTGCAGGGGCACCTTGACGTGGATTTTGTGATCCTTGTCCACGCGCTGCAGATCCACGTGCAGGATTTGCTGCTTGTAGGGGTGCATCTGCACATCGCGCAGCACGGCCATTTCCGCCTGCCCGTCCACCTTGATGTTGAGGACGGAGGAATGGAAGCTCTCCTTGCGCAGGGCGTGATAAAGCGCGTTGTGATCGAGCTGGATCATGGCGGGGGCCTTCTCCCCGCCGTAAATGACTGCCGGCACAAAGCCGGAACGACGCAGGCGGCGGCTCGCACCGGTGCCCTGAGCGTCACGCTTGAAGGCGATGACTTCGATTTGCATGCTCAACTCCAAAAAATCTTCCGCGACCAGAAGACCGGAAGCACAAACAATCGGGCCCGCACCGCTTCCGGCCGGCGGGGCCCGCAGCTCACTCGATGAAGAGCGAGCTGACGGAATCTTCGTTGCTGATGCGGCTGATCGTCTCGGCCAACAGCCCGGCGATTGAAAGCTGACGGATCTTGCCGCAGGCGCGCGCATCATCGCGCAGGGGTATGGTGTCGGTCACCACCAGCTCGTCCAGTGCCGAATTGGTGATGCGCGTGGCGGCGCTGCCCGACAGCACCGCATGGGTGCAGTATGCAAACACGCGCGCCGCGCCGTTGTCCTTCAGTGCCTGCGCCGCCTCGCACAAGGTGTTGGCGGTGTCCACGAGGTCGTCCATGATGATACAGGAGCGTCCCGCCACGTCGCCGATGATGTGCATGACCTTGGCGACGTTGGGCTTGGGGCGACGCTTGTCGATAATGGCCAGATCGCATTCCAGGCGTTTGGCGATGGCACGGGCCCTCACCACGCCGCCGACATCGGGCGACACCACCATCAGATTGGGATGATTGTGCTTCCAGATGTCGCCCAGCAGTACAGGCGAGGAATAAATGTTGTCCACCGGGATGTCGAAAAATCCCTGGATCTGGTCCGAATGCAGGTCCATGGTCAGCACCCGGTCCACGCCGATGCCCTGCAGCATGTTCGCCACCACCTTCGCGGTAATGGGCACCCGGGCCGAACGGGTGCGGCGATCCTGGCGCGCATAGCCGTAGTAGGGGATGGCCGCGGTGATGCGCCCGGCGGATGCCCGCTTGAGGGCGTCGACCATGACCATCACTTCCATGAGCGTGTCGTTCGTCGGCATGCAGGTGGATTGCAGCACGAAGACGTCCTTGCCGCGCACGTTCTCCAGAATTTCCACCTGGATCTCGCCATCGGAGAAGCGGCCCACGGTGGCGCGCCCCAGGCGCAGATTCAGATGGCGCACCACATCCTCGGCCAGGCGCGGGTGCGCGTTGCCAGTGAAGACCATCAAATTTTCCGTAGCCACCGTGTGTCCGCCCGCAAGGCCCCCGCTGGAAGCCGCAACAAAAATGGCCGCGTCAGCGGCTCATGATCTGGCAGGGGAGGCAGGGATCGAACCTGCGAATGTCGGAATCAAAATCCGATGCCTTACCACTTGGCGACTCCCCTGTGGAGGACGCGGATTCTAGCAAAGCAAGGGGTGGTTATTCAAGCCGCGTGCCACGAAGCCGGCCATGCCGGGGGGGCGTCGGGCAAAAATCTCCTGCGCGCCGGCGGCGTCAAGCACCTCCAGAAACACGCACGCACCCGATCCGGTCATGCGGGCATCGCCAAATCCCGCCAGCCAGGAAAGATGTTCGGCCACCGCCGGATAGCGCGCCGCCACCGGCGCCTGCAAGTCATTCATTCCGAACCCCGGCCGGTAATCTTGCGGCCGGATGGCCGCGCGGTCGCGCTTGAGTTCCGGCAGGGCGAAAATTTCCGCCGTGGCCACATGCACCGGCGGAACCAGCACCACATACCAGGCGGGCGGTAGTTCAATGGGGGTCAGGCGCTCGCCGATGCCTTCGACGAAGGCATTGCTGCCGCCCACGAAAAACGGCACATCGGCCCCCAGGCGCAGGCCCAGTTCGGCCAGGCGCGGCTTGGGCCAGTTCAGATTCCAGAGGCCGTTCAAGGCCAGCAGCACCGTGGCGGCATCGGAACTGCCGCCGCCCAGGCCGCCGCCCATGGGCAGGCGCTTGCGCACCGCAATGTCCGCGCCCAGGGTCGTTCCGCTTTCCGCTTGCAGCAGGCGGGCCGCCTTGAGCGTCAAGTCCTGCGCCTCGTCCACGCCGGCGATCGGCGTCAGGCGCCGGATTGCGCCATCCGCGCGTACGGCCATGTCCACGTCGTCGCCGTAGTCGAGCAGGCGAAACACGCTTTGCAACAAATGATAGCCGTCGGCGCGCCGTCCCACGATATGCAGGAACAAATTCAGCTTGGCAGGCGCAAAAAAAGTCTCCATCAACTGCCCCACCGATCCACGATGAGAGTCACCTCGATGTCATCGCGGCGCAGCCTGAGCCTGGCTGGGCGCGCGCCCGCATAAGCCAGGTAATGCACCTGCCAGCCATCCTGGGACAGGCGCTCGATGCGGCCCTCCCCATTTCTGATCACCTCGCCGGGCCGGTGTGGGTCAAGCCGTCCTTCCACCCAATAATCCAGGCCCGCCAACGGCAAGCGGAAACCGAGGACTTTTTCCAGCAGATCTTCCGGATCGGCCGCCGTCTCGCTGCGCCCATCGGGCCACTGCAACACCGTCGCGCCGGCGCTGCGGGTGATGCGCGCCACCCCCTGACCCAGGGGCGTGGCCAGGAGCAACCGGTCCCGGCCCTCGCCGGCACGCCAGTGCAGGTTGCCGAAAAAGGAATGCTCACCGTCCCTGACCCCGATGCGCCCATCCAGTTCGAAAGCCGGCCGCCCGGGCGGGATGGCCGCCGGCGGGGAGATGGGCGGCGTGGCCGCGCATCCTGCCAGGAACAGGACAGCGGCCAGTGCCAGAGCGCGGGCCAGTCTCAGGGATTGAATTTCTTGAGCACCTGCAGCAGGGCTTCGCTCTGCGGATGGCTTTGCAGAGAGGCTTTCCACAAATCCAACGCGGCCTGGTGGCTGCCCTGCATCCATAACACCTCGCCCAGGTGTGCGGCGATTTCAGGGTCGGCGCGCAGTTTGTAGGCGCGTTCGAGATATTCGCGCGCGCGCGCCAGATGGCCTTGCCGATAATTCAGCCAGCCGACACTGTCCAGGATAAAGGGGTCATCGGGAGCCAGGCTCAGCGCCTTGTCGAGCAATTCCGCCGCCTCTTTCAGGCGATCAGTCTTTTCCGCCAGCGTGTAACCCAGCGCGTTGTAAGCTTGCGCGTTGTCCGGCTGCAGGCGGATGACCTTGCGCAAATCCGTCTCCACGACGCCCAACTTGTCGAGCTTCTCCGCCGCCATAGAATGGTCATAGAGCAATTCCGGCGAATCGGGGAAGCGCTTGAGACCCTCGCTCAACAACTCGTACAGCTTGACGTAATCCTTGGCATTGCGCAGCAGATCTGCCTGCGCCTGGATCAACTGGATGCGCTGCGCGTCCGTGGCCGGCCGGGTCGCGTGCAGCAGGGCCTTGGCTTCGTCAAGCTTGCCCTCCTTGGCCAGGATATCCGCCATGCGGCTGCGCGCGGCGATCAGATACTCACCGCGCACAACCTTGCGGTATTGGGACAGGGCTTCCTGGGGCCGGCCCAGGCCTTCCTCGGTGATGCCCAAATAGTAGGCCAGGGCATCCTTGCCGGGAAAACGCAGCGCCGCGGCCCGCCCCAATTCCTCGCGCGCCACCGGCAAATCACCCGTTTGCAGGGCGAGCAGACCGGCGGCATAGGCGATCTCGCCGTTGTTGGGCAGTTGCCTGGCAAGGATGGCGAACTGCGCGCGCGCGTCCAGGATGCGCCCCGCCGCAACCAGCAGGCGGGCATATACCAAGCGTATGTCCTGCGCTTGCGGGTAGCGCTGCAAATAGCCATTGAGATAGGCCAGGGCCTCGGGCGCGGAACGGGCGGCGAGCATCTGGGTATGCAGCAGGGCGACAGGCTCCCACCCCGGGCGCAGCTTGTCCGCCTGGGCGAGGTCGGCCTGCGCAACGGCCGGATGGCCGGCCTTGAGCGCCGCCTGGGCCAGAGCGAACCAGGCCTCGGGCATCTGCGGGTAAGGCGCAGCTAGGCGCTGCAGCAATTGGTAGGCGCCCTGCGGATCGGTAGTTTTGGCGAGCAGCACCGACAACTGCATGAAGCCGGATGCGCCCTCCCGGCTCAGCAGGTTACGCAAGGCAGGCTCGGCTTCGGCAAACCGGTTCTGGGCCAGTTGCGACGCTACCAGCGTCTGCGTAGCCTGCAGCGAACCCGGATCGCCTTTCAGCCAGATTCGGCTGGCTTCCTCGGCATCCTTGTAATTACGCACGAAAAACGCGATATCCGCAGCGCGGCGGGCAATGCGGGGATCGCCGGTTTCCCGGGCCATGGTCATATAGCCCTGTTCGGCCACCCCGACCATGCCGCGCTGGCCCGCGATTTCAGACACCAGAAACTGATAGAGCAGTTGCGGCGTCAGGGGCACGTCGGGCAGCTTTTCCTGCGCCGCCTGGGGCACTGCGGGAGCCGCCTCGGCCGGCGGCGGCTTGGCAGGCGCAGGCACCGGCGGGCGGGCCGGCTGCTGACTGCAGGCAGCCAGCAGGCAGAGCACTGCGGCCCAGGGAAGCGTTCTCAGGAGGGGCATAGAAACTCGGACAAACGTACTTCAGCCCGGCAATCCTACACCTTGTCCTTGACAGGTCATAGCGCCGGTGTTTTCCGCTACCATCCCGGCATGCCCGAACTGCCGGAAGTGGAAACCACCCGTCGCGGCCTGGCCCCGCATTTGACCGGCCGTCGCCTAGTCGCCATGACGGTGCGCGATCACCGCCTGCGCTGGCCCATCGATGCCGCCCTGGCGGAGCGCCTGAAGGGGAACACGCTGAAGGCCATCGGCCGGCGCGGCAAATATCTGCTGTTCGACTTCGGCTGCGGCACCATGCTGGTGCATTTGGGCATGTCGGGCAGCCTGCGGCTCGTCGGCGCGCGGGAACCAGCAGGCAGACACGATCATGTGGATTGGCTGTTCTCGCCCGGCCAACTGCTGCGTCTACGCGATCCGCGCCGCTTCGGCGCCGTGCTGTGGCACACCGGAGCGATCGAGGGCCATCCCTTGCTATGCCACCTGGGGCCCGAACCGCTGGGACCGGAATTCGACGGCGGCTATCTCTTTCGGGCAACCCGGGGAGTCAAAGCCAGCACCAAGTCGGTGCTGATGGACAGCCGCAAGATGGTCGGCGTGGGCAACATCTACGCCAGCGAAGCCCTGTTCGGTGCCGGCATACGTCCGCGCATCGCGGCAGGCAGGCTTACGCGCGATGCCTGCGACCGGCTGGCGGCGGCCGTGAAAAACACCCTGGCAGCGGCGATCAAAGCGGGCGGCAGTTCCTTGCGGGACTACCGGGGAGCCGGCGGAGAGCTGGGCTACTTCCAGATCGAAGCGAAGGTGTACGGCCGGGGCGGGGCGCCCTGCCGGGTATGCCATACCCCTATTCGCCGCATCGTGCAGGGCCAACGGGCATCGTATTATTGTCCGCGCTGCCAAACTTAGAGCTTGTTGACTCCTTGGGGCCGCGCTCAAGTTTCAGGTATCGGCTCCGTAATCGGTTTATCCCGGAAAACGTGTTTGGGGCACGCGATATGACGACATCGACCCTGGCAGCCGACTTCGAGCATTACAGCCATTGGCGCAACGCCGTTTCGCGCCAGATCATGCGCCTGGCGGACTGGCTCAATCATCAGGAACTAGGCGATGCCGAAACGGACCTGCGTCTCAAGCAACTGCAGGACAAGCTCAGGGAAGACCGCCTCAACGTCGCCTTCGTAGCGGAGTTTTCCCGCGGCAAATCGGAGCTCATCAACGCCATCTTCTTCGCCGATTACCGGCAGAGAGTCCTGCCTTCCGCCGCCGGCCGCACCACCATGTGCCCGACGGAATTGCAGTACAGCGAGGGCGAGGTTCCGGCCATCCATCTGCTGCCCATCGAAACCCGTGCCGAAGCCGGCACGGTCGCCGACTTCAAGGCCCAGCCGGAGCGCTGGACGGTGCTGCCCCTGCATGTCGAATCCACCGCCCAGATGGCCGGGGCCTTGCAAACGCTCGCGGAAACCGTGACGGTGAGCGGCGATGTGGCGGCACAATACGGCTTGGTCAATCCCCAGGACGAAGAAACCGCCCGGGCGCTCACGCGCAACGGCACGGTGGACATCCCGCGCTGGCGCCATGCGGTCATCAATTTCCCGCACCCGCTGCTCAAGCAGGGCCTGGTGATCCTGGACACGCCCGGCCTCAACGCCATCGGCACGGAACCCGAACTGACGCTGAATCTGCTGCCCAGCGCCCACGCCGTGCTCTTCATCCTGGCCGCCGACACCGGGGTCACGAAATCCGACATCACTATCTGGCGCCATCACATCGCCCCTAATCAAAACGGCCACCGCGGGCGGCTGGTGGTGCTGAACAAGATAGACGGCCTGTGGGACGATCTCAAAAGCCCCGAGGAAGTCAATGCCGAAATCGCCCGCCAGGCCCGCCACACGGCCGAATTGCTCGAACTCCCGGCCGACCAGGTGTTCCCCATTTCGGCGCAGAAGGCGTTGGTGGCCAAGGTACAGCACGATGACGCGCTGCTCGCCAAAAGCCGTCTGCCGGCGCTGGAAGCGGCGCTTTCCGGCCAGCTCATTCCGGCCAAGCAGCAATTGGTGCGCGAGGCCACCGAAGGGACGCTGCAGGACATGGTGGTCAAGACCACCGAATTGCTCGAAGCGCGGCTGGCCAACATCCAGGATCAGATCGAGGAATTGGAAGGGCTGCGCGGCAAGAATCGGGACGTCATCCTGCAAATGATGGTGAAGGCGAATGCCGACAAGAAGAGTTTCGACACCGGCCTGAAGCAATTCAACGCCCTGCGCAGCATCTTCGCCGACCAGGCCAAGGGTCTCAAGGCACGCCTGAGCATGGAGGCCCTCAGGGCGGAAGTGCGCAAGACCCGGCAAATCATGGAATCCGGCCGTTTTTCCAAGACACTGCTGGATGCCATGAAGGCGTTCTTCAGCGATGTGAAGGAAAGGCTGGGCGGAGCGGATGGCCAGGTGGCCGAAATCCAATCCATGATGAGCGCCATGTACCGAAAATTCAGCGAGGATTTCGGCCTCGCCACGGTGAGCCCCCCCGCCTTTAGCCTGGAAAAATACCGCCGCGAACTCCTGCAATTGGAGCAGGTCTTCAACGAGCGCTTCAACACCGTGCTGCAGATGATCACCCAGGAGCATCATCGCCTGACGAGCAAATTCTTCGACACCCTGGCAAGCCGCGTGGTGCTGGCCTTCGAGATCGCCAACCGGGAAACCCACAGCTGGCTCAAAGCCCAGATGGCGCCCATGGACACTCAGGTGCGGGAACGCAGCCTGCAGCTCAAACGCCGCCTGGACAGCGTGCGGCGCATCCACGAGGCCACGGAAACGCTGGATCAGCGCATACAGGAACTGGGTGCCAATGCCGAGGTGACGCACGGGCAGATGGAAGAACTGGCCCTGCTCAACGACGCCATACTCGCCGCCCTGGAAGACCAAGGCGTCGAGGCAGCGCTGACGCGGCGGGCGTAAACTCTCTTTTTGTTTGGCAAGGCCGGCCGAAGGCCTGTCTCGCCTTCCCAACACCTCGTCAAGTCGGCTCTCCCCCGGGCGCCGCCCGCCGGCGCGAAACCCGGTAAAATCCCAGGTTTTTCCGCTCATCGAATCCGCGCTCCGGCCACCATGACGCCCCCTCCCTTGACCCGCTGGCTGCCCCATGTTGTCGTTCTGGCCTTGATCGGCCTGGCTTTTGGGCAAGCCATCCATTTCGGCTATGTCTGGGACGACAACTCGCTCTTTCTCAACACCCCCGATCTGCGCTCACCCGGCCTCATCTGGCGTGCCCTCTGGCAGCCCATCTTGCCCGGCACCACTTACATGCGCCCGCTGGTGCTGGCGAGCTTCGCCGCCGAATTCCTGACCCTGGGCACCAGCCCGGCCTGGGCTCACGGCATCAACCTGCTCATCCATCTGGGCAACGTCAGCCTGGTGATGGCGCTGGCCCATCACTTCGTGCGCGACACCACGCGCCCCACCCTCAAGGTCGTCCTCGCCGGCCTGCTCTACGGCCTGCACCCCGCCTTGATCGAGCCCGTCACCTGGGTCGCCGGGCGCTTCGACCTCATGGTCACCTTCTTTTCGCTGGCCGCCCTGCTCGCCGCCGTGAAGCTCTCCGGCTGGCGCCGCGTCCTGGCAGTATCGGCATGCTTCTTCCTCGCCGCCCTGTCCAAGGAAATGGCCGCCACCCTCCCCTTGCTGGTGTTCCTCACGCTCCTGGCCGCCCGTGACCGCGAGATTCCCTGGCGCGAGCTGCCGCGCCATGTGCTGCGCCGTGACGCCGCCATGTACGCCCTGCTGCTCGCCACCGGCATCGGTTATCTCGTCATCCGCAAGATCGCCATGCCCGGCTTCGTGCATTACGACACGGGCGTGGAATCCGATTTCCACCATGCCATCGGCCATGTGGCTTTCGTGGGCCAGACCCTGATTTTCTACGTGAAGATGAGCCTGTGGCCGTTTGCCGACATCAATCCCATGCATCCCTTCAGCCCGGAGCAAATGACGGTGGCGGACCGCTTGACCGGGGTGGGGGCTCTCATCCTCGCCCTGCTGGCCTCAGCGGTCGCTCTGCGCAAGCGCTCCGCGGCCGGCATCCTCTTCGTCGCTTGGTTCATCGCCCTGCTGCCGGTGCTCAACATTCTGCCGCTGACCATCGGCGGCAATATCGGGCATGAGCGTTTCCTCGTGCTGCCGCTGGCCTTTCTCGTGATCGGCCTCATGCGCCTGCCGATGCCCAGGCTCTCGCCTGCCGCAGCCATGACCGCACGCTACGCCCTGCCCATGCTCGCCGTGGCCTGGACGGCCTTCGCCCTGGTGAGCGTGCGGGACGATCTGCCGCACTGGAAAAATGATCTGACGCTGTGGGGCTGGGCCTATGCCAAGCATCCGGACATGGATTTCGTGCGTTATAGCTATGCGGGCGCCGCCATCCGCTACCAGCGCATGGACATCGCCGGCCGCATCCTCAGCGACTGGAAGAAGCGTGATCCCGAGGATACGGACAATGCCTATTTCAAGGTGCTGTACGGCTTCTGGCAACTGCGTTCGGGCAATTTCAAGGAAGCCGCACAGCTGATAGGCGACGGCCTGGCCATGCAAACCAGGCAAACCTCCGCCCATGGCCCCCAACTGGCCCAGGGCAACAAATGGTTTCTCTCTTTCGCCTACACGGCGCTGGGGGAAGCGCAGCTAAGTCTGCGCCAATATAAGCAGGCCCTGTCGTCCTTGGACAACTCACTGCACTTCGGTCCCCATTATCCGGCCGCGCTGCTGACCAAGAGCCTGGCCCTCTACGGCCTCGACCGGGTGGCGGCCGGCAACACCGCTTTCAACCTGGCGCAACGCTATTACGTGCGTTCCGCCGGCCAGGCCGCCTACCAGATCCGCGCCGCCTATATCGCTTCGCTGTGCGGCAGCGACAATGCCGACACCACCCCGGATCTGTGCAGCGTGATGCCGGTCAATACGCAGTTGGGCGACCAGTCCACCACCGACCCCTATCTCATGCGCCTGGGCAATCCGGTGGCGCCGCCTAGTTTGTCGCACCAGGGATAGCCGGGATAATTCCTGGCGACCCCGACCCGGGCGATCAGGCACGGGTTTCTTTGATGACCGTCATGGCAGCGCCGATAAGGGAGCTCAGGTCCGCCATGTTGCTGGGCACGATGAGGGTGTTGTTGGTCTTGGCCAGCCCGGCGAAAGCCTCGACGTATTTCTCCGCCACTTTCAGGTTCACCGCCTGCATGCCGCCGGGATGCTGGATGGCCTCGGCGATGCGCGTGATGGCCTGGGCGGTGGCGTCGGCCACAGCCTTGATGGCCTCGGCCTCGCCCTGGGCGCGGTTGATGGCGGAGATTTTCTGACCTTCGGACTCCTTGATGGCAGCCTCGCGTTCGCCGGTGGCGAGGTTGATCTGCTCCTGCATCTTGCCTTCG
>JAJZSR010000069.1:7170-12805 GCA_021849595.1 Pseudomonadota bacterium | reverse complement strand
AAGCGGCGCTGCAGGAGCTGGCGGCGCTGCTCACCCAGCTGGCGGTGCTCAAAAGCGTACCCGATGCCCTGGAGGAGAACACGCCGGATCTTGCGCGCCTGCGTGCGCTGGCCGAGCGCCTGGATGCGGAAACGCTGCAGCTTTATTACCAGATCGCCGTGAACGGCCGCCGCGACCTGCCCTATGCGCCGGACGAGGCCGCCGGCTTCACCATGAGCCTGCTGCGCATGCTGGCGTTCACGCCAGTCGAGGCGCCGGCGCCCCAGCCGGAGAGGGCGGCGCGCCCAAAGCCTGAGTCGCCCGGCAGCCCCCCGGCGGGGGGCGCGTCAGGCATTGCGCCCCAGGCGGCGCCAGCCGTTGCGCCGGCCGACTGGCCTGCGTTGGTGGACAAGCTGGGCCTGACGGGCATGGCGCGCATGCTGGCGGAGCAATGCGAGCTGAAACAGGCTGTCCACGGCAAGCTGCTGCTGCAAGTGCCCGCGGCGCACAAGGCGCTGCTGGAAAAATCCTTCCGCGACAAGCTCGTCGCCGCCCTGCGCGCGCGCCTGGGCGAGGGCATGCAGGTGGAGTTCGCCGTCATCGACGCGGCGGCCGATACGCCGGCCGAGCTGCGCGAGAGGGCGCGCAAAAAGCGCCAGGCGGAGGCGGTGACTGCGATAGAATCGGATCCATTCGTCAATCAAGTGATGGAAATTTTCGACGCCAGCATCGTTGCGTCGTCCATCAAACCCATCGGAGACAAGCAATGATGAAAGGCGGCCTGGGCAACATCATGAAGCAGGTCCAGCAGATGCAGGACAACATGGCCAAGATGCAGGAAAAGCTCGCCGACACCGAGGTCGAAGGGGTGAGCGGCGCGGGGCTGGTGAAGGTGGTCATGACCTGTCGCTACGACGTGCGCCGCGTGGTCATCGATGCCAGCCTCATGACCGACGACAAGGAAATGCTCGAAGATCTGGTGGCGGCCGCCGTGAACGATGCAGCCCGCAAGGTCGAGGCCACGGTGCAGGAAAAAATGGGCGGCTTCACCCAGGGACTGCCGCTGCCGCCCGGATTCAAGCTGCCGTTCTGAGTCACCCCGCAGCCTACTGCGGGAGAGATCGTTTCTTTATGAACCCACCTGCCAGCCTGCAGAATCTCATCGAGGCCCTGCGCGTGCTTCCCGGTGTCGGCCCCAAGGCCGCCGCGCGCATGGCCTACCATCTCCTGCAGCGCGACCGTCCCGGTGCCGAGAAGCTGGCATCAGGCCTGAATCGCGCCCTGGCCGGCCTGCGTCATTGCCGGCTGTGCAACAGCTTTGCCGAGAGCGAAATCTGCGAGCTGTGCGCCAACCCACGGCGCGATCCGGGCCTGCTCGCGGTGGTGGAAATGCCCACCGACCTCGCCATGATGGAAGCCGCCCAGACCTATACCGGGCGCTATTTCGTGCTCATGGGCCGGCTGTCGCCCCTGGACGGCGTGGGGCCGCGCGACATCGCGCTCGATCGCCTCATCGAACGCGCGCTCGACGGCGTGGTGCGCGAGGTCGTGCTGGCCACCAATTTCACCCCGGAGGGCGAGGCCACTGCGCACACCATCGCCATTCTGCTCAAGGCGCGCGACCTCGCGGTTTCGCGCCTGGCGCGTGGCGTGCCCCTGGGCGGCGAACTGGAGTATGTGGACAGCGGCACCCTGGCGCAGGCCTATCGCGACCGGCGCAGCCTGTGAGCCGCCGGACGGAGCGCGGCGTTGCGATGCGACGTTCACGCTAAAATGTCCGTTTTTCCTGCGCCGCGCCATGGAACTCACTTCCCTTACCGCTCTCTCGCCCCTGGATGGCCGCTATGGCGCCAAGATCGCCGCGCTGCGGCCGTGGTTCAGCGAATACGCTTTGGTGAAATTCCGCGTGCGCGTGGAAGTGGAATGGCTCAAAGCCCTGGCCGACGCGCCCGGCATCGCCGAAGTGCCGTCCCTGAGCGCTTCTGCGCGCGCCTTTCTCGATAGCTTGGCGGAGAATTTCTCGCCGGCGGATGCGCAGCGCGTGAAGGACATCGAGGCGGTCACCAATCACGACGTCAAGGCGGTGGAATATTTCCTCAAGGAACGCTGCGCGCCGGTGGAGGAGATACGCCGCGTGGCGGAGTTCTTTCACTTCGCCTGCACCTCCGAAGACATCAACAATCTGGCCCATGGCCTGATGCTTGCGGGCGCGCGCCGGGAAGTGCTGCTGCCCGCGGTGGACAAACTGGGTGAGCGCCTAGCGGTACTGGCGCGCGAACTGGCCGACCTGCCCATGCTCTCGCGCACCCACGGCCAGCCGGCGTCGCCCACCACGGTGGGCAAGGAGTTGTCCAACCTCGCCTACCGCCTGCAACGCGCACGCTCGCGTATCGCGCAGGTCGAAATCCTCGGCAAGATGAACGGGGCGGTGGGCAATTACAACGCGCACGTGGTGGCCTATCCGGACGTCGATTGGGAAGGCCTTGCGCAGCGCTTCGTGCAGGGCCTGGGCCTGGCTTTCAATCCCTACACCACCCAGATCGAGCCGCACGACTGCATGGCGGAGCTGTTCGACGCCCTGGCGCGGCTCAACACCGTCATCCTCGACCTGGACCGCGATGTCTGGGGCTATATTTCCCTGGGTTATTTCAAGCAGAAGGTGAAGGCCGGAGAGGTGGGTTCGTCCACCATGCCGCACAAGGTCAATCCCATAGACTTTGAAAATTCCGAGGGCAATCTGGGCCTGGCCAACGCCGTGCTGCGCCATCTCGCCGAGAAGCTGCCGATCTCGCGCTGGCAGCGCGACCTCACCGATTCCACCGTGCTGCGCAACATGGGGGTGGGATTGGGCTACAGCCTGCTGGGCATCGATTCCTGCCTGCGCGGCCTGGGCAAGCTGGAAGCCAACCCCGCTGCGCTGGCCGCGGACCTGGAGGCGAACTGGGAGGTGCTCGCGGAGCCCATCCAGACCGTCATGCGCCGCTACGGCCTGGCGAACCCTTACGAGCGCCTCAAGGAACTGACGCGCGGCAAGGGCGGCATCAGCCGCGCGAGCCTGCACGCCTTCATCGACGGACTGGAATTACCCGAGGCCGAGAAGGAGCGTCTCAAGGCGCTCACGCCGGCCGCCTACATCGGCAAGGCTGCGGAACTGGCCCGGCATCTGCCGTGAAGCGGAGCGGCCTTGAATTGCGCCGCGTCTGCCGCATATAGCTTTGATGTTGTCCCGCAGCAGGAGTGACCATGTCCGCCCATGCCCTTGACGTCAGCGGCGCCGCCGAATTCGAGCGCCAGGTTCTGGAGGAATCGCGCCGGCGGCCGGTGGTGGTGGATTTCTGGGCGCCCTGGTGCGGGCCTTGCCGCAGCCTCAAGCCCATTTTGGAAAAACTGGCGGACGAGTACGGCGGCAAGTTTCTGCTCGCCAAGGTCAACGCCGATGAGAACCAGGAACTGTCCGCGCGCTATGGCGTGCGCGGCATTCCGGCGGTCAAGGCGTTTTCCCAGGGGCGGCTGGCAGATGAGTTTTCCGGAGCGTTGCCGGAAGCGGCAGTGCGCGAGTTTCTCGACCGCCTCGTGCCCAAGCCGGCCGAGGTGCTGCGCCTCAAGGCGGACGAGCAGCTGCGGCGCGGGGATGCCTCCGGCGCTTTGAAACTTCTGGCCGAGGCCGCCGCGCTGGATCCTGCCAACGAATGGGTGCGGGTGGATGCCGCGGCCATCATGCTGGATGTTGGGGATATGGCCGAGGCTCAGCACCTGCTGCAGGAAGTGCGCCTGGATGATGCCCGCGTGGCGCAACTGCGCAGCCGGCTGGAATTCGCGCAGGCCGCGGCGAGCGGCGAGAGCGCCGAAGCCTTGGCGGCGCGCATTGCCAGAAATTCAGATGACCTGCAGGCGCGTTTGCAACTCGCCAAACTCCTGGCCGCGGCCCGGGATTATGCGGGGGCCATGGAGCAGATGCTGGAAGTGGTGCGGCGCGATCGCCGCTACGGCGACGACGCCGGGCGCCGCGCCCTGCTGGCGGTCTTCGATCTCCTGGGGCCGGGGCATCCGCTGGTGGGCGAATACCGCCGCAAGCTCGCCAGCGCTTTGAATTAGGCTGTCTTCGAATAGCGCGGCCCGGACTGCGCGGTCTGCGGCAGGGTGGGGTCGAAGGCCATGGCGATGTTGCGCAGGAACACCCGGCCCAGGTCCGTGACCTCGATGCGCCCGCCTTGCACGCGTACCAGGCCGTCTTCCTGCAAGGGCGCGAGGCTGGCCAGCTCGGGTGCGAAGGTGGCGGTGAAATCCAACCCCCATTTGGCGCCGAAGGCCGCCATGTCGAGAGCGAGATCGCACATCAGCGTCATGATCAAGTCGCGCCGCATGCGCTCGGCGTCGCTCAGGCGATAGCCGCGCTCGGTGGCCAGCAGGCCGTTGTCCACGCGCAGTTGGTATTCCGGCAGGCCTTTGAGGTTTTGCGCATAGACCGATTCGGTCTGGCTGATGGCGGAAATGCCGAAGCCCAGGATGTCGATCTCGCGCAAGGGCGTGTAGCCCTGGAAGTTGCGCCCCAGGCGGCTTTCCCGGCGCGCGACGACCAGCTCATCGTCGGGCTTGGCGTAGTGATCCAGGCCGATGTAGTCGTAGCCCGCGCCGGCGAGCATGCGCAGGCTCAGGTTCTGCAATTCCAGGCGCGTGGCGAAGTCGGGCAGGTCCGCCTCGTTGATCAGGCGCTGATGTTTTTTCAGCCAGGGCACATGGGCGTAGCTGAACACGGCCAAGCGCTGGGGATCGAGGGCGAGCACGCGTTCCAGGGTGTAGGCGAAGCTGTCCGGCGTCTGGTGCGGCAGGCCCAGCATGAGGTCGATGTTGATGGCGCCGATGCCGGCGGCGCGGAAGCCGCTCACGACCTCGGCGATCAGATCGTAGGGCTGGATGCGGTTCACCGCCCGCTGCACCTTGTCGTCCAGATCCTGTACGCCCAGGCTCACGCGATTGAAGCCGGCTTCGCGTAGGGCCTCGATGTGGCAGGCGGTCAGGCCGCGCGGGTCGACTTCCACGGCGACTTCGGCGTCGGCGGCGAATTCGAAGCGGCTGCGGGCATGTTGCGCAAGGCGGCCGATGTCGTCGGGATTGAGGAAGGTAGGCGTGCCGCCGCCCCAGTGCATCTGGCGCACGCGGCGCCCCGGCGCCACCAGCGCGGCCACGCGATCGACTTCGCGCAGGAGCGAATCCAGGTAGCGGCTGGCCTTGGAGTATTTCTGCGTGGCGATCATGTGGCAGCCGCAGTAGTAGCAGAGGCTGTCGCAGAAGGGCAGATGGAAATAGAGCGAGAGGTCGCGTTCCCCGGCGCGGCGCAATTCCTCGCGCCATAGGGTTTCGTTCACGGCGGGGGAGAAATGCGGTGCCGGCGGATAAGAGGTGTAGCGGGGGCCGGCCTGGCTGTAGCGGGCGAGCAATGTGGTATCCATGGGCCGCAGCTTACATAAAGGATATGGTTATCCTTATATCACGCGTATGCCCCGCGGTCAAACCGGTACAATCGTGCTCATGCCAGGCACCTACGAGGACGCGCAATACCCCAGCCCGGAAGCCGCGGAGGCGGCTTTCTACCGCGCTTTCGAGAACCGCGACGCGGACGCCATGGAGGTACTGTGGCTCAAGGATGAGATCGGAA
>JAJZSR010000069.1:0-7160 GCA_021849595.1 Pseudomonadota bacterium | reverse complement strand
TTCCGATCTCCGCTTCCGGGTGCGCGCCGAGCTGCTCGCGACCCTGGCGGAAGGCGACACGGTGATCCGCGTGGTGCACGAGCATCTCACCTTGGGAAACGAGAGCGCCAGCCGGCCGCCCATCCTGGCCACCAACGCCTATCGCAAGACGTCCGCAGGCTGGCGCATGGTGCTGCACCACGCCTCGCCCCTGCCGACGGATGAAGACCGCGTGCAGGCTGCCGCGGCGCGCCGTCTGCATTGATCTTCAAAATCGTATTTGCACCACAGAGCCACAGAGACACGGAGGAAAAAACCTTGCGTCGCGACCGCTCGCCGTCCTCGGTTATGTGGCCGAGTCCTGACAACCTGCCGATCTCTGGTATTGAGCGAAACTCGCCCGAAGGCACAGTCTGTGCAGGCTCGTTTTCTTTGTGCCTCTGTGTCTCCGCGGTGAGAAATTCAAGTTGATCCCGTTGACGCCCTACCGGGCTCCCTGGTGGCTGCCGGGTGGGCACGCGCAGACCCTCTACACTTATTTCTTCATCCGCGCGCCCCGCGTCTCCTATCGGCGCGAACGCTGGGAGCTGGCCGACGGGGATTTTCTCGACTTGGACTGGCTGGACGGCCCGCCGCAGGCGCCTCTGCTGGTGCTGTTCCACGGCTTGGAGGGTGATTCCCGGGGGTTTTATGCACGCGCCCTCATGGCGGCCGTGCGGGCGCAGGGTTGGCGCGGCGTGGTGGCGCATTTCCGCGGCTGCTCGGGCGAACCCAACCGGCTGCCGCGCGCCTATTTCGCGGGCGACAGCGGCGATATCGGCACGGTGCTCATGCGCCTTAAAGCAGGCCATGCCGGCGCCCCGCTGCATGCGGTGGGGGTGTCCCTGGGCGGCAACGCCCTGCTCAAATGGCTCGGCGAGCAGGGCGCGGCTGCTGTGGAGGTGCTGGAACGCGCGGTTGCCGTGTCGGCGCCCGTGGACCTGACCGCCGCGGGCGGCGCACTGGATCGGGGTTTCAACCGGCGCGTCTATACCGCGCATTTTCTGCGCAGTCTGCGGCGCAAGGCGCTGGACAAGCTGCGGCGCTATCCGGGCCTGTACGACGGCCGTGCGGTGGCGGGCGTGCGCAGCCTGCGCGCCTTCGACGACTTGGTGACCGCGCCCCTGCACGGCTATCGCGATGCCGACGATTATTGGCGGCGCGCCTCCAGCAAGCCGGGTCTGGTGGGGGTGCGGGTGCCCACGCTGCTCATCAATGCGCGCAACGATCCCTTTCTGCCGGCCCACGTGTTGCCCCGAGGCGCCGAAGTGTCGCCCCAGGTGATGCTCGACTATCCCGCGCAGGGCGGGCATGCGGCGTTTCCCGGCGGGCCGTTTCCGGGGCACATCGGCTGGTTGCCCGCGCGCGTCCTGGGTTTTCTGCGGGATACCTTATAGCGGGAAGAGGCTGGACTGTTGCGGCGGCGTAGCGCGATGCTTGGCGCGGTACATGGATTGGTCAGCGGCGCGCAGCAGGGCGTCCGCCGTCGTGCCGTCCTCGGGAAACAGCGCGTGGCCGATGCTGGCCTCGATGGTGATGGGCAGGCCGTAGAAATCCGTATCCTGCGCCAAGCTCAGGGAAATCTTGTGCATGGCCGCGCTCACCGCGGCGCGATCGGCCACTTCCTCCAGCAGTACCGTGAACTCGTCGCCGCCGATGCGTGCCACGGTATCGGACTCGCGCACGCTGCTCTGCAGGCGGCGGGCGACCTCCGAGAGCACGGCGTCGCCTACGTCGTGGCCGTACTGGTCGTTGATCTCTTTGAAGCGGTCCAGGTCCACGTAGAGCACTGCCAGCCGCCCCACATGCCGGCGTGCGCGCAGCACGGCCTGCTGCAGGCGGTCGTAGAACAGGCGCCGGTTGGCCAGGGCGGTGAGGGCATCGTGAGTGGCCTCCTCGCGCAGCGCGGCGCGCGAACGCTCCAGTTCTTCCAGATGGGTTTCGATGCTGCGATAGCTTTGCACCAATTTGCGTAGGCTGAACCAGCCGATCAATCCGGCCAGCACCAGGGCGGCGATGCCCAGAGCGAAGATGCGGTGCAGCGTGGTACGGTATGTCTTTTCCGCGTGCGCCAGCGCCGTGCGGTTGGCCGCCTCGTAATAATCCCGCAACTGGGCTAGGGAGGCGTTGAATTGCGCCGCCAGCGGGATTGCCTCCCGCAGGATCATGGCGCGCGCCCGGGTGTCCTGCCCGGCGGCCAGCAGGTCGGTGATCTCGTCCTGGGTGTCCTGGATGCGCTTCACCAACTCGTCCTGGGTCTGGAAATTCGCTTGCTCTCGGGCGTCGAAGCCCATGTCCGCAAGGCGCCGGCGCCCTGCGCCTACCAGGTAGCCGGCATGGTCGAACTGGGCGAGCAGGGCATCGCGCTCGAAGGGATCCCGCGTCAGGGCCATGCGCAGGAGCGTGTCGGTGCGCAAATGCGCGGCCACCTGGGTGCGCGTGATGAGGCTGATGCGCAGGTCATGATTCTGCACCACCGTGCGCAGGTCGCCATTCAGGCGCGCCAGTTGGGCCGCGCTGTTGAGGGTCTGCAGCAGGATGAACAGCGCCAGCAAAGCGAAGGCCGCAGCGGCCAGGAATATCTGGCTGCGCCTCATGTCCGCCGCTTCCCTATGCCGGAGCGCCGGCGCTTTGTCGTTCGTATCGGCCGCATTTGACCTCGCTGCTGGTGGGCCGGGGTTCAGCGGTGACCGGCTTTCCGCCCGCATCCGAAACCCTGCCGGCAAAGGCCGCCCGCTGCTTGGGATCGTTATTGATCCGGCATTCCCTTGCCGAAAATCGAGACGCGTATGCTTGTGTGCCGCCGCATATTTTCAAGTCCAATAATGCCGGATCAATAATCTATTTTTAGCTCACCGCGCTCTCCCCGTGACCGCTGGTACGAAGATACCGCTGCCGTCGCGTGCCAGCAGGGCGCTGCCGTAGCTGGCTTCGGCATGGGTGGCGCGCGCCACCGGAACCTTCAACAGGCGGGCGCGGATACGGTTATAGGTTTCATTGGCGGCGCCGCCGCCGGCGCTCAGGATGCGCTCGGGCGGCGTGGCGCCCAGTAGGGTGAGGCGCGCGTAGCCGGCGGCCTCGATGCGTGCCAGACCTTCCAGCAGGCCTTGCAGAAACAGGGCATCGTCCGGCGGGCGCGGCGCGAGGCGGGGCAGCAGGCCGGGGTCGTTCACGGGGAAGCGCTCTCCCGGCGCCGGGAGGGGGTAGTAGTCCAGGCCGCTGGGGGCATCGGGATCGACGCGCCGGCTCAGCGCTTGCAGTTGCGCGTCGGTGAAAAACCGCCGCAGCACGCCGCCGCCGGCGTTGGAGGCGCCTCCGGCCAGCCATAGCGGGCCGAACCAGTGGCTGTACACGCCGTATTCGACGGCTTCCACGCGGCGTCGGGACAGCAGCTTCAAGACCAGCGTGGTGCCCAGCGAGGTCACGCCCTCGCCCGGCTCGCGCGCGCCCGCGGCGAGGAAGGCGGCGATGCTGTCGGTGGTGCCGGCGCGCACGCGGCAGGCGGGGGGCAGGTCGAAGCGGCGCGCGGCGTCGGCGCTCACCGTCCCCAGATCCATGCCGGGCATGACCACCGTCGGCAGCAGGGCGGCATGCGGCAGGCGCGCGATCCACTCGGGCCAAGCTTGCGCGCGCGCATCGTAGCCGGTCTTGAGCGCGTTGTGATAATCGGAGAGGCCGGCCCGGCCGCTCAGGCGCGCCGTGATCCAGTCGGCCTGGTGGCAAAAACGCGCGGCGCCGGCCGCCTTGGGTTGGCGCATGAGCCAATGGAACTTGGCCAGGCCGGAGGTGGCGGACAGGTAATGCGGCAGGGCGGCGGCGGGCTGGGCGGTGCGGAAGGCCGCTTCCAGTTGCGCCAGGCCGGCCGCGGCGCGGTCGTCCTTGTACAGCAGGGCGGGCCCGAGCGGACGCGAAATGGCATCAGTGAGCAGCACCGTTGCGGAGGTGCCGTCCACGGCGATGCCGGCAAGCCGGCCGCGCAAGGGGGTGGGCAGCATTTCCAGCACACGGCGCAGGGCGGCGAGCCAGTCGGCCGGCGTCTGTTCCTCCGGACGCAGGTAATCGGCGCGGCCCTGCCAGACTACGGCACCGTGGGCATCGATGAGACAGGCGCGCGCGCCGCCGGTGCCGAAATCCAGCCCCAGATACAGTGGGGAGGCGGGCAGGGCCATGAGGCCGCGGTGCTCAGGTCCGAATCAGAGCGAACGTCGCGCAGCGACGCGATGTCCCCCTCGCCCGCTTGCGGGAGAGGGCGGGGTGAGGGGGACGGTCTTGGCAATGGCGACGATCATCATGCGGGGTGGTGTCGGCGCCATGACCGTCAGCCCCGCACGTTGGGGGGCAGGGCAGAGGCGAATTCCTGCAGTTCCACGCGCGCGGGCGGCTGCCAGCCGGGCTGGCGGTGTTCGGCCACGACGTTGGTGAATATGCCGCCGCGCACGTAAAAGCGCGCGGTCAGGCGCAGATAGCGCGGCTTGAGCGCGGCCGCCAAGTCGTCGACGATGCGGTTGGTGACGGCCTCGTGGAAATGGCCCTCATCGCGGAAGCTCCAGATGTAGAGCTTCAGGCTCTTCAACTCCACGCAGGCCGCATCGGGAATGTAGTCGAGCGTCAGATGGGCGAAGTCGGGCTGGCCGGTCTTGGGGCACAGGCAGGTGAACTCCGGGATTTCCATGTGGATCTGGTAATCCCGCTGTGGCTGCGGATTGGGAAAGGTTTCCAGGGTTTTGGAGGGCTCGGAAGGCATGGGGGCAACCCGTAGTAAAATCTCGGCGACCGATAATTATAGGGCTACGGCTCCCCGCTCCCTTGCGCCTGACCGCCATCAAACTCGCCGGCTTCAAGTCCTTCGTCGACCCTACGACCATCCCCGTGGCCTCAGAGCTGGTAGGCATCGTCGGCCCCAACGGCTGCGGCAAGTCCAACGTCATCGACGCCGTGCGCTGGGTGCTGGGCGAGACCTCGGCCAAGCACCTGCGCGGCGAGTCCATGCAGGACGTCATTTTCAACGGCTCTACGGCGCGCAAGGCGGTGTCGCGCGCTTCGGTGGAACTGGTGTTCGACAACAGCGCCGGGCGCGCCGCTGGGGCCTGGTCGCAGTATGCGGAAATCTCCGTCAAGCGCGTGCTCACGCGCAACGGCGAGTCGAGTTATTACATCAACAACCTGCACGTGCGGCGCCGCGATGTGGCCGACCTGTTCCTCGGCACCGGCCTGGGCGCGCGCGCCTACGCCATCATCGAGCAGGGCATGATCAGCCGCATCATCGAGGCGCGCCCGGAAGAGCTGCGCGGCTTTCTCGAAGAGGCAGCCGGCATTTCCAAATACAAGGAGCGGCGGCGCGAAACCGAGTTGCGCTTGAAGGACTCGCACGACAATCTGCTGCGCGTCGAGGACGTGCGCCAGGAACTGGGACGCCAGATCGAAAAGCTCACCGCCCAGGCGCAGGTCGCGCAGCAGTACAAGGCGCTGCAGACCGAGCTGGAGGAAGCGCGCCAGTTTTTTTTCTACGCGAAAAAGCGCGAGGCTCAGGCGGCACGCGGCAAGCTGGCGCGCGACCTGGGCGAGGCCGGCAACCGCCTGGAAGCCGAAGTGGCACGCCTGCGCGAGAGCGAGAAAAATCTCGAAGCCGCGCGCGCCGAGCATCACGATGCCCAGGAGGCCTTCAACCGCAGCCAGGGCGAGTATTACGCGGCCCAGGCCGAGGTCGGCCGCATCGAACAGGATTTGCGCCATGTGCGCGAAACCCGCGAGCGCGTCGAGCGCGAAGCCGGAGAGACGGGCGCACGCCTGGAGCAACTGGGGCAGCGCGAAGCGGACATGCAGGCCGAACTGGCGCAGTGGCAGGGCCGTGCGGCCACCCTGGACGAAACCCTGGCCGGCGCCGAACTGCAGGCTACCCGCGCCAACGAAACCCTGCCTGCGCGCGAGGCCGCGCTCAAGGAAGCCCAGCAGGCCGTGGGCGAGGCGCAGCGCGCCCTGGCGCTCACCGAGCAGAACCGCCAGGTGGACGAAACCCATCTCGCGCACGCGCGCAAGACCCTGCAGCAGCTGGAAGAGCGCGCGCGGCGCCTGGAACAGGAGCTGGGCCATTTGCCGCGTCCCGACACCGCGGCGCTGGCGCAGAAAGAAGTGGAGGCCAACTCGCTGACCGAGGCTGTGGCCCGGCTGCAGCAGGAGCTTGCCGCCCTGGAGGCGCGCCAGCCCGAACTGGAAGCGGCGCGGCGCGCGAGCGCTCAGGAATTAGAGCGGCTGCGGCGCGAACTGCATCAAGTGGAAGGCGAACGCGCCGCCCTGCAGAAGCTGCAGGACAGCCTCAAGGCCGACGAAAAGCTCGCCCGCTGGCAGGAAGAACGCGGTTTGCGCGGCGAGAAGCTTTGGCAAGGTCTGGAAGTGGACCACGGCTGGGAAGCGGCGGTGGAAGCCGTGCTGCGTGAGGCGCTGCACGGACTGTCAGGCCGCCTGGACGATGCCGGTACCAACCCGGTGCCGCCGGCGCGCTTCTTCCTGTTCGAGTCTGGCGCGGCCGAGGCCGGCGCCCCCGGCAGCCTGCTGGAGAAGATGCGCGCGGGCGAGTTGGCGGCGCCGCTGTCGGAGTGGCTGGGAGGCGTGCGGACGGCGGACACCCTGGCACATGCCCTGCAGCAGCGCGCGACGCTCGCCCCCGGCGAACGTCTGGTAACACCCGAAGGCCATGTTGTTACTCGGCATAGTGTGCTGTTCCACGGCCCCCATACGGCAGTGGAAAGCGTGCTCGCGCAGCGCCGGGAGCTGGAACGCCTGGGCGCCACGGCGGCGCAGTTGGAGGTGGATTTGGCGGCGGCAACACAGGCGGAAAGCGCCGCGGCGGAGGCGCTGCGCGCCAACCAGACTGCCATGCAATCGACGCGCCAGCAGCTAAGCCAGGCGCAGGGGCGCCAGCATCAGGCGCAAATGGAGGCACTGCGCCTGCAGCAGGCTTTCGAGCGAGTGCAGCAGCGGCGCACCCAGATCGAGGGCGAGCAGGGCGAGATCGCCCGCCAGCAGGACGCGGAAAAAACCGAAATGGCGGCCTGCGAGGCGCGCCTGGCGGATCATCGCAGCGCGCTCGAATTCGCGCGCGAGGGTTTGTACGAAAAGCGCCAGGCGCGCGACATCGCCGACCG
>JAJZSR010000068.1 GCA_021849595.1 Pseudomonadota bacterium | reverse complement strand
CCTGCCAGCCAAGTTCCTCTAAAGTCCAATTGGCCTTGGCGGAATTGCGAAGCATCGAGGTAGTGATCCAATTGTCCTCTGAATCAGAGCCCCCTCTAGCAACCGGTACGCGGTGATCAATGGTCGCCATCTGTTCCCAGTAGGCCGGGTGAGTTTCTGACATCTTCCAGTTTTTGTGGAAGGGGAAGAGGGCCGGGTATAAGTCCGACAAGAGGCGTAATACGCCGGGATTGATCAGCCTGGCTGCGGAGTAGCGGTCAATGAATCCGTCCCGGAGGAAAATACGCGTGGCGTCAAATGGGGCGTAATTTCTGCTTGAACGTGGCCGAGTAACAAATGGATACTCTTTGGCAACCGCCCGGACTGCAGTGGGATCATTTTGACTTAGGGCTTGGCATACAGCACGGATAATTTCGGCTTTATCGTTGTTTGGCACCATGCTCCCCGGCTGATAGGTAAGGCTTGTGTTATGGCCTTCATATTCCGTTAGCTAGACGATGATATGCCCACAAGTGAATGAACCAAATTAAAAGGGTCCCGGTGAGAATAAGGGAAGGCCGGATTAGACCATCGGAAAAATCGAGCAAGCCAAATTTCCACTCAAGAAGCAAAGCTATCAGCAAGGTCATTGGATATGGCCTCCAGTAGAAGCAGCTTTAAAAAGACGCCGCACGAAAACGTTGGCTAAACGGCCAGTGGCGACATATTACTCATCTTCTATTTCGGTGAATTCGGTTATCAGAAGGCTATGTACGCGGATATTGAACCGCTTCTTTGCCTCCCAACTGACATCTTGCGTAGAGAATCCCCCTAAGCTGCTTACATTTTGTGTACATTACGCTTACATAGCATTTTCTTGCTGCTCTATTTTTCGGATAAAGTCAACGTAAGTCGTTGTGGCGGAAGGAGACGGGAGTCGAACCCGCCCGGGACCGGCTGACGGCCCCCACCGGATTTGAAGTCCGGCCGCCCCACCGGGGACGTGATCCTTCCTCAACAAACCGTTTGCCTTTCCATCCCAGCCAAGGCCGGGCCTTGGCGGCGCAGGCGATGCTCGTCGCGCACGCGCCGCGTGTAGCCGATGCGGTCGAAGAATTCCAGGATGCGGATGGCGAGCTTGCGGCCGGTGGCGATGCGGTCGCGAAAGGCGGCTGCCTCCACCACCCCGTTTTTCGCCGCCAGCGTCTCAAGCTGTTCCGCCAACTGCGCCACCGCCTGGCGCGTGAAGAAATGGTCGTGGGCAATCTCGTAGACTTCTCCCAGACGGGCGAGACGCTTGAGCGTGAGGCGCACGCGGTTTTCCTCCTCGTGCAGGCAACCGGCCAGGTCACGCACCCGGGGGGGCTCGAATGGATGGGCCGCAAGCAAGGGGGACAGTTCCTGCCACAACTGCACATCGCTCTGGCCAAGGCGGATGCGATGTTCCGGCAGGTGCCACCACGGCCCGCTCCTCGCCAGCTTTCCCTGCTGGCGCAGCTCTTCCAGCATGGCTTCGATCACCGCGCGCGGTGCCGCCGGGGTTGCCATGCGCTGCAGGCGTTCGGCGTCGATGCCCACGAGGTCGGGGTGCTCCTCATGGTAGCGGGCCAGCCTATCCAGGATCGCGCCCGCCCACACTTGCCAGCGCGCCTCGCTCACGAGGTAGTCCCCGCTTCGGGTGGTGACGCCACAGGATGGCTGGGGAACAGGCGGCTGCGGCAGCTCTTCGCGGCGCAGGTTGCGAACGCGGGCGAACAGCGAGAGGTCCGCTTCGCCGGCTTCCTCCAGCAGGGCTGCCAAGGCCTCGCCGTGGTCCGCGTGTTCCAGGGCGGCAAGCCAGGCAAGTCGGGCTGGGCTGCGCCGATAGCGAGCGGGACCGTAGGGGTCCAGCACCACGCCGCCGCCCAGGGTGTGGCGGGCGGAGGGGTCGCGCAGCACGAAGCGGTCCAGGCCGCGGGCCTCCTCGGGCTTGCTGAGCACGATCTGCGCGAGCATAGCGCCGCCGGGCGCGAGGGTCTCGCCTTCCAGCAGCACCACGCGGGCGGGCTGGCTGCCGGCGCCCAGATGGAAATGCACGGCGGTCCATTGCGTCAGGGTCTTCGCGGCGGGGGCGAGCGTAAGGCGGACATCCAGTCGCTGCGCAGGCGCGTATCCGGCCGCTTCGACCAGCCAGTCGCCGCGCCGCAGCGCTTCTTTGCTAAGCCGTTCGCCCGTGAGATTGAGCGCGCAGCGCTGCCCCGCTTGCCCGCTTTCCGCCTTGCGATCCTGCACGTGCAGGCTGCGCACGCGGGCATCCAGGCCGGCGGGTGACACGACCAGCCGGTCGCCGACCCGGACACGGCCGGAAAAGGCCGTGCCGGTCACTACCAGGCCGACGCCGTTCAAGGTGAAGGCGCGGTCGATGGCGAGGCGGAAGTACCCCTCGGCAGGTTTTTGCGAGCCCTTCTTCGCTGCTTCCTCGATGTGCGCACGCAGATCCGCCACGCCTTGCCCGGTGATACCGGAAACGGGGAATGTCGGCACATCTGCCAGGGGGCTGTTCGCCAGCAGCGCCCGAATTTCTTCCCGGGCTTCGGGTACGCGAGCGGCTGCAACTGCGTCGATCTTGGTAAGTGCCACGGCGCCGCGGCGGATGCCGAGCAGTTGAAGAATGGCGAGATGTTCTTGCGTCTGGGGCATGGGGCCGTCGTCGGCGGCCACCACCAGCAGGGCGAAGTCGATGCCGGTAGCGCCGGCCAGCATGTTGCGCACCAGGCCTTCATGTCCGGGCACATCGATGAAGCCCAGCACTTCGCCGTTGGCGAGCGGCCAATAGGCATAGCCGAGGTCCAGTGTGATGCCGCGGGCCTTTTCCTCCTTGAGGCGATCGGCGTCCACGCCCGTCAACGCCTTCACCAAAGCGGTCTTGCCGTGGTCGATGTGGCCTGCGGTGCCGATGATCATGCCAGGTCCATCTGCGCCAACTGCGCGGCAAAGGCAGCCTCGTCCGCCAGGCAGCGCAGGTCCAGCCACAGCGCGCCGTCGCGCACGTAGCCGATCACGGGCATGGGAAGCGCTCGCAACGCGTCCTCCAGCCTCGCCAGAGCTTGTCCTGCCCCTTTGCGGCTGCGCGGTTGGGTGACCAGCGCAGCACTGGGCAGTTGCGCCACCGGCAGGGAACCGCTGCCGATCTGGCTCATGCAGTCGCGCACCTCAACCTCATAGCAAGCGCCGCATGCGGCTTGCAGGGATGCCAGGAGGCGCCGTGCTGCGGCGGCGATATCCGTGTGCGGGCGGGTGAGGAGGCGCAGGGTGGGCAGGCGCTCGGCCAGCGCTTCGGGGTTGCGGTATAGCAGCAGCACGGCTTCCAGGGCGGCGAGCGTTTCCTTGCCCACGCGCAGGGCGCGCTTCAACGGGTTCTTGCGCAGGCGCGCGATGAGTTCGCGGCGCCCCACCAGGACGCCGGCCTGCGGCCCGCCGAGCAGCTTGTCGCCACTGAAGCTCACGAGATCAACGCCGGCAGCGATGGAGTCGCGCGGCGTGGGTTCGTGGGGCAGGCCGTAGTCCTCCAGGTTGACGAGGCTGCCGGCGCCCAAATCTTCCAGCACCGGTAGCTGGTGTCGATGGGACAGATCGCAGAGCTCGTGGGCTGCGACGGCGGCGGTGAAGCCTTCGATGCGGTAATTGCTGGCGTGTACCTTCATGAGCAGGGCGGTCCTCGGGCCGATGGCCTGCTCGAAATCGCGCAGATGGGTGCGGTTGGTGGTGCCCACTTCGCAAAGTTTGGCGCCGGCCTGCTTCATGATGTCGGGGATGCGGAAGGAACCGCCGATCTCCACCAGCTCGCCGCGCGACACCACGACCTCGCGCCGCGGAGCCAGGGTATTCAGAGCCAGAAATACGGCGGCGGCATTGTTGTTGACGATGGTGGCTGCTTCGGCCCCGGTGAGTTCGCACAACAGGTTCTCCACTAGGGCGTCGCGTTCGCCGCGCGCACCCGTCTTCAAATCGTACTCAAGGTTGCAGGGTGCGTGCAGCGCGGCGGTGACGGCCACGATCGCCTCGTCGGGCAGCAGCGCGCGGCCCAGGTTGGTGTGCAGCACTGTGCCGGTGAGATTGAATACCGTCTTGAGGCGCGGCGCGTGGTTTTGCGTCAGCCATTCATCCACGCTGCGCGCCAGGAAGGACTCCTCCAGATCGGCCAACTGGAAACGGTACTGGCGCAGCGCCTGCAGATGTTCGCGCACCGCTTGCGTGACGGCCGGGCGGCCGTAGCGGGGAAAGAGCTCGGCCACCGCGGGCAGATTCAGCACGTGGTCCACGGAGGGAAGGTGTACGGCGTTCGGGCCAGGCACGCTGGACACCGAAGTCGGTGCGGTCATGTCAGGTGGGGCCGGGAATGAGGAAATAATTCAATCCGCTGCGCTGGTAGCCTTGCTCATCCAGCAGCAAATCCAGGGTGAGGCTTGCCAAGTCGTCCGCTATGGGATCGGCGGCAGGGTCTTTTTCCAGGTAAAGAATCTTCAGGTAACTCTGACAGGAATCGCAGGTTTCCGCCTTCACCGCGGCAGGGCTGTTTTCGATGCCGTAATAGGCGATGCCCTTGGTGTTCTCGCAGCTGCTGCACTTGATGCGCACCACGTTCCACTCGCTGCCGCACAGCGCGCAATGGAGGTAGCGCAGGCCGTGTTCCGGGCCCACGTGCACGCTGCTGGCCACGGGCGGGGAACCGCATACGGGGCACAGCGCCAGGGTTTCCGGTCGCCCGATGTCCTGGACATCGAGCGCGGCCGCTAAGCGGTGCCAATAGACCTGCAGTGCGGCGGCGACGAAAGGCGCGGCGGCGCGGTCTAGGCCCTCGCTGTCGTGACGCAGCAGGCCATTGGCAATGGCTTCCAGCGCCGTCTCGTCCAGGGAGGCGAGGCGTGCGATGGCGGCGCGTGCGGGTGCCGGCGCTGCCGTTTCCACCCGGGCCAGAATGTGGCTCAAGGCCATGCTCCATTGCGATGTGCGCGCGAGAGTGGCGGCATTGAGCGGCGGCATGGCGTAAGTGCGGCATTGGGCCAGGATTTCCGCAGACGGCAGGGTGACCGGGGGCAGCAGGGCGTAAGCCTCGTGCTGCGCGCGGCAGAGCGCTGCGATGAAGCGCAGGTAGTCCGCGAGGGCATGGGCTTTGGCAAGACCCGCCAACCGCTCGGCCCGATTGTTGAACTGGATGGTTTCAGGAAGCTTGAGCCAGGGCGCCGGCGGCGCGCCCGCTTCGATTTCACCGGGTTGCAGGATGGGGGTCGACATAGGTTATTTGCTGATCTCGCGGTACCAGGCCGGGTGATGTTTTTTCGCCCAGGCGCGACTCACGTCGCCGCGGGTCATGGCGCGCACCGTGCCCTTTACCCAGATGGCGGCGTAAACATGCACGAAGATGCCGGCGATGAGCACCCAGGCGGACAGGCTGTGCACCACCACGGCGACACGCAGCAGACCGATGGGAAAATAAGGCGCAAACCAGGGCTGCCAGATGATGATGCCGGAGATCAGCAGCAGGATGGTCGTGGTCACCATGACCCAGAACAGCGTCTTCTGTCCGGCGTTGTACTTGCCGGTATCCAGGCCCTCTTCCCTATTGTTGAGCACGTCGCGGAAGCGTCTCAGCCATTCCCGGTCAGCCGGCGTGTAGTGGTTGTGCGACCAGAAGCGCACCATGAGGCCGAGGAAGGACAGGAACATGAGCACGCCCAGGAAGGGATGCAGGATGCGATCCCAGGTGCCGCCGCCGAAGAAGTTGCTGAGGAAAAAGAAAGCTGGATGGAACAGCGCCAAGCCCGAGGCGCCGGCAAGCACAAACAGCAGCGCCACCACCCAGTGATTGGCGCGCTCCTGCGCGCTGTAGCGGGAGATGCGGTCAGCGGCCTTCATGCTCGTCCTCCTTCGCGTCCTCGTCGTCGGCCTCGTTGGGGCCCTTGGTCACGTAATGGATGAAGCCGCCCAGGGCGATCACGCCCAGCCCCAGACCCAGGATGGGCTTGGTGACGCCTTTCCACACCGACACCCAGGCGCTGATGTGGGGATCCTTGGGCAGGCCCTCGTAGATTTCCGGCTTGTCGCCATGGGGCAGCACATACATCACATGCGTGCCGCCCACGCCGGGCGGGTCATAAAGGGCTGCCTGGGCATAGCCGCGCGACTTGAGATCGGTGATGCGCCCTTCCGCGTGATGGGTCATGTCGTCCTTGGTGCCGAACACCAGGGCGCCGGTGGGGCAGGCCTTGATGCAGGCGGGTTCCAGGCCGACGGCCACGCGGTCGGAACAGAGGGTGCACTTGTAGGCCTTGCCGTCCTTCTTCGACAGGCGAGGGATGTTGAAGGGACAGCCGGTGATGCAATAGCCGCAGCCGATGCAGTGCTCCTCGTGGAAATCCACGATGCCGTTGCCGTACTGCACGATGGCGCCCGGCGCGGGGCAGGCTTTGAGGCAGCCGGGGTCGGCGCAGTGCATGCAGCCGTCCTTGCGGATCAGCCATTCGAGCTTGCCGGCCTCGGGCTCGTATTCGGTGAAGCGCATCACCGTCCACTGGTCGGCGTCCAGGTCCGGCGGGTTATTGTAAGTGCCATTGCAGGTGCCCACCTTGTCGCGGTAATCGTTCCACTCCATGCAGGCGGCCTGGCAGGCTTTGCAACCGATGCATTTGGAGATGTCGATGAGCTTGGCCACCTGGGGCACGTCGCCGCGGATATTGGGCGGCTGGGTGGTGGTGGCGGAGCGGCGGGTGATGTCGAGGGATTGGGAAGCCATGATTCACCTCACGCTTTCTCGATGTCCACCAGGAAGGACTTGAACTCCGGCGTCTGCACGTTGGCATCACCCACGTAGGGGGTCAGGGTGTTGGTGATGTAGCCATTCTTGGCCACGCCCTTGAAGCCCCAGTGGATGGGCACGCCCACCGTATGCACGGTCTTGCCGTTGACCGTCAGCGGCTTGATGCGCTTGGTCACCACCGCCACCGCCTTGAGGAAGCCGCGGTTGCTGCGCACCATGACTTGGTCGCCGGCCTTGAGGCCTTTTTCCTTGGCCAGCTCCTCGCCGATTTCCACGAACTGCTCCGGCTGCAGGATGGCGTTGATCATCGCGTGCTTGGTCCAGAAGTGAAAGTGCTCGGTGAGCCGGTAGGTGGTGGCGGCATAGGGGAAATCCTTGGCCGTGCCGAAAGCTTCCAGATCGTCCTTGAATACCCTGGCCGCTGGGTTGCTGATCACCTTGGGATGCAGCGGGTTGGTGCCGATGGGCGTCTCGAAGGGCTCGTAGTGCTCGGGGAAGGGCCCGTCGATGATCTTGTCCAGGGTGAAGAAGCGCGCCACGCCCTCCGGCTGCATGATGAACGGCCCCATGTCCTGGTCGGGGGCGGAATCGGGCTTGAAATCCGGCACGTCGAAGCCCACCCACTTGCTGCCGTTCCAATGAATGATGTCGCGTCGCGGGTCCCAGGGCTTGCCCGCCGGGTTGCAAGAGGCGCGGTTGTAGAGGATGCGGCGATTGGCCGGCCAGGCGAAAGCCCAGCCCAGCGTCTCGCCTAGGCCGGAAGGATCGGCGGTATCGCGCCGCGCCATCATGTTGCCCTTCTCGGTCCAGGCGCCGGAGAAAATCCAGCAGCCGCAGGCGGTGCTGCCGTCGTCCTTCAACTGGGCGAAGCTGTCCAGTTGCTGGCCGGCCTTCAGCACCACCTTGGTGGGATCGACCGGATCGGTGAGATCGGCCAGCGCGCGACCGTTGTATTCCTTGGCCAGCTCCTCGGAATGGGGGGCGGCGGGAATGGCGTAATTCCAGGTCAGGTTGACGATGGGATCGGGGTAGGCGCCGCCTTCCTTGCGATACAGCTCGCGCAGCTTGAGGAAGAGGCCTGCCACGATCTCCGGGTCGGCCTTGGCGTCGCCCGGCGGGTCGGCGCCCTGATAATGCCATTGCAGCCAACGGCTGCTGTTCACCAGGGAGCCGTTCTCCTCGGCAAAACAGGTGGAGGGCAGGCGGAACACCTCGGTCTGGATCTTGGTCGGGTCCACGTCGTTGTAGGGACCGAAGTTCTGCCAAAACTCGGAGGTCTCCGTGGCCAAGGGGTCGATGACCACCAGATACTTGAGCTTGGCCAGCGCACCACCGATCTTGGCCTTGTTGGGGAAGGAGGCCAGCGGATTGAAGCCCTGGCAGAAGTAGCCGTTCATCTTGCCCTGGTGCATCAGCTCGAAGACCTGCAGGATGTCGTAGATCTTGTCCAGCTTGGGCAGGTAGTCGTAGGCGTAGTTGTTGTCCTTGGTCGCGGCATCGCCGTACCAGGCCTTCATGAGGCTCACGTGGAACTTGGGGTAGTTCTGCCAGTAGGACAGCTGCCCCGGCCGCAGGGGCTTGAGCGCGCGCACGTCCAGGTATTTCTGGAAGTCGGTTTCCTTCTCCATGGGCAGCGTCATATAGCCCGGCAGCAGATTGGACAACAGCCCCAGGTCGGTGAGGCCCTGGATGTTGGAGTGCCCCCGCAAAGCATTGAGCCCGCCGCCAGCCATGCCGATGTTGCCCAGCAGGAGCTGCACCATGGCGGCGGTGCGGATCATCTGCGTGCCCACGGTGTGCTGGGTCCAGCCCAGGGCGTACATGATGGTCATGGTCTGGGTCGGGGCCGAGGTCTCGGCGATCATTTCGCACACGTGCAGGAACTGATCCTGCGGCGTGCCGCAGATGTTGCTCACCACCTCTGGCGTATAGCGCGCGTAATGCGCCTTCATGAGATTCATCACGCAGCGCGGGTCGGTCATGGTCTCGTCGACTTCCACATAGCCGTCCGGCCCCTTGACGTAGGACCAGGTGCTCTTGTCGTAGGCGCGCTTGGCCGGCTCGTAGCCGGTGAAGAGGCCGTCCTCGAAGCCGTAGGCACTGTCTACCAGATAGCTGGCGTTGGTATAGGCCTTGACGTATTCGTGGTTGATCTTGTCATGGCTGAGCAGGTAATGGATGACCCCGCCGAGGAAGGCGATATCGGTGCCGGTGCGGATGGGCGCGTAGTAGTCCGCCATGGCCGCAGAGCGGTTGAAGCGCGGATCGACCACGATGAGCTTGGCCCCCTTGTGGGCCTTGGCCTCCGTCACCCATTTGAAGCCGCAGGGGTGGGCCTCGGCGGCATTGCCGCCCATGATGAGCACGAGGTTGGCATTCTTGATGTCAACCCAGTGGTTGGTCATCGCGCCGCGACCGAACGTAGGGGCAAGACTTGCCACCGTAGGTCCGTGTCAGACGCGCGCCTGATTGTCGAAAGCCAGTATGCCGAGGCTGCGGACGACCTTGTGAGTCAGGTAGCCGGACTCGTTGCTCGACGCCGAGGCGGCGAGGAAGCCGGTGGTGATCCAGCGGTTCACCGTCGCGCCCTCGGCGTTTTTGGCGATGAAGTTCTTGTCGCGGTCGTCCTTCACCAGGCGGGCGATACGCGAAAACGCCTCATCCCAGGAAATGCGCTGCCACTTGGTGGCGCCGGGCGCGCGGTATTCCGGGTACTGCAAGCGGCTGTCGCTGTGCACGAAATCCAGCAATCCCGCCCCCTTGGGGCAGAGCGTGCCGCGATTGACCGGATGGTCCGGATCGCCTTCGATGTGGATGATGGAAGACTTGGCGTTTTTCGCCTTGTCGCCCAGGCTGTACATGATGAGTCCGCAACTCACCGAGCAGTAAGGGCAGGTATTGCGAGTCTCAACCGTGCGCTCCAGCTTGAAGGTGCGCACGTCCGCCAGCGCCTGGGCGGGGGAGAACCCCATCAGGGCGATGCTGGAACCGCCCAGGCCCGCGCCGCAGAGCTTGAAAAACTGCCTTCGCGTGACTTGCATGATCCCCTCCGGTCGAGGCGTTGTTATACGTAACCTATAGACCAGAAAACTCGGGGTGGCGAAGGAGCGCGGTTTTTTTAGGGTGCCGACAGGGGGGCTGTGGCGCTGCCGCAGTTTGGATGTAACTCCCTGTTCAAAAGGGTTTAATCGCCGTTTTGGCGCCGGCTCAATGCCGTCGGCGGTCTTCCTTGAGGGCCAGGGTGGCGACTTGCACGCGGTTTCTTAGGCCCAGCTTCTCCATGATGTTGCGCAAGTGGTTGCGCACGGTATTCTCCGAGAGGTTGAGCTTGTAAGCGATGATCTTGTTGCTCAGGCCTTCCTTCACATAAGTCACGATTTCCAACTCGCGCGGCGTGAGCGCCGACAGGGCGTGTTGCTGCAGTTCGCCGCGCGCCATTTTCTGCATGATGCTGAGCGGAAAGCTGCTTTGCCCTTCGCCGACGTTGCGGATGGCGGCCAGCACTTGGGCGGGTTCGGTGGATTTGAGCACATAGCCGTCCACCCCTGCCGCGATGGCCTCGGAGATTTCCTCGTCGGTATCGGCGATGGTAAGCATGATGACCTTGAGGCCGGCTTCGCGCAGTTCCGACACCAGATCCAGGCCGTCGGCATCGGGCAGCGAGCGGTCCAGCAGGACGACGTCGGCCTTTTCGCCGCGCGCCAGCCAGGCGCGCAAATCGGCAGCGTTGGAGAGTTCGGCGCACAGGCGCATGTCGCTGGCCTGGCCAATATAGCCGGCCACCCCCATGCGCAGCAGGGGATGGTCGTCCACCAGGATGACGTCGAGGGGCTTGGTCATGAAAAAACTCCTTTTTGTCATGATACACGCCGCAGGGCGCGCCAGGGATGCAGCGCCAGCGCGACCAGGGCGCGCGCCACCCAGCGGCCGGCGTGGCGGCGCTCGACGCGCGAGGCGCGCAGGGCAACGTAAAAGGCCAGGGCAAAGCTGACCAGCAAATTGGTCAGGCCGATGGCCAGCACGCCGCCCAGGGCGGCGGCGAGCAGGGGGACGGCCAGGTGCCAGTCGAGCGCGGCGAGGCCGTAGGCGAGATTGGCCGAGGCGAAAGCGATGTGACGGATGTCCAGCGGCAGCCCCGCCATATGGCCGAAGGCGCCCATGAGGCCCAGGTAGAAGCCGAAGAATACATTGCCCGCGAGCCCGCCCAGGTGGCGCCCCAGATAGGCTGCCAGGGCCCGCCAGGCAGGCACGCCGAGCAGCCGGGTGGGCCAGGTAAGGCGCGCCAGGCGTTCCGGGATGCGCTCGTAGATGGTCTTGTTGTCGTAGTAGCCGCTCACTACGCCGGACAGGAACAAGCCCACACCGGCGATGGCGGCATAGAAGATGTTGCGCCAGTCGAGCAGGTTGGCCTGGGCCGCGAGGGCTCGCGCCTGATCCGCTGTCACGGGAAACTGCGAGAAGGTTTTGAGCCCCCAGGCGCACAGCGCGGCGCCGGCAAAGGCCAGCAGCAGATTGCCCAGGATGGCGACGAACTGGGTGTTGAACACGCGCCCGACGAACAGGCCCAGAGCGCGGCTCTGGCTGGATTCGGAGGCCAGCGAGGCCAACTGGGTCGCCATCCAGGAGGCGGTCATGGCCGGCTGCTTGGTGGCGACGGTAAAGCCCAGCAGGTAGATGAGCACGAAGCCCAGCGCGTAATCCAGGCTCACCAGCAGGGCTTCCTGGAGGGGCGGAAGCTGGGCGCCCAGGGCGACGATCTTGAGCAGCGCCATGAAGGCGATAACGGGGCCGGCGCCGGCCGCGGAACGGAACATGCTCCACAGTTCGCGGCGCGATTCGGCCACGTAGTGTTCGCCCGTCTGCCCGGCGTGCTGGGTGATCTGATAAGCGAGCTGCGCCGTGGTGTCGGCCACGAGATCGCGCACGCTGTGGCGGCGCGGCGCGGCTTCGGCCAGGGTGACGAAGAGGGCGACGAGCTTTTCCGCGCGCGCAAGGCCGCGGCTAGTGTAGATGTCCAGCAGCGTCTCCAGGCGCTGGATTTGCTGCAGCAGGCGGATGCGCAAGTGGCTGAAGGCCACGCTGGCGCCGGCATGGCGGCTGCGCCGCGCCAGGCGTTCGAGGACGTTGCGGCATTGGGCCAGCAGCACGCGCGCTTGCGCGGCATCTGCCGACTCTGGCGTGCCGAGCAGGGCATGGATTTCCTCGTGCTGGGCCAGGAAGGGGGAGGCGTGGCGCTGCAAGTCCGGCTCCAGGCGCAACAGCTCGGGGTCCAGGCCGCCGGCGGCAAGCCGATGCGACAGGCCGTTGATGGCGTTGGCGAGTTTTTCCTGCAGCACGCCGGGCGTGCCCGCGCCGTTCAGTCCCGATGCCGCCAGCAGGCGCAGCCACAGCGCAGCGTCCACGCCCGCGATCCAGGCCTCGTCGCCGCGTTCCAGCGCGTTCTCCAGCCAGTCACGCAGGGAGTCCCCGTCCGGTAGCGGCGGCAGCCACTTGAAGCGCAGGCGGCGCGACAATTCGGCGCGGAAATCGCGCACCGGCAGGATGCCGCTGTCCATGAGCAGGGCACCCAGGTGATAGCGCTCCAGCAGGGCTAGCAGATGGCCGCGCAAAGCCGCGGCATAGGCCGGATTGCGCTCGACCAGGCCCAGCAGGTCGGCCAAGTGGGTGGCCGCCGTGGCGCTGTCGCCGCGCTTGCGCGGACGCAGCAGGAACAGCAGCCGGCGCACCAGCGCGCCGTCGGCGTCCGGGGCATCCTGGAGCATGCGCTTGAGCGCGCGTTCCAGATATTCGGGCGTGAAGTCGCGCCCGCTCACAATGGCAGGCCGCGCGGCTTGCGCGGTGCGCGGGCGAACAGGCGGTCATACCAGGCATCGGGCATGCAGCGCAGTGCTCGGGCCACGAGGGCCATTTGCCAGGGAATCACGGCATGGCGGCGGCGCCGGGCGATGGCCTGGGCCACTTTGCCCGCGGCCTGTGGGGCGCTCATGCGGAAGGGCATGGCATAGGGGTTGACGCGGGTCATGGGGGTGTCGATGTAGCCGGGCGATACCGTGACCACCGAGATTCCGCTGGCCGCCAGTTCCAGGCGCAGGCTTTCCAGCCAG
>JAJZSR010000067.1:4717-13071 GCA_021849595.1 Pseudomonadota bacterium | reverse complement strand
AAGTCATGGTTCAAGAACAGTTTTTAGGGTCGCTTCGCGGCGGCTCGGTGCAATGGGGCAAGGGCGCGCGCCCGGCGGCCCGGTTTGAGTGCAGTGATGATTTACCAAAGGAGAGAGTGTTATGGCCAATATGTTTGAGTTGATGGACGAGCAGACCCAGGACGCGGTGATCAAGGTCATCGGTGTGGGCGGGTGCGGCGGCAACGCCGTGGATCACATGATTACTTCGGGGCTGACGGGGGTGGAATTCATTGCCATCAACACCGATGCCCAGGCGCTCAAGCGCAACCAGGCCAAGGTCCAGTTGCAACTGGGCTCGGGCGTGACCAAGGGACTGGGCGCCGGCGCCAATCCGGAAATCGGCCGCGAGGCCGCGCTGGAAGACCGCGAGCGCATCGCCGAGCTGATCGATGGCGCCGATATGCTGTTCGTCACCGCCGGCATGGGCGGCGGCACCGGCACGGGCGCGGCGCCCGTGGTGGCCGAGGTGGCCAAGGAGCTGGGCATACTCACCGTGGCGGTGGTAACCAAGCCCTTCGCCTTCGAAGGCAAGCGGGTGCGCGCGGCCAATTCCGGCATCGAAGCGCTGGCGCGGCATGTCGATTCCCTCATCATCATTCCCAACGACAAGCTCATGCAGGTGTTGGGCGAGGACGTGTCCATGCTGGACGCCTTCAAGGCCGCCAACAATGTGCTGCACGGCGCGGTGGGCGGCATTGCCGAAGTCATCAACTGCCCCGGCCTGGTCAACGTCGATTTCGCCGACGTGCGCACGGTGATGAGCGAGATGGGCATGGCCATGATGGGCTCGGCCACCGCCACCGGCGAGCACCGCGCCAAGATCGCCGCCGAGCAGGCGGTCGCCAGCCCGCTGCTCGAAGACGTGAACCTGAACGGCGCGCGCGGCATCCTGGTCAACATCACCGCCTCCTCCAACATCAAGATGCGCGAGGTACACGAGGTGATGAGCACCATCAAGGCCTACAGCGCCGAGGAAGCCACCGTGATCGTCGGTCAGGTGATCGACGAGGGCATGGAAGAAAACCTGCGCGTCACCATGGTGGCGACCGGCCTGGGCAACCCCGTGGCGCGTACCCAGCCCAAGCCCATGCAGGTCGTGGTGCGCAACGGCACCGACAACCAGCCCATGGCCATGGGCGGGGACGAGCCGGAGATGCCTAATGTCATGCGCAACCGGCGCCAGCAGACGGTGCAGGCGATGGTGGAGTCGGGCGTGGAAATGCTCGACATCCCCGCTTTCCTGCGCAAGCAGGCCGACTGAGCCGCGGTGCCGGGGCTTTCGGCCCGTGCCGCGGGGCGCGGCACTCTCTCCCCGCGCCTCGCGGCGGGCCGGTTCGCCTTGGACGCGGCCCGGCGGGCGATTAAAATAGCGCCATGATCCGTCAGCGTACCCTCAAGAATTTGATCCACGCCACCGGCGTGGGCCTGCACACCGGCGTCAAGGTGGAAATGACCCTGCGCCCGGCTGCAGAGAACACCGGCATTCTGTTCCGGCGCATCGACCTCGATCCGCCGGCGGACATCCCGGTCGATCCCTATCGCGTCACCGACACGCGGCTGTGTTCCGCCCTGGAAGGCCCGGGTGCCAAGGTGGCCACGGTCGAACACCTGATGTCGGCGCTTGCCGGCCTGGGGGTCGACAACGCGGTGATCGACCTCGACGGCCCGGAAGTGCCTATCCTCGACGGCTCGGCGGCACCCTTCGTATTCCTGCTGCAATCGGCCGGCATCGTCGAGCAGGCCGCGCCCAAGCAATATCTGCGGGTGCTCAAGCCCGTGGTCGTGGAGGAAGGGGACAAACACGTGAGCCTAGCGCCTTACAACGGCTTCCGCCTCGAATTCACCATTGACTTCGACCATCCGGTGTTCGAGCGCACCGGCAAGACCGCCGTGGTGGACTTCGGCGAGACGTCCTACATCAAGGAAGTGGCGCGTGCGCGTACCTTCGGTTTCATGCAGGAGGTTGAATATCTGCGCAGCAACGGCCTGGCCCTGGGCGGCAGCCTGGACAATGCCATCGTGGTGGACGACTACCGTGTGCTCAATGCCGACGGCCTGAGATACGAGGACGAATTCGTCAAGCACAAGATGCTGGACGCCATCGGCGACCTTTATGTGCTGGGCAAGCCCATCCTCGGGCGCTACGAAGCGCACAAATCCGGCCACGCTCTCAACAACCGCCTGCTGCGCACCCTGCTGGAAGATGCCGAGGCCTGGGACATCGTCAGCTTTGCGGCGGAAGAGGCGCCGCCGGCCATCCAGCGCTGGCATGCCCAGCCGGCCTGAGCCGGACGGCGCGCATTCTTAAATAAGACTTAATTGTCTTTTATTGGCAACATTCGGCCGGTCGATAAGGGGCTGGGAACGCCATCGGCGTTGACGGCCTGCAACAATGGGTTATTAATACACACATATCGAAATATGTGTTGATTGCCGACCCGTGCGCTTCATCACTGCTTTTCTGCTGATCGTTCTGGCTGCCGCGCAGCAAGCCGTCTGGGCGGACGCTCCCGACGGCGCCAAGCTGTTCGCGCAGAACTGCGCGGTCTGCCACGGCGAAACGGGCAGCGGCGGCATAGGCGTGCCCCTGTCCCTGCCCTCCTTTCAGGCGACGGTAAGCAACCAATATCTGGCCGCGACCATACGGCACGGACGCCCGGGCCGGGTCATGCCAGCGTTCACGCGCCTGAGCGATGCGGAGGTCGACGCCATCGTCCGTTATATCCGTTCCTGGTACCACGGCCCGGTGCCGACGTATACCGACGCGCCCGTCAAGGGCAACCCCGAACACGGCAAGCAGTTGTTCGCCGAACATTGCGCCATGTGCCACGGCGCCGACGGCCAGGGCGGCAAGGGCACGGGCGTCACCTTCTCGCGCCCGCGCGGTCTGCCCATCATGCCGCCCGCGCTCAACAACGGGGGTTTTCTGGCCTCGGCGCCGGACGCCATGATCCGCGCCGTGCTCATCCACGGCCGTGCCGGCACGCCGATGATCTCTTTCGTCAAAGCCGGGTTGACCAAGCGCGACATCGACGACCTGGTCGCCTACGTGCGCAGCTTCCGGAGCACGGAAAAAACCTCCGCCGCCGGCAGCGTGGCGGGGCTCCAGCCGGATTTGATCGTGCAGTCGCCCTACGACCTGAAGACCACGCTTCACAACCTCACCCAGGCCATCGACAGCGACAACTTCTTCGTCGGGCGCGACCAGCCCGTGGAGTACGGCCTGACCACACCGGACAAGGCCAACCCGCATCAGGTCATCGTCTATTTCTGCGACGTTCCTTTCCTCAATAAGGCGCTCGCCATCGATCCGCGCGTGGGCCTGTTCCTGCCGTGCCGCATCACCGTGGTGGAGCACGAGGGCAAGGTGACGCTGATGGCGGTGAATCCGGAAGTGGTGAGCAAGCTGTTCAACAACAGCGAGCTCGATGAATTATGCAAGGAGATGCACGACCGCTATCTCGCCATCATGCAGGAGGCCACGCTGTGAAGTCGCGCCCATGGCTCGCGTCCTGCATCCTGTGGCTGGGCCTGTTCCTGGCGGCTCCGGCCCAGGCCGAGGGTCTGCTCATGGCGCGCAGCCAGCAGATGTTCCCGGAGGCCATGACGACGCTGCAAAACGCCATCACGGCGCGCGGCTACACCATCACGCGCCTGCAGCAAGTGAACGAAAACCTCGCCAAGATGCATTTCAAGAGCGACATGTACCGCGTGGTGTTCTTCGGCAAGTACGACCAGATCGACCGGCTCACCCGCAAGTACCCAGAGCTGATTCCCTATCTGCCTTTGAGCATCACCATCTTTGCCGAAGGCAACCAGTCCATCGTGGTGGCCATGCCGCCGCGCGCGTTGGAAGAGATGTTCCCCGATCCGGCCCTCAAGCCGGTGTTCGAGGGCTGGCAGCACGACTACCAAGCCATCTTCGACCAGGTGCGGGAAACCACGGGTTTCTGACGCCGGGCGCGGGGAGGGTTGACAGTGTGGAGATGGAGGGCCTATAAAAACGTAAAAGAGGATATACAGGTCGTTTTGTAGTGATATTTAAGTGTAATTTAAGTATGGTGCCGCTTGCAGCGGGCGTGTATTCAACCTTTAGGGAGTTTTCCATGAGTATCCTGTCTCGCAGTATCGCTCTCGGCCTGGGCCTGTCCGCCGCGGCCTTGGGCTTTTCCCAATCCGCCTGGGCGGTGCCCAGCTTCGCGCGCCAGACCGGCTTGGCTTGCGCCGCCTGTCACACCACCTATCCGGAACTGACCTCCTTCGGCCGCTTGTTCAAGCTCAACGGCTATACCCTGACGGGGCTGCAGCAGGTGCAGGCCAGCGCCGGAGGCGGCATGCCGGCGTTGAAGATCAACGAAATCCCGCCCTTCTCGGCCATGTTCCAGACGTCGTACAGCAACGTGGGCAAGGCACGGCCCCAGGGCAGCGGCGACTACGTCCAGAACAACACCATCCAGTTCCCGCGCCAGATGAGTTTCTTCTTCGCCGGCGAAATGTCGCCCCACATGGGTTCGTTCATCCAGTTCACTTATGAACCGAGCCCGGATCATTTCACCATCGACAACACCGACATCCGCTACGCCAACCACGCGACCTTCGGCGGCGACGACTTGATCTATGGCCTGGATTTGAACAACAACCCGACGGTCGAGGATGTCTGGCAGGATACGCCGGCCTGGGGATTTCCCTTCATCCATTCCTCCATCGGCTATGGCTTCGGCTATTCGCCCCAGATATTCAATTTGGGCCAGACGGTGGCAGGCCTGGGCGGTTATGCCATGTGGGACGACACTGTATATGCCGACGTGAGCGTATACCGTTCCGAGCAGCCTGGCAGCCCGACGCGCCTGCCCACCGACACCCCGGCATTGGTTAACGGTGTTGCACCCTATTGGCGCCTAGCCCTGCAGCATAACTTTGGGCCTAATTATTTGGAGGTCGGAACGTACGGCATCTACTTGAATGCAACGCCTGCGAGCAACGGCGGTGGCTCACTTTCGTCAACATCGGCCACAGATGCCTATCTGGACACTGGTATAGACGCCCAGTACGAACGCCAATTCGGCGACAACTCGCTGGTGGTGCGCGGAACCTACGTGCATGAAAATCAGACGCTGGATGCAAGCCACGCGATTGGGGCCGTAAGCAACACCTCGGACACGCTTAACACCGTGCGGTTGAACGGCACTTATCATTTTGGCGACAGCAAGTCAGTCTCCCTGGGCTATTTCAACAACTGGGGCAGCAGCGATGCCTTGTTGTACAGTGGCAACGTTGGGAGCTTAACAGTGAAACCGGGGTCCGGCTCTCTAAGCGGCAGCCCCGATACCACAGGGTACTTGCTCCAAGCCGCCTATCTGCCTTGGCAGAACATCCAGGTCGGCGTGCAGTACACCGGATACACCAAGTTCAATGGCGCCTCCTCCAACTATGACGGAGCCGGCCGCAGCGCCTCCGACAACAACACCGTGTTCTTGTACGGCTGGTTCATGTGGTAACCCGCTCTCTGCCCGCGCCGGTGTGACGGGGCGGGCAGCTTCTAAAGTGACTGGAAAAAGGAACATCATGGCCAAACAACGAGCAGGACCGCTTAAAACTCAGCGTCTGGCGGGACTCCTGGCGGCTGGGCTGTTGCTGAGCAGCGCTCCGGCCTGGGCTGCCGGGGACGGCAATGCCGTGCTGTTGCGCGAGTTGCGCGAACTGCGCAGCGAGGTACACGGCCTCGCGGCGCGGGTGAACCAGTTGGAGCAGGCGCAGCATCCCGCGGCGCCTACTCCCGCCGTCGCCCCTGCGCCGGCACCCGACAAGCAGGAACTGAACGAGTTGCGCGCCCAGGTCAAGCAGTTGCAGGCGCAGCAAGCCGAGTCGGCCAAAGCGGCGCAGGCGGCGGCGCGCCAGGAGGCCCAGCAGATCCACAACAAAGAGAGCTCGGTGCGGGACAACTGGCACAAAGTCCAGGCCGGCATGTCCGGGGATCAGGTGGCGGCCCTGCTGGGTCAGCCGGCGCAGAAGTTCATGCTCGGCAACCAACAGGTCTGGTATTACGCGTATCCGGGTTCGGGCAGCGGCTCGGTGATTTTCTCGCCCGGCGGGCGGGTGATATCGAGCCAGAGCCCACCGGCCTTCGGCTGGGGCTTTTTTTGAACGCGAGCGCGGGGGCTGACGTATCGGGCCCATCCGCGGTTGTCGGTGGCGCTGTCGGGCACATGCCCGGCGGCTGTTGAAGTGCAGTGTATGGAGATCGAAATGAAGGACCTCAAACAACTCGAAGTATTGAACGAAAAAGTCAGCCGTCGCGGCTTTCTCAAGGGCAGCGCGCTGCTCGCGTCCATCGCCGTGGTGACTGCCACCGGCGTGATGACACGTGAAGCCGTGGCCGGCGTGCCCAAGGCAGCGATGCATTACCAGGACCATCCCAATGGCGGCAAACATTGCAGCCTGTGCATCCAGTTCATTCCCGGGGCCAATGCCAAGGCGATGGGCAAGTGCAAGATCGTCGATGGCTCCATCAGCCCCGACGGTTATTGCGACGCCTTCTCGGCCAAGGCCTGAGTTCCTCTCGGGCGACTTGAGCGGCCCGCCTGGCGCGGGCCGTTTTTTTTCCACGCAACTCTCCATTTTCGGTCAAACGTAAGCTTGGCTGCGAGGTGTGTTTGGGGCGCGCCCCGGACGATGGGGCGTGATGACCTGCCGGCGCATGGCCGTCTGCCGAGCCGTCTCTCGCTACCGCCAAAAAGAACGGCGGGCGGGGCGCGTTCGTGAGCCTTTTCCGGCGTCTGTGCCAGCCGCCATTAGATAAAAAATATTTATCAATAAAGATTGCCCGCCCGACAATATCTTAATAATTAAATAAGTTTATAAACCGGCCGGATAGCCCTTCTATCTGGAATGGTTTGCCTTCGTTGTGATCGTATCATCTCGGGTGTCAGACGCATATAACAAGCAACCATGCGTTTCCCAGGCGGCTTGCCGGGTTAACCAATATTTAATTATTTTCTAATTTCATTAGAGTTCCCCCTGTGCGGCGCGCTCTGCGGGAAGGTGTGGACTTTAATCCATCAATTCAATTCTTTGATGGCAATTACGCATCCCGTAAGGCATGATGCCCGTCGCCAGGCGTAGGGGTGGCCGCTCGCAAAGGAGATGGCGCGTCGCCCCGCGCCGCTGTCCATCTCTAATGACTTGTTAAGGAAACGCGGACGTGGAGAACGCTAAGCAAACATGGCGCGGCTGGTTGCCGCAGGGAGCGCTGGCCTGCGCGGGCAGTTGCGGGAGCGGAAACTGGGCCCTGCTGGACCCCATGGGGCCGATCGGGGCGAATGAAAAAACCCTCATCCTCACCGCCTTCGGCCTCATGCTCATCGTGGTCGTGCCGGTCATCGTCATGACTTTCGCCTTCGCGTGGAAATACCGCGCCTCCAACAAGGCGGCGACCTACCAGCCCAAATGGGACTACTCCGGCAAGATCGAAACCATCATCTGGATCGTGCCGACCCTGATCGTTGCGGCGCTGAGCGTGCTGGTGTGGAAATCCTCCCATGACCTGAGCCCTTACAAGCCCATCGCCTCGAACGTCCGGCCGGTGCGCGTGGAAGCGGTGGCGATGGACTGGAAATGGCTGTTCATCTATCCCGACCTGGGCATCGCTACGGTGAACCGGCTGGTGATCCCTACCGGGGTGCCGGTGAGTTTCCGCATCACCTCGGACACGGTGATGAGCTCGTTCTTCATCCCGCGCCTGGGCAGCCAGATCTACGCCATGGCCGGCATGCAGACCCGGCTGCATCTGGTGGCCGACCATGCGGGCACCTATGAGGGGCTGAACACCCAGTTCAGCGGCGCCGGCTTTTCGGGCATGTATTTCGATACCGTGGCGACCTCCCGGGAGGGCTTCGACGCATGGGTGAAACAAGTGAGGCAATCGCCCGGCGATCTGGACACGGCGGCCTTCAAGGCCCTGGAAACGCCCAGCCAGAACAATCCGCCGGCCTATTTCTCCGCGGTGAAACCCCACCTATTCGACGACATCATCCAGAAATACATGGCCAATCCTCCCCGGGCGGCGCAGATGCCCGGCATGAAGATGGGCGTTTGAGAGGCTCCCGACTATGGATTCCGCACTTTTCGGCAAACTCACCGTTTCCGCCATTCCCTTCGACAACGCCATCGTCATGTGGACGGTCGGCATCGCGCTGCTGATGGGCGCCGCGATCCTGGGTCTCATCACTTACGCCGGCAAGTGGAGTTACCTGTGGAAGGAATGGCTCACCAGCGTGGATCACAAGCGCATCGGCGTCATGTACGTGATTCTTGCCCTCGTCATGAGATCGGAA
>JAJZSR010000067.1:0-4707 GCA_021849595.1 Pseudomonadota bacterium | reverse complement strand
GGTCCTCGCCCTGGTCATGCTGCTGCGCGGCTTCGCCGACGCCATCATGATGCGCGCCCAGCAGGCCATCGCCGAAGGGCCGTCGCAGGGCTATCTGCCGCCTTACCACTACGACCAGATCTTCAGCGCCCACGGCACCATCATGATCATCTTCGTGGCCATGCCCTTCTTCATCGGCCTGATGAACATCGCGGTGCCGTTGCAGATCGGTGCACGCGACGTAGCCTTCCCTTTCATGAACGCCATCAGCCTGTGGCTCACCGTGATCAGCGCCGCCCTGGTGATGGTGTCCCTGGGCGTGGGCGACTTTTCCCATGCCGGCTGGACGGGCTACCCCCCCTTGTCCGAGACTCAATACAGCCCGGGCCCCGGCGTGGACTACTGGATCTGGAGCCTGCAGTTGGGCGGCATAGGCACGCTCATGACCGGCATCAACTTCTTCGTCACCATCGTGAAGATGCGGGCCCCGGGCATGACCTACATGAAACTGCCAGTATTCACCTGGGCCATCTTCGTGACCACGGCGCTCATCATGATGGCCTTCCCGGTGCTGACGGTGACCCTGGCGCTCTTGACCCTGGATCGCTACCTGGGCATGCATTTCTTCACCAACAGCCTGGGCGGCAATTTGATGATGTTCCCCAATCTGTTCTGGATTTGGGGCCATCCCGAGGTTTACATCGTCATCCTGCCGGCCTTCGGGATGTTCTCCGAGGTGGTGGCGACCTTCTCCCAGAAGCGCCTGTTCGGCTACCACTCCATGATCTACGCCAGCATCGCCATCGGCGTGCTGTCCTTCGCGGTCTGGCTGCACCACTTCTTCACCATGGGCGCGGGCGCCGATGTGAACGCCTTCTTCGGCATTGCCACCATGATCATCGCCGTGCCCACCGGCGTGAAAATCTTCAACTGGCTGTTCACCATGTACCGCGGACGGGTGCAGTTCACCACCCCGGTGCTGTGGACCCTGGCCTTCATCGTCACCTTCACCATCGGCGGCATGACCGGCGTCCTCATGTCCGTGCCGGCGGCCGACTTCGTGCTGCACAACAGCGAATTCCTGGTGGCGCACTTCCACAACATGCTGATCCCCGGCGCCCTGTTCGGCTATTTCGCCGGTTACGCCTACTGGTTCCCCAAGGCCTTCGGCTTCCGCCTGGACGAGAAATGGGGCAAACGCGCTTTCTGGGCCTGGGCCATCGGCTTCCTGGTCGCCTTCATGCCGCTTTATGCCCTGGGCTTCATGGGCATGCCGCGGCGCCTGAGCCACTATGACAACCCGGCCTGGCAGCCCTACCTCGAAGTAGCCGCCGTGGGCGCCGTGATCATCTTCGTCGGCATCATCTGCCAAGCGGTGCAGTTGGTCGTCAGCATCAAGAATCGCGAAGCGCTGCGCGACGTGACCGGCGATGCCTGGAACGGCCACACTTTGGAGTGGGCAGTTGCCTCGCCGCCGCCGTTCTACAACTTCGCCGAGATTCCCGTGGTGCACGATCTGGACGCCTTCACCGACATGAAGGAAAAAGGCATCGCCTACCAGCGCCCGGCCAAGTACCACGACATCCATATGCCCAAAAACACGCCGGCGGGCTTCGTCATCGGCATGTTCGCCTTCGCCTTCGGCTTCGCCATGGTCTGGCACATCTGGTGGCTGGCCCTGGTGGGGGCATTGGGCATGCTCGTCACCCTGATCGTGCGCTCCGCCAACGACGACGTGGATTACTACGTGCCGGCCGCCGAGGTCGAACGCATCGAGAACGAACATCACCGGCAACTGGCAAACGCCGACGCCACGCGTGAAGACGCCGAGCCGGCCCCTTACTTCGTGCACCAGGTATAACCCCATGACTGCTGACGTTCTGACTTATCCCGCGCACGCCGACCACGGGCACGACGCGACCGCCACCCAGACCTTCGGGTTCTGGCTGTACATCATGACCGACTGCATCCTGTTCGCGTCGATCTTCGCCACCTACGCCGTGCTGAGCCACAACTACGCCGGCGGGCCGACGGGCAAGGAACTGTTCAACCTGCGCTACGTGTTCGGCGAGACCATGTTCCTGCTGTTCTCCAGCGTGACCTACGGCTTCGCCGTCCTGGCCATGAACAGAAACGCCCGCAACCAGGTGGTCGGCTGGCTGATCCTCACCTTCTTTCTGGGCCTGGGCTTCATCGGTATGGAAGTGAACGAGTTTACCCACATGGTTTTGGAAGGCCACGGCCCGGACCGCAGTGGCTTCCTATCCGCCTTTTTCACGCTGGTGGGCACGCACGGCACCCATGTGAGCTTCGGCCTGATCTGGATGGCGGTGATGATTTACCAGGTCACGAACAAAGGACTCACCACGCCCATCCGCTCCCGCCTCATGCGCCTGAGCATGTTCTGGCATTTCCTGGACATCGTGTGGATCGGCGTCTTTACCATCGTCTATCTGCTGGGAGTCATGTAATGCAGCACGCGCACGCCGATACCTCCGGGGCCAGCCACGGGACGCTGAAGAGCTATCTCACCGGCTTCGTTCTTTCCATCGTCCTCACCGTCATCCCCTTCGGCCTGGTGATGAACGGCACTTTGCCGCGCTCGTTCATCATTGCCGGAATCTTCCTGGCCGCGGTGGTGCAGATCCTGGTGCACATGCATTACTTTCTGCACCTGGACACTTCGTCCGAGCAGCGCTGGAACGTCATGGCCATGGCCTATACGGTGCTGATCATCGCCATCCTCGTGGGCGGCAGCATCTGGATCATGTACAACACCCATATCCGTATGATGGACGACTCGCTCATGGCGGGCACGCCGGCCGCGGCGACGGCCTCCGCTTCCCGGAACGCCGCCATGCCGGACATGGCGGGCATGGATTCCCATTGATGGCCCCTTCGGACTTGCGCAACTACCTGCGTGTGGCCAAGCCCGGCATCGTCCTGGGCAACCTGGTGTCCGTGGCCGGGGGTTTTTTCCTCGCCTCCCGGGGGCATATCGATCTCGATCTGTTCCTTGCCGCGGCGCTGGGAATTTCTCTGGTGGTGGCCTCGGGCTGCGTTTTCAACAACGTCATCGACCGGGACATCGACGGGCGCATGCAGCGCACGCGCAATCGTGTCCTGGTGCGGGGGCTCATGTCTCCCCATGCGGCCCTGGCCTACGGTTCGATACTGGGGCTGGCCGGCTTTGCCCTGCTGTACCGGGCGACCAATCCGCTTACCGTCTGCATCGTACTGGTCGGATTCGTCGTCTATGTGGGGCTTTACAGCCTCTACCTGAAGCGCAATTCGGTTTATGGCACGCTCGTGGGCAGCCTGTCCGGCGCAGCGCCGCCGCTGGCAGGCTATTGCGCGGTGAGCAACCATTTCGATCTCGGCGCGCTGATCCTGCTGCTCATCTTCAGCCTGTGGCAGATGCCGCATTCCTACGCCATCGCGATCTTCCGCCTGCAGGACTACACCGCGGCCGCCATTCCGGTCCTGCCGGTGGCGCGCGGCGTCACGGCAGCCAAGAAACAGATCGTGCTGTACGTCGCCGCCTTTCTGGTGGCCGCGCTGATGCTCACAGCCGGGCGCTACACCGGCTTCAATTACCTGGCCGTGGCCGGCGCCATGGGCGGGTACTGGCTGCATATGGCATGGTCCGGCCGCAAGGCCACCGACGACCGGGCCTGGGCGAGGAAGCTCTTCCTGTTTTCCATCGTCATCATCACGGCCTTGTCGGTGATGATGTCCGTGGATTTCAATCTGCACCCCCAGCAGCAGGTGCTGCTCCGCTCCTTCGGCATCTGAACCGGCCGTTTGGCCGCGGCGGCCATTGCCGGGCGGTTGTGCTATAAAAAAACCCCCACCCCATACCCCCATCCGGGGGCTGCCGGGGCAGGGGAGCCGGGGCTCAGCGGCCCGGCGCCCGGCTTCTCCTGTCGACTCGCGTGGCCGCATGACTGTCAGGAGCCCCATCATGAGCAAGATTCTTGACGAAGTTCTCGCCGCCAACCGGCGTTACAGCGAAACCTTCGGCGACAAAGCCAAGCTGGCCATGCCTCCCGCGAGGCGTTTTGCCATACTCACCTGCATGGACGCCCGTCTCGATCCGGCCAAGTTCTCCGGTCTGGCCGAAGGCGATGCGCACGTCATCCGCAATGCCGGCGGGCGCGCGAGCGATGACGCGATACGCTCGCTGATTATTTCCTACAAGCTGCTGGGGACGCGCGAGTGGTTCGTCGTGCACCACACCGACTGCGGCATGGAAACCTTCACCGACGACGTCATGCGCAGTTTACTGCGCAACAGCTTGCGCACCGCGACGCTGCAACAAGGCAAGTGGGTCGATCCGGGTGTAAACGAAGGGCGCCCGGACGGCGAGTTCATCGACTGGCTGACGATATCCAATCAGGAAAAAAGCGTCGTGGACGACGTGCGCCACATCCGCATGCATCCCCTGGTACCCCAGGACATTCCTATCTACGGCTATGTCTACGACGTGCGCAGCGGGAAACTCATGGAAGTGAAGGAGGCCACCGAGGTCGGGCGGCCCCCCATGCACAGGGCGGCTTGAATTCGCCTCGGCCCGTTGCCCTAACCCGGATATTTCACCGGATCGCGGGATGATAGCGAGGCAATGTGCGAGCAGATTTGCGCATCCCGCGCCAAGCCAATAGCGCGACCGCGAAGGGCGGAGCAGGGGCCCCTTTGGGGATGCGACCCCGTAGTGGGATGCAGGCG
>JAJZSR010000066.1 GCA_021849595.1 Pseudomonadota bacterium | reverse complement strand
CTTCTCAAATTTGACCTGGTTCCCCGACTTGTGTTTTAATAGCGGCCTTTCGGGTGGTTAGCTCAGCGGTAGAGCACTGCCTTCACACGGCAGGGGTCACAGGTTCAATCCCTGTACCACCCACCAGAATCAAGGGCTTACGCGAGTAAGCCCTTTTCTTTTTGGCTGAAATTACGCCACAATCAGCCACAATCCGCTCCGTTACGCCACACATCACGCCACACGCTTTGCCTCAACCTTCGGGCTGTAGGGTGCCGTGTTCCCGGCATACTGGGCCAAGTGTTCCGGTGCGAGGTGGGCGTATCGTAGCACCATTCGGATGTCGCTCCATCCGCCCAGCTTCTGCAGCACCTCAATCGGCGTACCGTTCATGATGTGCCAGCTGGCCCAGGTGTGGCGCAGGTCGTGCCAGGTGAAATTCTCAATCCGTGCCCGCTCCAGGGCTTTCCCCCATGCGGTCTTGATTTTGTCGATGGGCTTCCCACGATAGGGGAACACCCACCGATCATCCTTTTCTTCCTGCCCCTTGAGCACGGCCATGGCTTCATTGGAAAGCGGGATGCCGATGGGCTTCCGGCTTTTTGATTGGTCGGGGTGAATCCAGGTGACGCGCCGGACCATGTCCACCTGGGACCATTCGAGGTGGGTGACGTTGGCTTGTCGGAGTCCGGTGGCCAGCGCGAAAGCTGCCATGGTGGCCAGATGGTCGGGTAGTTCGGTGATTAGTCGGCAGGCTTCTTCTCGGGTGAGAAAACGTATCCGGCCTGGGGGCTGCTTTCTGACGGACAGGCGGGGAATTTTTTCAACCCAGCCGTTGCGCTTGGCCAGGTTCAGGATGGCCACCAGTAGATTGCGGTAGCGCATGTAGGTTGCCGGTGTCTTGTCGGCCAGGGCCTGCTCGATGCTTTCGGCTGTCACCTCGGAGAGTGGCCGGTCTGGGTAGTTGTCCTTGAATGCCGCCAGGCGGTATTTGTCCTCGTCACCTCGGTCTGCCTCTTTTAGCCATGCGACCATGGCGCTGTAGAAGGAGTGGCCGGCTACTCGTTCAGTCCAGAGACTAGCTTTAAGCTCGTCGTATTTCCGCTGCGCTTCCTTCCTGTCCGATGTGGCAAGAGAGCGTCTAATTCGCTGGCCGTTGTGGACGATGTACGCCCACCATGTTTCGCCGCGCTGGTAGAGGGACATGATTTACGGATGACGGGTTGATTGGCCGGGTATTGTGAGCGCAGATATTCCACCAGGTCAACGTCCACGAATCGCCAGGATTTCCCTACCTTGGCCCCGGGGACTTCGCCAGATTTCGCCATTTCCTGCAGGGTATTGGCGTGGACACCGATAAACTCGGCGGCCTCTTCGATCCCCAGGGTTGTGAAATTGTTGGTGGTGAAGCTCATGGGCGATTGTCCCGAATTGGGCCGGAATGAACAGCGTCCAGGCAATAACCAACGTCATATGCTCCCGTTTCAATCGCATTGAAATCGCTCATGCATGAATATGCGCATAGGCCCCTAAGAAAATATTGGGACTGCACTATATGACGTACCATAATCCGCAAGATATGGTTCTCTATGCTTTCGGTGCTATTCACGCCGCCCTCCGCACATTAACCAACGACCCATCCACCTCCACATCCGCAAACAGAGCACCCTCTTCATGCATCCGCCGATTCACCTTCAGCACGTAGCTCCGCGCCGCCTGTAGCCGGTGCACCGGCTGGCTGGTCATGTAGTCGGCCAGGGGCGGTAGGTGTTCGCGCATGGACACCAGTTCTTCCCCGTTGGCGCCCCATTTGCCGGTGCGCTCCCGGCGCTGGCGGATGCCGAGGAAGGCTTCCATGGCTTTGTCGGCGCGCTCGATCTGCTCCTGGTTGTTGGCGTCGTTGGCCAGCTTGCGGGCGACGTTGAGGAGGAAGGCGAGGGTGTTGCCGTCGATGTCGTCGAATTCGCCGCGGGCCAGTTTGTCGTCGAACAGGTAGGTCATGATGGCGATGTTCATCTGGTCGGAGGTCGGCATCCAGGTCATGACGGGCTTGGGGCGGTAGCGGGAGCGCTTTCTCATGGGTGGTGTCTCCGTTGCGAAAGGGTTGATCCGGTGTGCCGCAGCATGGCGCGGTAGGATTGGATGGATTCGGTTCTGTCCCGGCCGCCGGTTTCGTGCTGGCGCAGTTTCATTTGGAAATTCCAAGAGCAACTTCAATGCTCTTTCCAAGTCGCAGGCGCTTATGGGCGGTGTAGTACCCAACTCCGAATATTTCGCACCATTCCGAAAGCGTCTTTTGCTCGCCATTGATCCTGAACATGCGAGAACGCGATGTGTTTCTGTTCTGCTCTTTGCGTGTGGCCCAGCGGCAGTTTTCCGGGCTATACCCTTTTTCGTTATTGATTCGTTCCATGGTCATTTCTGGACCAGGACATTCGCCCATGTCTGCCAAGAAATTCACGAACGAATCTCGCCATCGTTCGCAGATAGTGATTCCTCGTCCTCCGTACTTTGGATAACTCTTCGATGTTGGCAATAGGCATCTCGCACGCATTGACCTCCAGCGTAGATAGGTCAGTGAATTCGATGCGCCATGCGTTCGCAGGGAAGCTCCAGCTATTTCCTTCCTCAAGCAACCGCAGCTTCGTACATTCCCATTGAGCAGCTTTGCTGTGACGACCCTATTGGAGCCTCCGCAGTCGCATTGGCAAAGCCATTTATTGCCATCGCGTGAGCTGACAGTTAACCGTCCGAAGCGTTCCCCTATCAGGATTTTCGTCGTCATCGAATCACCCCTTTCTCGCGCAGCTTGCTAATTTCCCGGTCCAGCTCCGCGCGAAATTGCTTCACCGAATCCGCCATTAAATCGACAGTCACGAGGATGCCGGATAACCTGTCGTAATGACGCGGGGCGAGCGCCATGTCGAGCGTGGTTTCATCAACGATCTCAAGCGCCCGTTTCTCTGCCAGGCGCCGAGGCCAACCTACCTCGCTGTGATAGGCCACGCGCCGTTCCAGATATTCCTGGCACAGCTCGAAGGCGTCATGGGCCAGCGCCCACGCCTTGCGATTGAGGGCGCTTTTCACCGCCGGCGGCAGGGTGACGGTTGGGGAGCTGCCGTATTCCGCAATCATCGCCCGCAGGTCGATGGCGGGCGGCGCTGGTAGTTTGGGCGCGGCGGTTTCGCGCTCCAGGATGTCCAGCACCCAGCGGCGGAACTCGGCGGCGCGCTCGGTGCGGGCGAACATTCCCAGGAGGTGGGCGCCACGCAAGGAGAAGATGCGGACTTCTTTCTGCAAATTCCCCGAGGCGGTCAGTTTGACCGTCTCGGACATTGCCGCAGTGAATTCACCGGCTCGTCGGCGGTAGATGCGGCTGATTGCGTCATCGCTGGAGTAGCCCAGGGCTGCGGCAATCTCGGACGCGGTAAGCCACGGATGGCCATCGCGGGTTATGGGGTGGAAGGTGGTTTTGTGAAAAGTGAGCGCGGGGGCGCTCGGGGTGCGCTTGGTCATGGTGTTTCTCCGTAGACGGGTTTTAACCGCACACCACAACGCCAATTGGGGTGGGCGACCGAAACGGGAGTTGGCGTACCGGCTACGGCGTCCGGCGAGCCTTGCGGCTCCTCCCGCCCAGTCGCCCATAAAGGACGTACCAAGGCATGAAAAAAGCCGTATAGCTTGCGCATGACGGCTCTTCGCCGCCGTAGTATCCGGGACGCCAATCCCGATCACCTGTTTTTTGCAGATGACGAGCGAAGGATAGTCCCGGAGTTTTATCGTGTCAAACCCACCGCGTTCCACCGCGGCGCCCGTAGGCCCCGCGGCGGTTCCCGGTTTGGCGTGTTGCCGTGCTTTCGGGGGTTCCCCGGGAAGCTTTCGACCAAGAGTTGGCCCCCCGATGGCGCTGCCATCGTCCGGGCTTGATTGCCTTGGGTCAGCGGAAGCCGATGTTGTCGTTCTCGTTGTCGGGCCAGTCGTTGTTGAGGTTGAACGCGCCGGCATTGGACTCGGAGTTCCAGTAGCCGCCCCGTACGAGCGCATTGCCGGACTTTCCAGAAAGCTCCCCACGTCGTCCTTCATGGCTGCACCTGCAGGCTGCGGAGGAGGCCTCCGACCAAACGGCCAAGCTCGACGGCTAAACCGGCTCGATGTTCGAAGGCGAACTTGAGCCCGTTTAGCCGCGGGGCCTGGGCGATGTAGTGCTTGAGGAGGTCCACGTCGGCGGAGAGGTGGCGCAGCAGGGCGGCCTTGTTCTCTTCCAGGCCGTAGGTCATGACGGCGCGGGTGATGCGGGCCGTGCACTGGCGGAGGTTTTCGCCGTAGGTGCTGCGCAGGTCTCGGGACATTTTGAGGATGTCTTGCAGGAGCTGGGTGTCCAGTTCCAGGGCCTGGGCTTTGAGCTGGAAGCCGTGGTCGGCGTTTTCCAGCAGTTGCTTGGCGGCGGCTTTGTTGAGTTCGCCGCGCTGGCGCAGGTCGGTGATGGCTTCCTGGATAGCTTGTGGCGATACGGCGGAGAGTACGTCGGCGTGGCCGCTCGGCTGGCTGGAGGTGTAGAGGGTGCGGCCGCTTTCCTGGCTGCCCAGGGCGACGACGTAGGGGATGCCGAAGTCGGCCACCATGGTCCATAGCCGGCGCTTGAAGTTGCCGGCGGGGAAGCCTACGCGCAGGTGCGGGTCTGCGGCGGTGCCGACGAGCTTGAGGCGGTATTGCTTGAGGATGTTGATGGCGTAGGCGGCGCGGTCGTAGCCGTGGAGGAATTTTCCGACCTGCACCAGGATGAGGTGGCCGGGGTATCTCTCTTCCAGCCTGGCGGCGATGTCGGCAATGGGATCGGCCTGGCCGAGGCCGACGTCGATGCCTTTGAAGGCGCGGATGGAGAACTGGGTGAGTTCTTCTTGGGTGGGGTGTTGGGTGGTCATTTTAGCGGTCGTGATCCGGCTTCGTGGCGTTCTCAACGTTCTTCATCACGCCCTTGAGCGCGGTTGCCGTGTAGGGCTCCTTCTTGTCGGTCATCGCTCCACCCATCGTTATTACGTCGGCGGCAATCGCAATCGGGGTTTCTACAACCACGCCCACGACTGCCTTGGTCAAGTTTCCGAGCATTCCAAACATTTACTTTCTCCTTTCATTGCCCAGTCACCGCTACGCGGCGACCGGGAACCCGTGTCCTGTGTCCAGAGACCGTTATTGGGTGCAGCGGAAGCCGACGTAGGAGTGCTCGAAATCGGGCCAGCCGTAGGCGAGGTAGAACGCGCCGGCACTGGACTCGGAGGCCCAGTAGCCGCCCCGGACGAGCGCATAGCCGGACCAATTCGCACCGGCCTCGGGGCGCCAGCCCATGCCCTTCTCCATGCTCGGATAGGGCGCCTGGATGGAAACCGAGTCGTCGGCGAAGGGTTTGGCGATGAGGCCGTTTTCGTCGCCCTGCACGTCGTCGAACACCAAGGTGTAGGCGTTCCCGGCGAAGTCGTAGATGCGCTCTCCGGTGCTGAGCTGGTGCCAGCGGCGTTCTTCGGCGTCGGATGGTTCATAGTCGCCAGGCTGGGCGCTGCTGACGGTGCCTTTGTGTAGGCCCTGGTAGAGCTTGCCTTCGCCCACTTTGCCGCCGGTCCAGTTGATGTCCTGCTGGCTGATGTTCCAGGCGATGGACAGGGCTTGGGTTTCGGTGATGAGCTTGCCGTTGATGCGCTCGCAGGCTTCCTTGGCGTCGTTGAAGTTGATTTCCACCCATGGCGCCGCATGGGGTACGGAAAGGGGAAGCCCGGCCGGGCCTTTGGAGGCGAGATAGCGGGAAACCATGAAGGCGGGAACGACGGTGCCGTTCGGCAGGGTGGTTTCGGGTACGGTGATGAATTCGCTGGCGGCGGTGATCTTGGCGGCGATCTTGTCCCGAAGATCGGCGGCGAGCAGGGGGTATTCCGCCTCGCAGGCATCGGCATAAGCGGCGATGGCGGGAATGGCGTAGGCGTCGTGGGTCAGGTCCAGGACGAAGTGGTCGTCGGCGTGGTACTTTTCATCGGGGGCATCGCGGACGACTATGCGGTGGACGAGGTGATTCATTCTATTTCCTTTCATGTGGTGGGTCACCGCTTGCGCGGCGACCCGAGACCAGGGTTCAGAGACCTACTTGGTGCAGCGGAAGCCGACGTCGCCGCTCCCGTGGCCGGGCCAGCCGCTGCCGAGGCCGAACGCGCCGGCATCGGACCCGGAGCGCCAGGCGCCGCCCCGGACGAGCGCACCGCCGGACCAATCGCGCCGGCTGTCAGGGCGCCATCCCATGCCTTTTTCCATGGAGGGATACGGCGCGGTGGTGAGGCTGATGGAGTCGGATTCGATGATGGACGGCAGGCCCTGTTCGTCGCCTTGCACGTCGTCGAACACCCACTGCCAGACATTGCCGTTGAGGTCGCAGATGCGCTCGCCGTTGGAGAGGGTGAGCCAGCGGCGCTCCTTGGCGTCTTCGGGCTGGCAGTTGCCGGGCTGGGCGCTGCCGACGTTACCCTTGCGCAGGCCGCGGAAGAGTTTGCCATCGCCGACCTTTCCCTTGGTCCAGTTGGCGTCCTGCATGGCGGCGTTGTAGGCGATGGCGAGCCATTGGCGCTCGGTGATGAGCTTGTATCCGGAGGCTTCGCAGGCCTTGATGGCGGCGTGGTAGTTGATGCGCACCCAGGGGGCGTCGGTTTCCGACACGGCGGCTTTGCCGTCTTCGCCCTGGGTGCAGGCGAACTGGCCGACCTGGAAGGACGGGACGACGATGCCGCCCGGGAGGGTGGTTTCGGGGACGGTGATGAAGCGGTCTTGGGTGTTCACTGGGGCTCCTTTTTGGTTAGGTCAGCGCAGCTTGTGCGTGGTGACGGTTGCGCCATGGATATGAGCCACCTTCTTCACTCCGGTAGGAGTGACGATGGCGGTATCTCCAAGTGCGTTGTCAGAGGCGGTGGAAGGGATGAAGCCTGTTCCGCTGCTGTCGCTGATCTTCATGTGCTCGATCTCCACCTTGGCGCTGTTGATGATGGTCTGAGCGGTTTCGTTGATCGCCTTTGCGCGGTCCAGGTCAATCTTCCCTGCCTTCAGGTCGCGCAAAGTGTCAAACAGAGCGCTGCGCAGTTCTGTGATGTCGTTGTTCATGCCTTTTTCTCCCGCTTGTTGATCTGGCGAGTCACGGCGCCGCGCAACTGCACGAGCTTGGAAATCTCAGGACCGTACTGGTGATACGTGTTCCGGCGCATCAGGTCGGCGCGGCTGACGAGTTCAAGGTTTTCCAAGGTGATGTTTTGCTTGTTGCCGTCCTTGAAGGTGATGGCGTGGCCCTTCGGAAGACTGCCGTTTTCCGCCTCCCATACCAGCAGATGGACGGCTCGCCACCGCTTTTGCAGCGGCATGTCGTCGTTGATTTTGCGCTCTAGGTAGCCGTCCTTACTGATGCGCTCGGAACCGATCGGCTGGTATAGTTGCGCCGCTTTACCACCGCGATGCCCCTTCTTGAAGCGTGTTTCCGCGCTACGGCCGCCGGCCGTCCAGCCCTTCTTGCCCTTGTTCCAGGAGGTCATGCCTTTTTTAAAACGGGTGGATTTACCCACATTGTCTCCACGGCGAAGACGGCATGCCGCCGGGCTGGCGAGGTAGGCTTCGCTCTTCTTGAGTCCCAGCAGGGCGGCCTTGGAGTAGATGCGCTGGATGGACACGCCCAACTTGGCTGCGATCTCCGCCGTCGGCATGTCCGGGTACAGTTGGACGAGGGTGCAAACCTGTTCGGGTGTCCAGCGCTGCCGAGGTGGCAGTATTCCCAGGCTTTTGGTCATGCAACACCTCGCCGGGATTCGTACTTCGCCACTTCTTCCTGGTATACCGGGCTTCCCGGCATGTGGCTCAGCTTGACGTAGACGGTAGAGCCGCCGAGGATAATGGTCTGCTCTTCCTTCACCACGTAGGGCCAATCGGGCATGAATCCTTCACGCACGGTGACGCGGCGGTGGAAGTGGCTGCATTGGCCCTGGATGATTACGCTCACGCCTCCACTCCCAGCGCCTCGTCGGCAAGCTCGTAGAGCATTTCCAGGGTTCCTACGTTGTGGAGAATGGCGTCGCCTTCGCGCTCGATCACCCCTGCCTCGCTGATGTGGCTGCGCACGCTTGGGGCGTCGGCGCGGTAGAGGTGCCATACCTGCCCGCCCTGGTCGCGGACGAACTGGGCTTCGTTTTCGAAGCGGATGTCGGTGATGACGAGTCCTTCGGCGTGAAAGCGCCGGGCGCGGTCCACCACCCGCTTGGCGCAGCGCAGCCAGATGTCCGGCGCTACGCGGGAGCGGCCCCAGTCGGTGCCCAGGGTCTGCAGCAGCTCGCGGGGGCTTTTGCCGATCCAGTCGATGGGCTGCTCTTTGAGGTCGCCCTGGAAGTCGCGGGGATCCAGGCCGAACATCCCAATGATCCCGCGGCGCAGCGGGTCGGCCAGGGCGTAGCGGTCGAATCCGTGCATTTGCTGCAGGTAGTCGGCCAGGGTGTCTTTGCCGACGCGGGCGCGTCCGGCGAGTCCGATCAGTCGCATGGTTTGCTCCCCATGAAGTAGTTCACCCGGGCGGTGCGGATGGCCTCCAGGGCATCGGGGAACTTGTTGTCCTCGATGTCCTGCTCGGCCTGGTCAAGCAGCTCCAGGGAGCGGTGGATCAGGGCGTAGCGGCGGGCGGTGTCGCGGAAGTGTTGGGTGATGGTGTCTTGGGTGTCCACGGTCATCTCCTTACCCGTTGACGATGGAGAGGGCGCAGAAAAAGAAGAGCGCGAACAGCAGTCCACCGACCCAGTTGATATCGAGTTTGCTCATGCGGCCTCCTTGATGGAGACGCCGATGCGGAACCACCCTGGCAGCCGCTGCGGCGACAGGATGGTGCGCTTGCCGTCGGTGAGCAGGTGCAGGCCGCTGACGCTGGCCTGCTTGGCGGCGTCCACCAGGCGGGTGCTGGCGGGAATGATCTGGGTTATCTGCATCGTTTTCTCCCTGGTTGTGTTGCACGCCCCCGGCCTGGAACTAGCACGTTAAGGAGTGTGCCGTGGCGCGCTGCGGCTGTTTTAACCCACCGTCCGCTGGGGTTTATGGCGTGCCGGTACTCTCCCGGCTTGTCGCGGCGCTTTCGGCTCACCGTTGCGGCCTGTGTCGCTCTCAGGCTGCGCCCCATCGCTTGACGGGGTACTGCTCTTGGTTACTGCTGCGCGAAGGGGTCGCCGAAGAAGAACGGGTTGCCGGTCTGATCGCGTATTTGCTTGATCAGAGTTTGGGTGGCGGATTCAAGCACCTTGTCTTGGCGGATCAACTCGAACCAGAACGTCAGCCGGCCATCGCGCACGCGATAGCGAAGCCGAGCGTCGATGCGGTAGGCGTCGCCATTCCAGAACACGGGGAAGCCCACGGAGAAGCGGTCGAAAACCTGCATCTTCTGGAGCGTCTGGGCGTCATCGTCCTGCACGAAGCTCATCTGCACGCCGCCGTTCTGTAGGCGGATCGCGCTCTTGAAGCGCATGTCCTGGTTGGCCTCGAAGGTGAGCGCCATTTCAAGCATCTGGGAGCCGGTGGGCTGCCCTTCGACGCTGGCGATGTCTTTGAGGTTGTCCTCGATGAACGAGGCGAATTCCGCCTGGGTGAAGGGCTCTTTGTTCTGGCCCACCCAGCGGTTCCATTCCTCGGAGAATTCCGGGGAGAAGGTGGCGCGGTGGTCACGCCATGCGGGCTTGTTCTCATCCTCGCCGTGGTCGTTGAGAATGCCGAGAAAATCCACTTTACCGGCAAGGTAGTCGGCCACGCACCAGATGGTGCTGTCGGTCATGGAACCGTGGCGCTTTACGTAGTCGATGAAGCTCTCGGCGTCATGCAGGCGCACCTTGGCGATCTTGCGGCGGGGATGCTCAAGCAGCTTGGCGTCGTCGTCACGCTCCTCCAGCTTCCATCCAGGCGGAAGGGCCAGGCGCTTGATGTTGCCTTCCGGCTCGCTGATGATCTCGATAGGTTGCTTCATTTCCCGCGCCAGCGTCTCGGCGAGGTTGGTCAATTCAGGATTTTCCACGGTTGCTCCTTATGCGGTCTTGAGTTCGGCGGCAGGCTTCTCGGTGGCGCCGGGGGCGATCTTGAGGTCCAGCTTCTGCTGGTGGGGATCATCGGCGACAAGGTTGCCATCGGGGGTGGCGAACAACATGGCTTCCATGGGGTCTTCAGCGGGCTTGGTCAGTTTTACCTTGCCGGTGATGTGCATGGCTCCGCCTCGAGTGGCCTTCTTGACGCTGATGGTGAGGTCGATGCGGCCGGATTTTCCGGATGAATCAACCGCAGCCACCAGCTCTGCCAACTTGTCGCTTGCCGTATCGATGAACACTCCGCCGCCAATGTGGCGCAGGGTGTCCGTGATGGGGCGAATAGACATTTCTGCCTCCTGTGTTGTGCCGACGCTTGCGGCAGGCGTTCGGCTTGCCTGGTTAAATCTGATCAATCAGCAGTAGGGGCGAACCCCCGGAGCCTCGCGCTGGTTTAGACGCCACCACTCCTGTGCACTTTGCTCTGCGGCGGCAGGTCGGGATTGCCCTCGCTAGGGGCATGCACTTCGTTTCCCTGAATTACCTACCCGGAACCACCCGGAAGGCTTCGCGCTCTCTTTGGCTATTCGCCTCTACTACTGACTGATTTGCGCTTCTTCCCGCCTGCGTCCTGTCGCGCTGGCCATCCTCTGAGCCGTGCCTGGGGTCAGGTCATTGCCGATGGGGTGGGGTGTTGGAAGCGAGAATACAACCGTAAGTTGTCGCGTGTCAACAACCTTAAGTTGTATTCGATGAAATAAAAAAACCCGCCGATTGGCGGGTTGCTGATTGTGGGATTATTTATTCAGCGTGGAGGTGTTGCGTGCAGGGGTGATATGTTGGTGAACCGAGTGGCAAAATCGGGTTCGGTCATTTTGCCTTCTTCGGTAATTCCTTTTCCGTCCATTTTGATCTGCGCGGAGAATGCGATGGCATCGCCTTTTTTCATGGCAGACAACGCCGTGTACTCTTTCGATCCGTTTTTGATGAGGGTCTTGTCTGATATATCAGAGAAGGCGTTGTTCCACGTTGAAAGGGTGACTTCATCATCTATTCTGACGACGATATAGGCGTCTCCATTTCCTGTTGTTCCCATATCATCAAGAATGCCCGAGAACTTTTCGCCGTTTTTGGTAATCGGAATTTTACGAAGTGCCGATGATCGCTCTTTCCAGACGGAAGATTTTTTTAGCTCGTTATCGGCATTTTTGTATTTTTCTGCGTAGTCCTTGGCGACCGCAATGAATTGCTTTTCGGCGGCTGGCATCATAGAGGATATTGCCTGTAATCCGGATATATCTGCGGATTGCTTTTGATCTGCTTGAGGCGTGGTTGAGCTTTCTGAACCACATCCGGATATGAGTACTGCAAAAAATAGTGCAATAACAAATGTGTTTCGGTTTGCCATTCCAATGGGCATGTTGACTCTCCTGGTTGGTGGATCAAAAAACATTGAGATGGCCGATTCTATGGCTTGGTGGTGAAGATGACTTCGGTGACTTCGCCGCTCTCTGGGCACTCCGCGCTGCCGAGTTCGCGCCATTCGCCACGATCCGCTGCCACCACGTCCATGACATGGACCTTGCCGTGATAGAGCTGGTTCTCGGTGAGGTGGTGGCAGAGGTAACCGGCGTATCCGTCACGCCGCGTTCCATCGTCGATGACTCCGGCCAGGAGGTAGGGCGGCTGCTCGCTGTTCCAGGCTGCCGATTTGACCTGCTTTTCCTGTTTTACCGCGGACAGGGTTTCGGCTAGGCGTTTGGTGTATTCGGGGTCTCGTTGCGCCGGGGTGTTCTGCGCTACTGGCTCCGGTGCCTTGGGTTGAACGGATTCTGTCTTGGTGTCGTTTGAGCAGGCGCTGAGGAGGGCGAGAAGGGGTGCGGCGATGAGTGGGGTGCGGATGCGCATGGTGTCTCCATTCGTGGTTGCGCCACCCTGCTCCCCGTAAAGTCGAGTTCCATTTGTATCTGGAGTTGGATGACGTTATTGCGTGGCCTGCTTCGGTCCGTTTTCTCCTTCTGGTTCAGCAAGCGTATGGCTGATTTTTATGAGCGTGTCTTTTTGATATTCGCCCATTTTTTCCATGGCCTGGAGAACGAGCTTTTCCTTGGTTTTGGTGACGTAAACGCCATTTTCTACGGTCGCCGATCCAACGCCTGTGAGCATCCAGTCGAATGAAAACTCGATGTGCTCTCGAAGCTTGAGTAGGCGATCGGTGGGCGGGCGGACGATATCGGATTCCCACTGGGACACCATTCCCTTGGAGACCCCGCAGAGTTCCCCGAAGCTTTCCTGGGAGAGGCCGTGTTGGATGCGTAGTTGCCTGACTCTTGCGCCGATGCTCATTCCGCAAGTGTAAAGCGGACCTAAACCGTCGTGGTTTAGCGAAACTTGACTATTTGTGTTTAGCACAATTAAACTCCGTGGTCATGAACATCCCTATCAAAGAAGTTGCGAAGCCGGCCGGGGGGGTTGTGGCTTTATCGGCAAAGCTAGGCCTAAGCCGTGGCGCGGTCTCTCAATGGAAGAGGGTTCCGGCTGAACGTGTCCTTGATGTCGAGAAGATCACCGGCGTTCCTCGCCACCTGCTGCGCCCCGACCTCTACCCCCATCCCAATGACGGTTTGTCTGCCGAAAAGCGGGTGGCGGCGTGATGCCGTCCGGGAGGTGTTCGGGCGCTATGTGCAAAACGGTTTATTGGCACTGTATCCGTTCCCTCATGCGGGAGACGAGGGTGCGTCGTTCGCCGTCGATGGATGGCCTGTCGGTGCAGCTCTCAATCTTTTTGAGCACGCCGCCCAGGGTGGCGGGTTCTATCTTTCCGCTGTTGATGATGGCGCCGATGAGGGCGGCTATGACTTCGGCGGTGGCTTGCCGGTGGGTGTTGAGGACGTCGGCGATGTGGCTGGAGTGTTTCAGGAAGTCGTTGATGGCGGCTTTTTCTTCTTCGTTCAAGGGGGCTCCTTTCGTGGGCCGGGTTTGTGTGTTGAAACCGAATCCTGGCATGGCTTGGGCTCAGTCCTTTGTGTGTGTCCGAGGCCTCTCCGGCCGTTCCTCCTACCGGCGTTCGCGCCGGCCTTGGCAAGCCGAGCCTTTTGGTTCTGGCTGGCTTTTTTATTCGGTGAGTGCGGCGGTGCGCGCCGCTCTCGATGTGGCAATGATGCGGCCCGGTGCGGGCGGCCTCAACGGTAATAGGGGGGCGTTGTTATGACGGCCAGGAAGAATTCGATGGATTGGCTTTCGGCGGCCTATGACGTGGTGACGCGCTATC
>JAJZSR010000065.1 GCA_021849595.1 Pseudomonadota bacterium | reverse complement strand
ATCATGTCGAAGCCGTGTTCCGGCCCAATGCGCGCTTCCAGGCCCGCCCGCGTGCCCAGCCAAACCACACGCCAGCCGCGCCCGCGCAGCTCTTCGGCCACGGCCAGCGCCGGATAGACGTGGCCGCCGGTGCCGCCGGCCATGATCATGAGGGTGCGCGCCGCAGCCATCAGAATGTCTTCCCGCGCATCATCTGCCGGTGCTCCCAATCGATCCTGAGCAGAAAGCCCACGGCGATGCAGTTGGCGACGATGCCGCTGCCGCCGAAAGACAGGAAGGGCAGGGTCAGTCCCTTGGTGGGCAGCAGCCCCATGTTCACGCCGATGTTGATGCCGCCCTGGACCCCCAGCCAGATGGCGAGGCCTTGCGCGGTCAGTGCGCTGAAATGGCGCTCCAGGCGGGCGGCGCGGCGGCCGATCAGAAAGGCTTTCGCCACCAGCCAGGAGAACAGCAGCACCACGGCCAGCACGCCGACGAAGCCGAGTTCCTCGGCGATGACGGCCATGAGGAAGTCGGTCTGCGCCTCGGGCAGGTAGAACAGCTTCTCGATGCTGTCGCCCAGGCCCAGACCGGTCCAGGAGCCGCGCCCGAAGGCGATGAGGGCATGGGCCAGCTGATAGCCCCTGCCATAGGGATCGGCCCAGGGGTTCATAAAGCCCAGCACGCGCTGCATGCGATAAGGCGAAGTAACGATCAGCACGGCAAAGCCGATGATGAGCACTACCACCAGCACGGCGAACACGCGCCAGTTGAGCCCGCCCAGGAACAGGATGCCCATGGCGATGCACACGATGACCACAAAGGCACCGAAATCCGGCTCCAGCAACAGCAGCGCCCCGGTGACCAGCATGACCCCCGCCATGGGCAGGAAGCCCTTCTTCAGATCGTTCATGAAAGCGGCCTTGCGCGTGGTGTAGTCCGCCGCGTACAGCACGGCCAGCAGCTTCATGAACTCGGAAGGCTGCAGATTGGCGAAGCCCAGGGATATCCAGCGCTGCGAGCCATAGACCTTCTTGCCTATGCCCGGGATGAGCACCACGGCGAGTAGCGACAGGCCGGCCAAGAACAAATAAGGCGCGAGCTGCTGCCAAGTGCGCATGGGGATCTGGAACACCGCCACCGCCGCGGCCACGCCCAGGGCGACGAAGATGCTTTGCCGGATCAGATAGTAGTAGCCGTTGTAATGCGTGAAGCGCGCCGCTTCGGCGGTCGGCAGGGAGGCCGAATAGACCATCACCAGGCCGAAACCCAGCAATCCGCAGGTCAGCCACAGCAAGCCGTAGTCCAGCTCCCCGTTGATGCGTATGGGCTGGGCGCCGTAGAGCCTCACGGCCTGGCTCCCAAAGCCGCCACCGCGGCGCGGAACACTTCGGCGCGATGGACATAATTCCTGAACATGTCGAAGCTCGCGCAGGCGGGCGAGAGCAGCACCGCATCGCCCGGCTGGGCCAGGACAGCGGCACGCGCCACGGCGGCCTCCAGGGTGGTCGCGCTTTCCGTGGGCACGCCCGCCCCGGCGATGGCGGCACCGATGGCGGGGCCATCACGGCCGATGAGGACCACCGCGCGCGCATTTGCGGCCACGGCCGCCTTGAGCGGGGTAAAGTCCTGGCCCTTGCCATCGCCGCCCAGGATAGCGACCACCTTGCGCCCCATGCCGTACAGCGCCGCTTCGGTGGCGCCCACATTGGTGCCCTTGGAATCGTCGTAGAAAACAATACCGTTCAGCTCGCCGACTTTCTCGACCCGGTGCGGCAGCCCATGGAAATGCAGCAGGCCGGACAGCGCATGCTCCGGCGCCAGCCCGACCGCCTCGGCCAGGGCCAGGGCGGCCAAGGCATTGGCGACATTGTGCAGGCCGGCCACCGGCAGATCGCTCTGCGGCAGGATCTGGTCGCGCCCGCGGCATAGTTCGCCGTCGCAGCAGCCGTATTCTTCCGTCCCGGCCTGGCTCGCCAGACCGAAGCTGATCGTGCGCCGGCCCGGGATGCGCATGGCCATGACGCGGGCATCGTCCCGATTGAGTACCTGCGCGCCACCGCCTTGGAAGATGCGCGCCTTGGCACGCGCATAGGCCGTCATGTCGGCGTAGCGGTCGAGATGGTCTTCGCTCAGATTGAGCACCGTGGCGGCGTCAGCATCGAGGCTCGACGTAGTTTCCAACTGGAAGCTGGACAGCTCCAGCACCCAGACGTCCGGCCAGGGCGTCCGGCCCGCTTCGGCATCGCCCAAGGCATCCAGCACCGGCAGGCCGATGTTGCCCGCGACCACGGCGTGCAGGCCGGCGGCGCGCACCAGTTCGCCGGTCATGGCGGTGGTGGTGCTCTTGCCATTGCTGCCGGTGATGGCGATGACCTTCATGGCCTTGTCGCGTTGCGCGTTGCGCTGATGGATGGCGCGCGCGAACAGTTCCACGTCACCCACGGTTTCGATGCCCTGCGCCACAGCACGCGCCACCGCCGGCGTGGCCAGGGGCACGCCCGGGCTCACCACCAGCATATCCGCGCTTTGCAGCAGCGCGTCGTCGAATGCGCCGGTGTACAGCGGAACCCGGGGCAGTTCGCGCGCAAGCGCGGCACCATGGGGCGGCGCCTCACGGCTGTCGGCCACGCTCACCGCGGCACCATGCGCCGTCAGCCAACGGGCACAGGACAGGCCGGTGTCGCCCAGGCCGAGCACCAGGGTTTTTCTGCCGGAGAAATCTGGGATGGCCGCGCTCATCTGAGTTTCAACGTCGACAAGCCGATCAGCACCAGCATCATGGTGATGATCCAGAAGCGCACGACCACCTGCGTCTCTTTCCAGCCCTTGAGTTCGTAGTGGTGATGCAGGGGCGCCATGCGGAATACGCGCTTGCCGGTAAGCTTGAAGGAGGCGACCTGGATCATGACGGAGAGGGTTTCCATGACGAACACGCCGCCCATGACGAACAGGACGATCTCCTCGCGCACGATCACGGCGACGATGCCCAGCGCCGCGCCCAGAGCGAGCGCGCCCACATCGCCCATGAAGACCTCTGCCGGATAGGCATTGAACCAGAGGAAGGCAAGCCCGGCACCGCCGATGGCGGCGCAGAACACGAGCAGCTCACCGGCGCCCGGAATATGCGGCAGCCCCAGATAGCGCGAGAACACGGCATTGCCCGCGACATAGGCAAACACGCCCAGGGCCGAGGCCACCATGACGGTCGGCATGATGGCCAGGCCGTCCAGCCCGTCGGTCAGATTCACGGCGTTGCTGGAGCCGACGATGACGAAATAAGTAAGGATGACGAAGCCCGTCACCCCCAGGGGAATGGCGACGTGCTTGAAGAAAGGCACGATTAGTTCGGTCTGGGCCGGCAGATCGGTGGTATAGACGATGGCGCAAGCCGCACCCAGGCCCAGCACGGACTGCCAGAAATATTTCCAGCGCGCGGCCAGTCCCTTGGGATTCCGATGCACGATCTTCTTGTAGTCGTCCACCCAGCCGACGACGCCGAAACCCAGGGTGGTAAGCAGCGCAATCCACACATAGTGGTTGGACAGGTCCATCCACAGCAGAGTGGACACGGCAACGGCCGTGAGGATGAGGGCGCCGCCCATGGTCGGCGTGCCGGCCTTCACCAGATGGCTTTGCGGCCCGTCGTCGCGCACCGCCTGGCCGAACTTCATCACCGTGAGGCGGCGTATCATCCACGGCCCGACCAGGAACGAAATGGTCAGCGAGGTAAGCACCGCCAGTACCGCGCGCAGGGTCAGATAGCTGAACACGTTGAAGAAACGTATGTCCTGGCCCAAATGCTGGAATAGCCACAAGAGCATCAGCGTCCTCCTCGCCTGACTTCAGCCGCCGCGCCGCGCTGCGCCCGCCTCATTGCCCGGCCTCCGCAAAGCCCTTCACCACACGCTCCATCCGCATGAAGCGCGAGCCTTTCACCAGCACGGTCACGTCCGGCGCCAGCAGGTTTTCGATCTCGGCCAGCAATTCCTCGATGCGCTCGAAATGCATGGCGCCCGCACCGAAGGCCTTGACCGCCTCCGCGCTCTGCTCGCCCAAGGCCAGCAACCGCTCGACGCCGGCGGCACGCGCCGCCAGGCCGATAGCGGCGTGCAGCGCCGCGCTTTGCGCGCCCAACTCCCCCATGTCGCCCAACACCAGCACATGGCGCCCGGGCAGGCTCTTGAGCACGTCGAGTGCGGCCTTCACCGAATCCGGATTGGCGTTGTAGGTGTCATCCAAGAGCGTGGCACCGAACAGCGCCGCCTTGCGCTGCAACCGGCCCTTCACCCCCGAGAAGCTCTCCAGACCGGCTTTCATGGCCGCCGCGGGGATGCCCAGGGCGTGCGCGCAGGCGGCGGCCGCGAGCGCGTTGCGGGCGTTGTGCTCGCCGGGCACCTGCAAAGCAATCTGCAAGGGGGTACCCAAGCCGTCGATGGCGAGGCTCACGCCATAGCCTTGTGCCTGCCAGTGCCCGCGCAATGCGCCGGCATGCAGGCCGAAGCTGATCTGGCGGCGCGCGCGGTTCATGTCCTGCCAGAGCGCGGCATGGGGGTCATCGGCATTGATGACCGCGACGCCTGCCGCGGACAGGCCTTCGAAGATCTCGCCCTTGGCGCGCGCGATCTCCGCGACCGAGGCGAACATGCCGACATGGGCGCTTTGCGCGTTGTTCACCAGGGCGACGTCGGGGCGGGCGAGGTGCGTCAGGTAGCTCAGCTCGCCGGGATGGTTCATGCCCATTTCTAGCACGGCGTAGTGGTGCTCCGCGCGCAGGCGCAGCAGCATCATGGGCAGACCGATGTCGTTGTTCAAATTGCCTTCGGTGGCCAGCACCGCATCACCCACGTGGGCGCGCAGGATGGCCGCCAGCATCTCCTTCACCGTGGTTTTGCCGTTGCTGCCGGTGATGGCGGCAACGGGCAGCGTAAAACGATCGCGCCAGTGGGCGGCCAGACGGCCCAAAGCCAGGCGGCTGTCGTCCACCCGCACGGCCGGCTCAAGATCGGCAGCAGCGGCGCGCTGCACTACCACTCCGGCGGCGCCGGCGGCCAGGGCCGCCTGGGCAAATGCCGCGCCGTCGAATTTTTCGCCCTTGAGCGCGACGAAGAGATCGCCCGCGCGCAGTTGGCGGCTGTCCGTGCAGACGCGGAAGAATTGCCCCTCGGCGCCGCTCAGCTCGCCCTGCATGGCGCGTGCGGCTTCGCTCAGGCTCAGCATGCTCTCAGACACGCCGCCCTCCCCAGGCCGCGAGGGCGCGGCGCGCCACCTCGGCATCGTCGAAAGGCAAGCGCCGGTCTTCGATCTCCTGATAGGTTTCATGGCCCTTGCCGGCGATCAGCACGACGTCGCCGCTGCCCGCCTCGCCCACGGCCTCAAAAATGGCGCGCGCGCGATCCGGCTCCGTGCGCGGACGGCGCGCCATGCCGGCGACGATGTCGGACAGGATAGCCAGGGGGTCCTCATGGCGCGGATTGTCGCTGGTGACGATGATCTCGTCCGCGAATTCTTCCGCGGCGCGGCCCATAAGCGGGCGCTTGCCGCGGTCGCGATTGCCGCCACAGCCGAACACGCAAATCACGCGCCCCCCGCCCGCCGCCTGCTTGAGGGTCTTGAGCACTTTTTCCAGCGCATCGGGCGTATGCGCGTAATCCACCACGACGGTAGGCTGCCCAGGGGCGCCGAACAACTGCATGCGCCCGGGCGGCGGCTGCACGGTGGCCAGCGCCCGGCAGGCGGCCGGCAAATCCGCCCCGGCAGCCAGCAACGCGCCCAGCGCGCCAAGCAGATTGCTGGCGTTGAAAGCACCCAACACGGAGGCATGCAACTCGGCGCTGCCCCAGTCGGATGCGATGGCGAGCGCGAGCCCGCCGAGATCGCTTTTGAGCAGGCGCCCGCGCAACGCGCCGGCCGCGGCGAGCGAGTAGCCGATCACGCGCGGGCCTTTGAGCATCCGAGCCATTTCGGCGCCCTGCGGGTCGTCGAGATTGAGCACCGCATATTGCAGCTCCGGCCAGGAGAACAAGCGGGCCTTGGCGGCCGCGTAGCTGGCCATGTCGCCGTGATAATCCAGGTGATCGCGCGACAGATTGGTGAACACAGCAGTATGGAAGCGGCAACCGTTCACGCGCCCCTGATCCAGGCCGTGAGAAGAAACCTCCAGGGCGCAGGCATGCGCACCCTCCCGGACATAGCTGGCCAGCGCCTTCTGCAGCTCGACGGCATCGGGGGTGGTGTTGCCGGCCGGGGCGAGCTGCCCGGGAAAACCATTGCCCACCGTGCCCATGAGCGCCGCCCTCTCGCCCAGGCGGGAGAGGGCCTGCGCGATCCAGTGCGCCACCGAAGTCTTGCCGTTGGTGCCAGTCACGCCGATCAAACGCAACGCGCGCGAGGGCTCGCCGTACACTTGGGCGGCGATGGCCCCCACTTTCTCCTTGAGCCGGTCCACGGCCGCATTGGCCACGCGCCAGGCCGGATCCCAGACATAATCGCGTGCTTCCCAGAGCACGCCCGCGGCACCGCGGCTGATGGCCTGGGGAATGAAATCGCGCCCGTCGCGCGCCGTTCCCGGATAGGCCGCGAACACCACGCCGGGGCCCGCGGCGCGGCTGTCGGCGGTGATATCCGCCGCCCCGGTCTGCTGCAGCAGTCGCGTCACGGAGTCCTCCATCAGGCAGGCTCCCTGGGCGGGGATTTCTGGGTCAGCACGGCCGGCGGCGGCATAGGCTCGTCGGGCGCCACGTTGAATTCCCTGAGCGCCGCAGCCATGACTTGGGCGAACACCGGCGCCGCCACCAAGCCGCCGTAATAATTGGGGCCCTTCGGGTCGTTGAACATGACGGCGACGATGAAGCGCGGCCGGGTGGCCGGAGCCATGCCGACGAAAGTCGCGTAGTACTGGTTTTCGGCATAGCGGCCGTTGATCCATTTGTGCGCCGTGCCCGTCTTGCCCGCCACGGTATAGCCGGGGATGTCCGCCCTCACCGCCGTGCCGCCGTCTTGCGTCACGGTCATGAGCATCTGGCGCACTTCCTCGGCAATGCGTGCCGGATAGACCCGCACACCCTGCACAGGTTCAGCCGGGTCGCGCTTGAGAAAGGTGAGCGGCATGATGACGCCGTTGTTGGCAAAGGCCATGTAGGCGCGCGCCAGTTGCATCAGCGTCACAGACACGCCGTAGCCATAGGCTTCGGTCGCCTGGTCCACCGGCCGCAGCGTGCGCCAGGGATGCAGGTAGCCGTCGCTCTCGCCGGGGAAACCGGTATCCGGATATTCGCCGAAGCCCACGCTGCGGAAATTGTCGATGAATTGCTGCGACGAGAGCATCATGGCGAGGTGCACGGCGCCGATGTTGCTCGAGCGCTGGAGGATTTGCGTGACGGTCTGCTCGGGAAAATCCTCGTCGTCCCTTATCACCTTGCCGCCGACGGCATAACCCGGAGCGGTGTCTATGACTGTATCGGGGGTCACCAGCCCGCGCTGCATCACGTCCGCCACGGTAAATGGCTTCATGACCGAGCCCGGCTCGTAGTTGTCGGTGAGCACTCGATTGCGCACCATGCGCGGATTCAGATTGGCGCGATGGTTGGGGTCGTAATCCGGCATGCTCGACATCGCCAGGATCTCGCCGGTCCTGGCGTCCAGCACGACGATGCCGGCATCCTCCGCATGGCTGGTCTCGAAGGCCTCCTTGAGCGCCTTGTGGGCGATGTACTGGAGCTTGAGATCAATGGACAGGGTGAGATTGCCGCCCTGGCGCGCATCCCGTTCGGGAGACAATTCGGCGACGATGCGTCCGCGTCGATCGCGGATGACATGGCGCGCCCCCGGCTTGCCTTCCAGCCAGTCGTTGTAGGCCAGCTCGATGCCGTCCTGGCCGACATCGTCCACATTGGTGAAACCCACCACATGGGCCGCCACGGAACCATCAGGGTAATAACGGCGGAATTCGCGCTGCAACTGCAGGCCGGGCAGGTTGAGCTCGGTGATGCGCGCGGCCTGCTTGGGATCCAGATCGCGGTCCAGCGACAAAATGCCGCGCCCGGGTGTTTGTATGCGGCGCTTGAGCTCCTGCACGGGAAGACCCAGCACCGCCGCCAGATGCGCGAGTTGCTGCGCATCGTAGTGGTCTATCTTGTCGGGCCAACCCCACAGCGTCTCTACCGGCCGGCTGATGGCCAGGGGACGGCCGTCGCGATCCAGAATCATGCCGCGATACGCCGGGATGGTCAGGCGGCGAGCGGCGATCTCGTCGCCCTTGTCCTGCAGAAAGCTGTGCTGCAGACCCTGGAGGTAAAGCGCGCGGCCGATCAGCAGCACGGCCCACAACCCCAGCACGCCGGCCACCAGCCAGGTGCGCCAGGGTGCCAGGTGCATCTGTAGGATTTGCCGCGAGGCACGGTTGCGGGCGGCGTGGTTCATGGCTGCGGCGCGCCGTAGGACATCAGCAGCACCTGGTTGTCTGCCAGGTTCACCAGGCCCAACTGGGTGCGCGCGATATGCTCGACGCGCGCCTGGGCGGCCAGGGTGCTTTGCTGGAGTTTGAGCTGGCTCCATTGCAGATTCAGCTCGCGCGCCTGGCGCGAGAGCTGGTCCTGCTCGACGAACAGCAGGCGGGATTGGTCGCGTGCCTTGACCAGCGCAATGGCGCTCGCCAGCAGCAAGGTCGCCAGTATCAGATCGAGCTTGATCACGCCCGCCTCTCGGCGACGCGCAACACGGCGCTGCGGGCGCGGGGATTGGCGGCGACCTCCTCGGCCGAGGCGCGCACGGCGCGGCCGAGGAGGTGCAGCCGGCCCGGCGTGCGCTCGGCCTCGCGCAATGGCAGCTTGTCGGGCAGACGCTCGCCCGCCGCCTCGGCGCGCAAGAAACGCTTGACGATGCGATCCTCCAGGGAGTGGAAACTGATTACTGCCAGACGCCCTCCGGGACTGAGGCGATCCACTGCCTGGGGCAAGACGCTCATCAACTCCTCAAGCTCGCGGTTGAGGTAAATCCGAACAGCCTGAAAGCTGCGTGTCGCCGGGTGCTGGCCCGGCTCACGGGTACGCACGGCCCCCGCAACGATTTGCGCAAACCGCGCCGTGGTGTCGATAGGCGCTGCTGCTCGCGCCGCCACAAGCGCGCGCGCAATCGATTTAGCAAACCGCTCTTCCCCATAGTCACGTATCACCTCCGCGATTTCCCGCTCCCCGGCCTGGGCCAGCCAGTCGCGCGCGCTCATCCCTTCCCCGGGGTTCATGCGCATGTCCAGCGGTCCGTCCAGGCGCAGGCTGAAACCGCGCGCCGCCTCGTCCAATTGCGGGGAAGACACCCCCAGATCGAGCAAGACCCCATCCACCTTGTCCAGCCGCAGGGTGTCCAGCACCTCGGATAGCTGTGCGAAACGCGCATGCACGAGAGTGAAGCGCGGGTCGGCGATTGCCCGGCCCGCCGCGATGGCCGCCGGATCGCGGTCCATGGCGACCAGCCTTCCGGCCGGCCCCAGGGCCTGCAGGATCAGCCGGCTGTGCCCGCCGCGGCCGAAGGTGGCATCCACATAAACGCCGTCCGCGCGCACCGCCAGGGCGGCCAGGGCTTGCGCCGCCAGCACCGGCACATGAGAGAGCGCGGTCACAGACTGAAGCCATCCAGTTCCGCCGGCATGGCCGCCCCATCCACCGCACGCGCCTCCTCGACCTGAGCACGCCAGCCCGTCTCGCTCCACAGCTCCATTTTCTGGCCCTGGCCTACCACCACCACGTTCTTATCGAGGGCCGCGTACTCCCGCAGCATGGGCGGCAGCAACAAACGCCCGCTGGCGTCCAGATCGAGATCGTGGGCATAGCCGACCAGCAAGCGCTGGATGCGACGGGTCTGGGGGTTGAAGCTGGACAGCGAGTTGAGCTTTTGCTCGATGGGCGCCCAATCGGGGAAGGGATAGAGCAGCAGACACCCAGTGGGATCGGCGGTGACCACGACCTTGCCGGCGCCCTGGGCGAGCAGGACGTCGCGATAGCGAGCCGGGACCGCCAGGCGCCCCTTGGCATCCATGCTGACCGTGCTGGCTCCGCGAAACATCCATCTCCCCCCTTGTGGCGCGGGATTTTCCCACTAAAACCCACAAATCACCACTATTTGCCACTATAGAGAAACAAAAATTTCGGGTCAAGCACAAATCGGACAATTTTTTCCGCCCCGTCAAGGACTTAGCAAACAGTGAGCGCTGCCGCGCAGGGGATTTAAAAATAAGCTGTTGCAATTCAATTCTTTTAAAACAAATTAGAGAATTGATGCAACAAATTGATTTATATGGGATGGGAAAGTCCACCGATAAGCCGGGTTCTGTCGTGGACAGCCATTCCTCTAGGCCCGGCATTGCTGCCGGGCTCGAGCCACCTACCCGCAGGCTCGGCGAGCAACGTCACAGCCTGCCTATTTGGTGTTGCTCCGGATGGAGGTTGCCGCGTTTCACGTCCGCCCGGCTGCCCGGGCTTACTCGTCTCTGTGGCCCTATTCCTCGCCTCGCGGCGTCCGGCCGTTAGCCGGCATCCTGCTCTGTGGAGCCCGGACTTTCCTCTCCTTCCTGGCGGAAGCAGCGGCTGCCTGGCGGGCTTTCCCGTTCATTATTATGCCTGGGTTAGGGGCGGATCAGGCGTGCCAGTTGACGATCCTGCAACCGGGCCAAGGCAAGCTGGGCCAGGATGCTACCCAGGAGCGCCAGGGCCATGTCCTTCTGCGTATCCCACGGGTCGCCCTGGGTGGCAAGAAAGGCCACCGCCTCGTCACCGCTGGCCTCGGCCACGCCCCACTCGATCAGCTCATAGGCCGCACTGATGGCGAGGCACACGCAAGTCACCAGGACGAAGAGCCAGGCACCGGGCTTGAGTGGAGTCTTGCGCAACAGGATTTCGCGTGCCGCCAGGGCCGGCACGAAGCCTTGGGCCAAGTGGCCTACGCGATCGTAATGGTTGCGCGCAAGGCCGAACGCGTCACGTAGCCAGTTGAACAGCGGCATTTCCGCGTAGGTGTAATGGCCGCCCACCATGAGGATGATCATGTGCGCGGCGACGGCCGCGTAGAGCAGGGGCGTGAGCGGAAAGCGCCGCGCGGTGGCGATCATGAGAGGCAGGGCGATGAGCACGGGCGCCACCTCCAGCCACCAGGTGAAGCGATCCTTGGGTTGTATCGCCGACCATAACAACATGGCCAACACCAGCAGCAGAAGCAGGAGCGGCAAACGCCGAGCCGTCACGCGAGCACCCATGCCACGGTCTCGCCGGCGCGCAGCGGCACGAGCGCATCGGCGCCGAAGGACAAATATTCCGGGACCTGCCAACTTCGCTTCTTGAGCGTCACGCACGCCCGGTTGCGCGGCAGGCCGTAGAAATCCGGACCATGGAAGCTGGCAAACGCCTCCAAGCGGCCGAGCGCGCCGGCGCGCTCGAACACTTCCGCATACAACTCCAGCGCGGCATGGGCTGTGTAGATGCCGGCGCAGCCGCAGGCCGCTTCCTTGGCTTGTCGAGCATGAGGCGCCGAATCGGTGCCGAGGAAAAATTTGGGGTTGCCCGAGACGGCCGCGCGCAGCAGGGCCTGGCGATGTTCCTCGCGCTTGAGCACCGGCAGACAGTAGTAATGCGGACGCATGCCGCCGCTGAACATGGCGTTGCGGTTGTAGAGCAGATGGTGGGCGGTGAGCGTTGCCGCGACGCGCGGTCCCGCGTCCATCACGAACTCGACGCCCTGGCGCGTGGTGAGATGCTCGAACACCAGCTTGAGAGCAGGGAAGTCGCGCAGCAGCGGGATCAGGTGACGTTCGATGAAGACGGCTTCGCGGTCGAACACGTCCACCGCGGGATCGGTGACCTCGCCATGCACCAGCAGGGGCAGCCCCTGTTTTTCCATTTCCGCGAACACGGCGCGGCAGTGGCGCAGATCGGTGACACCGGAATCGGAATTGGTGGTCGCCCCAGCCGGGTAATACTTCACCGCATGCACAAACCCCGACTGCCGGGCGCGCACGATTTCTCCAGGCAGCGTGTTGTCGGTGAGGTAAAGCGTCATGAGCGGCTCGAATTCCGCCCCGGCAGGCAGCGCGCCAAGTATGCGGTCACGGTAGGCCGCCGCGTCCGCCACTGTGCGCACCGGCGGCCGCAGATTAGGCATGACGATGGCGCGCGCAAAACGCTGGGCCGTATGCGGCAGCACCGCCGCCAGGGCCGCGTCGTCGCGCAGGTGCAGATGCCAGTCGTCCGGACGGACGATGCTGAGGGTGTCGCTCATTTTGCAGTCCTCATTGCCAGGGCCAGGCTGTACGCGGCGTTTTTCTTCGCTCCCGTCAGACGCGCCGCCGCCTGCGCGGCCTGGCTCACCGGCAGATAATCGAGCAGCACCGTCAGGGTGCCGCGCAGAGTCTCGGCGTCCTCGGCAGGCTTCGCGGGCACGCCGAGGATGAGCACGAATTCCCCTCTTTGCCGGTTGGCATCGGCACGCAGCCAGGCAGGCGCTTCGCCCAGCGGCAGGGTATGCACGGCCTCGAAACGCTTGGTCAACTCGCGCGCCACGGTGAGCATGCGGTCTTGGTCCAGGATATCCGCCAGGTCGTCGACCGCCTCGACGATGCGGTGCGGCGATTCATAAAACACCAGCGCATAGGGCAGCGCACGCAGGTTCTGCAATGCTTGGCGCCGCTCACCCGCGCGCGCGGGCAGGAAGCCGTAAAACAACCAATGATCGAGCGCCTGGCCGCTGGCCGAGAGGGCCGCCGCTACCGCCGACGGGCCGGGCACGGGGATGACTGCCAGCCCCGCCGCGCGCACCGCCGCGGCCAGGCGCGCGCCCGGATCGGAAATTGCCGGCGTGCCGGCGTCCGACACGTAGGCCACCGCAGCGCCCTCCGCCACCGCCGCCACGATGCGCTGCGCGGCGCGTGCCTCGTTATGCTCGCGCACGGACAACAGCGGCTTGCTGATGCCATAGTGGGCCAGCAGCACGGCGCTCACACGCGTATCCTCGCAGGCCACCATCGCGCAGGCCTTGAGCACCTCGAGCGCACGCAGTGTGATGTCCGAGAGATTTCCGATGGGAGTGGCCACCAGATACAATCCGGCGGCAAGGTCAGCGTTATTGTCCACATAGGGATTTTCGCATGCTCAAGCGGTGGCTGGGCCTGGAAGGCGAACAACGGGCCGAGCGCCTGCTGCGGGACGCGGGCTTGCAACTGATCACCCGCAACTATCGCTGCCGCCACGGCGAGATCGACCTGGTGATGCGGCAAGGCACCACTCTGGTGTTCGTCGAAGTGCGCCGGCGCAGCCGTTCAGACTTCGGCGGCGCGGCTGCCAGCGTGGATTTACGCAAGCAGAAGCGCCTCGTCGCCGCCGCCCGCCATTATCTTGCCGGGCTCGGCGGCGAGCCGCCGCCCTGCCGTTTCGACGTGGTGGCGATCGAAGGCGCGGGCGAGCCGCAATGGCTGCCGGACGCCTTCGCCGATATGCCATAATCGCCGGCCATGGAAGATCGCATCCTGCGTCATT
>JAJZSR010000229.1 GCA_021849595.1 Pseudomonadota bacterium | reverse complement strand
GGATAGGTGGTGAGCACTTCCCAGCGGCTGCGTGCCGCCGGATCGCGCTGGAAGACGCAGCGTACGTCCTCACGCAGCAAGCCCAGCAGCCCCGGCGGGGGCGCGGTGCCGGGGGCGGTGCCGGCGGTGGGACTGACGGGCGTGTTCATGTCGGCAGCCTTCAGCAATGCGTGCCTGCGCACGCGGACGCTTCCAGATAGAAGCGGTTGAGATCTTCGATGCGCGGCGCCTGCTTGGTGTGCACGGCGTGGCTGCGGATGCGTTCGAGGATGATGCTGGCTTCCAGTTCGGAGAGCAGGATGCCGATGCGGGCATAGGCGTCGCGCACCGCGCTGCTGCCGGAATGCTTGCCCAGCACGAGCTGGTGTTCGCGGCCTACCTCGGCGGGCGAGAAGCCCTCGTAGTTGGCGGGATGCTTGAGCAGGCCATCCACATGGATGCCGGATTCGTGGGTGAATACCGCTTCGCCCACGATGCTCTTGTTGACGGGCACGGGACGCCCCGAGGCGATGGCGACCAGGCGAGAGATGTCCTGCAGCCGGGTGGCATCGACCCCGGATTCGCAGGCGTGCAGATGCCTGAGGGCAACCACCGCCTCTTCCAGCGGCGCGTTGCCGGCACGCTCGCCCAGTCCGTTCACCGTGGTGTTGATGTGCGTGGCGCCGGCTAGCACCGCGGCCAGGGTGTTGGCAGTGGCCAGACCCAAGTCGTTGTGGGCGTGCATTTCCAGCTCCAGGCCGGTGACTTCGCGCAGGGCGCTGATGCGGCGGTAGGTGGCGAAGGGATCGAGCACGCCCACGGTATCGGCAAAACGGAAGCGCCTGGCGCCCGCGTTCTCGGCAGCCTCGACGACCTGCTTGAGAAAATCCGGCTCCGCACGCGAGCTGTCCTCGCCGCCTACGCACACATCCAGGCCGGCATCGAGCGCGGCGGCGACGCAATAATCGATGCGTTCCAGCACCCAGGCGCGGTCGCGGCCCAGCTTGTGGTGGATCTGCAAGTCGGATACCGGGATGGACAGATTGACGATGTGGGCGCCGCAACGGCTCACGGCCTGGAGATCCTCGGCATGCATGCGCCCCCACACCATGAGGCGGGCCGGCAACCCCAGCATGGTCAGCGCGGCAATCACTTCGCATTCTTCTGGCCCCATGACCGGGATGCCCACTTCCATTTCCGGCACGCCGGCTTCGGCCAGGGCGATGGCGATGGCGATTTTCTCCTCGGCGCTGAAGGCCACGCCGGCGGTTTGCTCGCCGTCCCTCAGGGTGGTGTCATTGATGATGACGCTGTGCGGTTCCATCTTGGCCTGTCGTTCACACTTTCGATGGCTATCCAGCAACGCCTGTGCCAGTTAAAAAGAGCACGTCAAAACAGCAAGTTAGTAAATTCATGCCGGGGGTGAACCCGACAGGGCGGGGCGGATTGTCGGGTTTGCTACAAAGCCTCCCCGCTTGGGGACGGGTGTTTGTGGCGCGGAGAGCTGCCTCAGGCGGCGGCCCGCAGGGCAGGGTGGACGAGCTGTCCACCGACGGTATTGAGCCCGGCCGCCAGTCCGGGGTCGCGCGCGGCCGCTTTTTCCCAGCCGAGGTCGGCGATGCGCAGGGCATAGGGTAGGGTGGCCAACGCCAGGGCCTGGGTGGCGGTGCGGGCGGCGGCGGCCGGCATGTTGGCCACGCAGTAGTGCACCACGCCCAGCTCCACGTACATGGGATTGGAATGCGTGGTGGGACGCGCGCTTTCCACGCAGCCGCCCTGGTCGATGGCCACGTCCACGATGGCGCTGCCGGGGAGCATGGTGCGCAACATGGCGCGGCTTACCAGGTGCGGTGCCCGCGCACCGGGCAGCAGCACGGCGCCGATCAGCAGGTCGGTTTCTGGCAGCAGGTCGGCCAGGGTGGCGGGATCCGAATAGACGGTCTTCGCGCGCAGGGCGAAGAGATCGTCCAAATAGCGCAGGCGGCGCGGGTCGATGTCCAGTATCGTGACTTCCGCCCCCATGCCCAGGGCGATGCGAGCCGCCTGGGTGCCGACCACGCCGCCGCCCAGGATCAGCACGCGTGCCGGCGGTACGCCGGGAGCCCCGGACAGCAGCACGCCGCGCCCGCCGTTGATGGGCTGCAAGGCCTGGGCCCCGGCCTGCACGGAAAGGCGTCCGGCGATTTCCGACATGGGCGTGAGCAGCGGCAACTGGCCTTGGGCATCGGTGACGGTTTCGAAGGCCACGCCGGTCACGCGCCGATCGAGCAGGGCGGCCGTCAGCTGGGGCTCCGGCGCCAAGTGCAGGTAGCAGAACAGCAGTTGCTGCGGCTGCAGCAATTCGTACTCCGCCGGCTGCGGCTCCTTGACCTTGAGGATCATCTCCGACTCGGCATACACGCGGGCGGCGCTGTCCACCACCAGTGCCCCGGCCTGATGGTATTGCTCGTCGCCAAAGCCGATGCGCTCGCCGGCGCCGCTTTGCACCCGCACCTCGTGGCCGCGGGCCGTCAGCTGCGCCACGCCTGCCGGGGTGGCGCC
>JAJZSR010000064.1 GCA_021849595.1 Pseudomonadota bacterium | reverse complement strand
TACGGCCTCGGGTCAACTCCCCCTCTTCGATTACATAGGCATAAACAACAAGGGCCAGCAGGTGGTCGGCCCGCAGGGTGTGCTTTTCGCCACCCCCGCTCCGGATGGTGGATGGTATGTAAAGCAGATGATCGGCAACGAAGATCCCAGCCTTCCCTACGCCACCTACAGCTGGGACATCGCCCATATCGACGCCAACGGGCAGCGGACCGAAATCTACAAGGGGTCCTCCGAATACACCGGCCAGGATATGGGCGTGCACAGCGCCCTTGCCTTCGCCAACATGCCTCCGCTTGCGGACTCGGTGCGCACCGGTTACATCATCCGCCTGATGCATCATGGCGCCCAATCCATGGGCAATGACTTCACGGACTGGTATGCCTCGGCGTTCTCCCTCGGGGAAAAACCTCCGGTGCTCTGCTACGGTCTGATCGGGCGCGAATGTACCTATCAACTGGGCAATTACACCTTTGACCTGGCGCCGGTGAGAACGACCAGCGCGCTGGCAGCCTACGGAACGGCCCAAGGATTCATTCTTTTTGGAACGCCTGACGATCCCAAGGTGGCCGGGCAACTGACACAAGACGCCAGCGCCGGGAAGGGCCTGGACTATGGGGTGGTGGACGTAAAGACCGGAGAGCGCACCGCGCTCTTCAACATCATGGGCGCGGGCATGAACACGATCCGCAACATTTTCGGTTCCAACACCGGCAATGCGGACTTCTCCCGTCTCAATGATGCCTACGACATCCTGACGCCGACCGGCTTGGTCGTCGTGCCAACGGCTGGGACTGCCGGCACCGATACCAAGCCCGCCTTCGATCTGGCCAGCGACAAGACCATCAGCGCAGCCGACATGAATGGGTTTCTCATGCAGTATGGATTCGTGCATTGAATGTAAGGGAGGGATCGAGAATGACGAAGTTTCTTAGGCTGGTACGCAGTTTCTTGTTGTGGCTGCTGGTGCTGTTCAGCGCACTTATGCTGTGGCATGGCTTTTCCGTCGACATGGCCACGAGCGGCGAAGTCGAGGGCTCAAATTTCGGGATGCTGATCACCCTGGCCAACGAACTGGCTTGGCTGATGGAATGGCTGGGTCTCTTCTCGCTGTGGTATTTCGTCGACAGGGCGGTGCGGGCTCGGCCCTGAATTCCTCAAGCCTTTAAATACCAGGGCCGAAACAGGCCATCCCTGTCCTGCCGTATACAGTCCAACGGGGTTTCGGATCCTTGGCGGCCAAGGGAGGGAAGCCGGTGTTTTTTGCCCGGCTGGCAGGTACACGTCAAAGCACTTGAACAGGCCGCATGATTTCGTGCGAATTTCTCACGCACCGGCCGCGGCGGCTTGATAAAATTGCTTTTTTCTAATCCCCCCGCCGCCATGTTCCACACCCTGCCGCTAGCCAAAACCGATCCCGACCTGTGGGCCGCCATCCAGAAGGAAGCCCGCCGCCAGGAGGATCACATCGAGCTCATCGCCTCGGAAAACTATGCCAGCCCGGCGGTCATGGAGGCGCAGGGCTCGGTGCTCACCAACAAGTATGCCGAGGGCTATCCCGGCAAGCGCTATTACGGCGGCTGCGAGTATGTGGATATCGCCGAGCAGCTGGCCATAGACCGGGTGAAGAAGCTGTTCGGCGCCGAGGCCGCCAACGTGCAGCCCAATTCCGGCTCGCAGGCCAACCAGGCGGTGCTGATGGCTTTCTGCAAGCCGGGCGACACCATCATGGGCATGAGCCTGGCGGAGGGCGGCCACCTCACCCACGGCATGGCGCTCAACATGAGCGGCAAGTGGTTCAATGTAGTGGCCTATGGCCTAAACCAGCAGGAAGAGATCGATTACGAGCGCATGGAAGCCCTGGCGCGCGAGCACAAGCCGCGCCTTATCATCGCCGGCGCTTCCGCCTATGCCTTGCGCATCGACTTCGAGCGCTTCGCCCGCATCGCCAAGGAAATCGGCGCCATCTTCATGGTGGACATGGCGCATTACGCCGGACTGGTGGCGGCCGGCGTCTATCCCAATCCGGTGCCGCATGCCGATGTCGTCACTTCCACCACGCACAAGACCCTGCGCGGGCCGCGCGGCGGCATCATCCTCATGAAGGCCGAGCACGAGAAGGCCATCAACTCGGCGATCTTTCCCGGCCTGCAGGGCGGACCGCTCATGCACGTGATCGCCGCCAAGGCCACCGCCTTCCAGGAAGCGCTGGGCAAGGAGTTCAAACATTATCAGGAGCAGGTGCTGGACAATGCGCTGGTGATGGCCAAGGTGCTCACCGAGCGCGGCCTGCGCATCGTTTCCGGGCGCACCGAGTCGCACATGTTCCTGGTCGACCTGCGGCCCAAGAACCTGACGGGCAAGGACGCGGAGGCAGCCCTTGGCCGCGCGCACATCACGGTCAACAAGAACGCCATCCCCAACGACCCGCAGAAGCCCTTCGTCACCAGCGGCATCCGCATCGGCGCGCCGGCCATGACTACGCGCGGCTTCAAGGAACTGGAAGCCGAGCAGCTCTCCCATCTCATCGCCGACGTGCTCGATGCGCCCAACGACGAGGCCGTCATCGACCGCGTCAAGAGCGAGGTGGCGAAGCTCACTGCGAAGTTTCCGGTGTATGGGAACTGAGTTGGCAGCCTGTCCTCCCGAAGGCCCTCTGCCAACTGATAGCTGGCCGCTGACCGCTGCGCATCCGCGATGAAATGCCCCTTCTGCGGCCATCCCGACACCCAGGTGGTGGACTCGCGCCCCAATGACGACGACACGGCCATCCGCCGGCGGCGCCGCTGCACCGCCTGCGACAAGCGCTTCACCACGTTCGAGACGGCCGACATCCGCCTGCCGCAGATCGTCAAAAGCAACGGCCACCGCGAGGACTATTCCACCGAAAAGCTGCGCGAGGGATTTCGCCGGGCCCTGCATAAGCGCCCGGTATCGACCGAACTGGTGGACGAAGCCATCGCCCGCATCGAGCAGAAATTATTGGCTTTAGGTGAGCGCGAAATCCCGGCGCGCGAGATCGGCGAGCTGGTCATGGCGGAGCTGCGCAAGCTCGACAAAGTGGCCTACATCCGCTTTGCTTCCGTGTACCGCAGCTTCCAGGACGTGAACGATTTCCGCGACGTCATCAAGGATCTGGGCAAGAACCGGTGAGGGATTTTTCTGCCGCCGATTACGGCCACATGGCGCACGCCCTGCGGTTGGCGCGCAAAGGGCTTTACACGACCACGCCCAATCCGCGCGTGGGCTGCGTCATCGTCAAGGACGGCGCGATCGTCGGCACCGGCTGGCATGAGCGCGCCGGCGAAGCCCATGCGGAAATCCACGCCCTGCGTGAAGCCGGCGACGCCGCGCGCAGCGCGACCGTGTACGTCACGCTGGAACCCTGCGCCCATCATGGCAAAACCCCGCCCTGCGCCGATGCCCTGGTGCGCGCCGGCGTGGCACGCGCGGTCGCCGCCATGCAGGACCCCAATCCCAGCGTGGCGGGCGAAGGCTTGGCACGCTTGGCCGCGGCCGGCGTACAAGTCGAAAGCGGCCTGCTGGAGGAAGCCGCGCGCGATCTGAATCCCGGCTTCATCAAGCGCATGCTGCTGGGCCACCCCTTCGTGCGCCTGAAAACCGCGGCCAGCTTGGACGGCAAGACCGCGCTTGCCAACGGTGCGTCGCAATGGATCACCGGAGCAGCCGCGCGCGCCGACGTCCAGCGCCTGCGCGCGCGCGCCTGTGCCATCCTCACCGGATCGGGCACGGTGCTGGCCGACGACCCGCGCCTGGACGTGCGCGACTTCGACATCGGCCGCCAGCCCCTCCGGGTGGTGGCGGATACGCGCCTGCGCACGCCGCCGCAGGCGCGCCTGCTCGCGGGCGGCAAGGCCCTCATCGTGTGCGCCGAGCCGGAACCTAAGAAAATGGCGGCGCTGGAAGCCGCCGGTGCCAAGATTCTGTGCCTGCCGAGCAGCGACGGCCGCGTGGATTTGGCCGCCCTGCTCGCCCATCTCACGCGCCTGGGCGTAAACGAATTGCACGTCGAAGCCGGCGCGCGGCTCGCCGGCGCGCTGCTGGCCGCCGGCCTGGTGGACGAATGGGTACACTACGCCGCGCCCAAGGTGTTGGGCGAGCCGGGGCGCGGGCTGTTCGCGGATCTCAGTCTCACCGTCCTGGACCAGGCGCACGCCTTCCGCGTCGTGGACGAGCGCCGCGTGGGCCGGGACTGGCGTTTCACCCTGCGCCCAGCAGCTAGGCCCGGCCCTGCTACAATGCCGTGCTGACCCGTTTTTCTCCTGTCCATGTTCACCGGCATCATCCAGGCCATCGGCCGCATCCACCGTTTCGAGGCGAAAGGCCCCGACGCCCGCCTCGACATCGAGGCCAGCGGCCTGGACCTGGATGACGTTCAAGTTGGCGACAGCATCGCCGTGAACGGCGTGTGCCTCACCGTCGTGGCACTCGCCCCCGGTCAGTTCTGCGTCGATGTCTCCGCCGCGACGCTGTCCTGCACCGCAGGCTTCGAGCCCGGCGCCGAGGTGAACCTGGAAAAAGCGCTGCGCCTGGCCGACCGCTTGGGCGGCCATCTGGTATCCGGGCACGTGGACGGCGTCGGCACGGTCACGCGCTTCGATGCCGTCGGCGGCTCCACCCTGCTGGAAATCGAAACGCCGCGCGAGCTTGCGCGCTACATCGCGCGCAAAGGCTCGATCACACTGCAGGGCGTCTCCCTGACGGTCAATCGGGTAGAAGACCAACGCTTTGCGGTCAATCTCATCCCTCACACCCTGGAACAAACCACTCTCAAGCATTTGCAGCCCGGTGCGCGCGTCAATCTCGAAGTTGACCTGATGGCGCGCTACGCCGAGCGTCTTGCCACTTTCGACGATCAGCCGACATGAGCCTCGCCCCCATCACCGACATCATTGCAGACCTCAAGGCCGGCCGCATGGTCATCCTCGTGGACGAGGAAGACCGCGAGAACGAAGGCGATCTGCTCATGGCAGCCGAATTCGCCACGCCCGAGGCCATCAACTTCATGGCCAAATACGGCCGTGGCCTGATCTGCCTCACGCTCACCGACGAGCGCTGTCGGCAACTGGGTTTGAAGCAGATGGTGGCAGACAACCAGACCCCGCACGGCACCGCTTTCACGGTTTCCATCGAGGCCGCCGAGGGCGTCACCACCGGCATCTCCGCGGCCGACCGCGCGGTGACCATCCGGGCCGCCGTCGCCAAAAACGCCGGTCCCGCCGACATCATCCAGCCCGGCCATGTTTTCCCTTTGCGCGCCCAGCCGGGCGGCGTGCTGGTACGCGCCGGACACACCGAGGCGGGTTGCGATCTGGCGCGCCTGGCGGGCCTGGAGCCGGCCGCGGTGATCTGCGAAATTCTCAAGGACGACGGCACCATGGCGCGCCTGCCCGACCTGGTCGAATTCGGCCAGCGGCACGGCCTCAAAATCGGCGCCATCGCTGATTTGATCCACTACCGCAACCAGACCGAAAGCCTCATCGAGCGCGTGGCCGACCGCCTCATTCAGACGGTGTACGGGGCCTTCCGCCTCCTGGCCTACCGCGACCTGTCCAGCAACGACATCCATCTTGCCCTGGTGAAGGGCGAGATCGCAGCCGACCGGGAAACCCAGGTGCGCGTGCACGAGCCGCTGTCGGTGATGGATTTCCTCGACGTTACCAGCGGACGCCACTCCTGGCCCGTGCTGGCCGCCCTGGAGGCCATCGCCGAGGCGGGCGGCGGCGTGCTGGTGCTGCTGCACCGGCCGGAAACCACCGAGGCCCTGCTCTCCCGCCTGGCCCCCGGGTCGCAAACGCCGGCCGCGCGCAAAGTCGATTTGCGCGACTACGGCATAGGCACGCAGATCCTGAAAGACCTCGGCGTCGGCAAGATGCGCCTGCTCGCCACACCGCGGCCCATGCCCTCGCTGTCCGGCTTCGGCCTCGAAATCGTCGGCTACCGCCAGCGCGACTGAATCCCCTTCCCCCGGCCACCCCGGAGAAAACATCGGCCGTGGCGATGCTGCGGAAAAATTTTTGCATTTAAACAGGAAAAGCGTATCGTCTGATCCTTGCAAATAACACAATATGTTCTAAACATAATCATGTTTTAAACAATATCTTGTGTGACACCCCAAGGAGACCACGGTATGACCATCGCCCAACTGCCTTCGTTGCCCGAGCAAGTGATCAAGCGCGACGGCCGGCGCGCCCCTTTCGACACCGGCCGCATCCGCGCCGCCATCCTCAAGGCCGGCCAGGCCACCGGCGAGTTCGATGCGGGCGAGGCCGACCTGCTGTGCGCCCAGGTGGTGAAGGTCCTGCGCCATCAATACCGCCAACATGCGCCTGACATCGAGCGCATCCAAGACGCGGTGGAGCAGACACTGATCGCCGCCAATCATTTCCAGACCGCACGCGCCTATATCGTCTACCGCGCAAGCCATGCGCGCCTGCGCGAAGACCGCAAGACCGTGGTGGATGTGGCCGCCTCGGTAAACGAATACCTCAGCGGCCAGGACTGGCGCGTGAATGCCAATGCCAACCAGGGCTATTCCCTGGGCGGGCTGATCCTCAATGTAGCGGGCAAGGTGACGGCCAATTACTGGCTGTCGCATGTCTATCCCCCGGAGGTGGGCGCGGCACACAGAAGCGGCGACGTGCACATCCACGACCTCGACATGCTGGCCGGGTACTGCGCGGGCTGGTCGCTGCGCACCCTGCTGGCCGAGGGTCTCAACGGCGTGCCGGGCAAGGTCGAGGCCGGCCCGCCCAGGCATCTGTCCAGCGCCGTGGGCCAGATCGTCAATTTTCTCGGCACCCTGCAAAACGAATGGGCGGGCGCGCAGGCGTTTTCCTCTTTCGATACTTACATGGCGCCCTTCGTGCGCAAGGATGGCCTGTCCTATGACGAAGTACGCCAGTCCATCCAGGAGTTGATCTACAACCTCAACGTACCCTCGCGCTGGGGCACGCAGACGCCCTTCACCAATCTCACCTTCGACTGGGCATGCCCGGAAGATTTGCGCGAGCAGGTGCCGGTCATCGGCGGCGAGGAAATGCCCTTCCGCTACGGCGAGCTGCAGGCGGAAATGGACATGATCAACCGCGCCTACATGGACGTGATGACTGCCGGCGATGCCAAGGGACGGGTGTTCACCTTCCCCATCCCCACCTACAACATCACCAAAGACTTCGCGTGGGAGAGTGAAAACGCCGCCCTGCTCTTCGACATGACCGCCAAATATGGCTTGCCCTATTTCCAGAACTTCATCAATTCGGAACTGCAGCCCAACATGGTGCGCTCCATGTGCTGCCGGTTGCAGCTCGACCTGCGCGAGTTACTCAAGCGCGGCAACGGCCTGTTCGGCTCCGCCGAGCAGACCGGCAGCGTCGGCGTAGTGACACTCAATTGCGCGCGCCTGGGCCATCTGCACCGCGGCGACGAAGCCGGGCTGCTCCAGCGCGTGGACGAGTTGATGGACCTGGCCAAGAACAGCCTGGAGATCAAGCGCAAGGTCATCCAGCGCCTCATGGACCAGGGCCTCTTCCCCTACACCAAGCGCTATCTGGGCACTTTGCGCAACCACTTCTCCACCATAGGGGTGAACGGCTTCAACGAAATGATCCGCAACTTCAGCGCCGACCGCGAGGACATCACCACGGACTGGGGCCGCGCCTTTGCGCTGCGCCTGCTCGACCACATCCGCGCGCGCATCGTCGCCTTCCAGGAGGAAACCGGGCATCTCTACAATCTGGAGGCCACGCCCGCGGAAGGCACTACCTACCGCTTCGCCAAGGAGGACCGCAAGCGCTGGCCCGACATCCTGCAGGCCGGCACGCCCGAGCAGCCCTATTACACCAACTCATCGCAACTGCCCGTGGGCTATACGGAAGACGCCTTCGAAGCGCTGGAGCGCCAGGAGGAATTGCAAGCGAAATACACCGGCGGCACCGTGCTGCATCTCTACATGGCCGAGCGCCTATCCTCGGGCGAGGCTTGCAAAAAGCTGGTGCGCCGGGCGCTGGAAAATTTCCGCCTGCCCTACATCACGGTCACGCCCACTTTCTCGATCTGCCCCAAGCACGGCTATCTGGCCGGCGAGCATCCCTACTGCCCGAAATGCGACGCGGAAATCCTCGCCCGCAAACAGGCGGCGTGACCACGCCGTTTTCAACCCCAAGGAGACGCGACATGAACGACTTATCCCAACCCCTGGCCGTCGGCAACGCCCATCCGGCCCTGCTCGACGAAGAGCGCCAGCCCTGCGAGATTTGGACCCGGGTCATGGGCTACCATCGCCCGGTGGCCAGCTTCAACGCCGGCAAGAAAGGCGAGCACGCCGAGCGGCACTTCTTCCGCGAAGCGTGCGCGCAGGTTCCTGCCGCGCGCTAGCCGGCATGCCCAGGCTGCGCCTAGGCGGCCTCACGCCGCTCACCACCATCGACTTTCCCGGCCAGTTGGCGGCCGTGGTGTTTTGCCAGGGTTGCCCGTGGCGCTGCAGCTATTGCCACAACCGCCATCTGCAGCCCGGGCGCGGGGAGCACAAGCTGGTCTGGGGGGAGGTGATCAGCTTTCTGCATCACCGCCGCGGCCTGCTGGACGCCGTGGTGTTCTCGGGCGGCGAACCCACACTGCAGCCCGACCTTCCTGCCGCCCTGCGCGAAGTCAGGGCCCTAGGCTTCCAGGTCGGGCTGCACACGGCCGGCGTCTACCCGGCGCGCTTTGCCCGCCTGCTCCCCGAGCTGTCCTGGGTGGGGCTGGACATCAAAGCGCCCTGGCCGCGCTATGACGGCCTGACCGGCATGCGCGGCAGCGGCGAGCGCGCCCAGCACACCCTCCAATTGCTGCAGCGCAGCGGCGTGCCCTACGAATGCCGCACCACCTGGCATCCCGGCCTGTTTCCGGAAAGCGAGCTGCAGGCTCTGGGAGAGGACCTGGCGGCACGCGGCGTGAAACGCTGGACGGTGCAGCCCTGCCGCCTGCCGGGCGGCGTGCCCGTCAGTCTGCCTTAGGCGCCGATGCTTCGGCGCTCTCTTCCTGCCGACAGCCCTGCGCCTGCAAATAGTCCATCACGGCATAACTCAGCGCCTGGCAGCCCGTACCCTTGAGCGCGGAAATAGCATACACCGGCCCCTCCCAGCCGTAGGCGCGCACGAAATCCTCGATGCGCCCCGTACGCTCGTCCTCGGGCAGGAGGTCGATCTTGTTGAGCACCAGCCAGCGCGGCTTCTCGTAGAGGGTGGTGTCGTACTTGCGCAGCTCCTCGACGATGGCGCGCGCGCCCTGCACGGGATCGCTGCCTTCCCAATGGCTGCCGATATCCACCAGGTGCAAAAGCAGCCTCGTGCGCTGCAAATGGCGCAGGAACTGGTGGCCCAAGCCCGCCCCCTCGGCCGCGCCCTCGATCAAGCCGGGGATATCGGCCATGACGAAGCTGCGCCCGCTGTCCACCCGCACCACGCCCAGATTGGGATGCAGGGTGGTGAAGGGATAGTCGGCGACCTTGGGGCGCGCGGCCGACACCGCGCGTATGAAAGTGGACTTGCCGGCATTGGGCAATCCCAAGAGCCCCACGTCGGCCAGCACCTTGAGTTCCAGATTCAGCTCGCGCTCCTCGCCCGGCTCGCCGCGGGTGAACTGGCGCGGCGCGCGATTGGTGCTGGATTTGAAATGCAGATTGCCCAGGCCGCCCTTGCCGCCGCGCGCCAACTGGGCGCGCGCGCCGTCGCGGTCGAGGTCGGCCAGGAGTTCGCCGCTGTGCGCCTCGCGGATCACGGTGCCCACCGGCACGCGGATCATCATATCCTCGCCGCCGCGGCCGTTGCAGTCGGAGCCGCGGCCGTTGTCGCCGTTCTGCGCGCGAAAGATGCGCGTGTAGCGGAATTCCACCAGGGTGTTGATGTTGCGGTCGGCCTGGGCATAAATGCTGCCGCCGCGGCCGCCGTCGCCGCCGTCGGGGCCGCCCTTGGGCACATACTTCTCGCGCCGCATGCTGGCGGAACCGTCCCCGCCTTTGCCGGCCAGCACCTGTATGGTTGCCTCGTCAACGAATTTCATGCGGGAAGGGAAATGGGCAAAGGTGCCATTATCCCCTGCGGCAGCGGGAAGATGAACCGCCTCAGAGCAGCGGCGTCGCCACCCGCCTGAGCCTCGCCTCATCCCACGCCGGATGTCTCGCCCGCCAACCGTCGTAGCGCAGCAAGCCCTGGCGGTCGATGACGAAACTCACGGGGATGCGCCAGATGCGCCCGTAGCCGCCGGCCCAGGGACTGCCCAGCAGGCCGATGGGGAAACTCAGGGTAGCCGCGACCTCGCGCACCTTGGGCAAATCGTCGGGACCGTCCAGACAAAACCCCAGCACGCGCAATCCCTGCTGCGCATGGCGCGCGGCATAGGCAGACAGGATGGGCAACTCCGTGCGGCAGGGGTCGCACCAGGTGGCCCAAAAGGTGGCAATCACCACCTCGCCCAGCAGATCGCGCGTGGCGATGCTGGCGCCGTCCAGGGTGTGCAGCACCAGGGGCGGCGCCGGCGCGCCGACTCGCAAGTCGTTTGCGCGTGCGACGCCCGGCAAGGCGGCGGCGCCAGCCAACGCCGCGACACGCCGCAGCCAGGCGCGCCGGCTGGGTTCAGAATGCATAGCTCGCGCCCGCGCTCGCGGTCCAGTGCGGAAACAACTGATAGCCCTGCAGCCTGCTGTACACCGGCAACTGGACGAAGCCGTAAATCTGCAAATCCGGCCGCAGGCTCACGGTCAGGCCCGGGCTCAGGTAGGCGACCGTGCCGGCAGAATCCTCACTGTCGGCGAGCGCGCCCTGGTCATGACTCTTGCGCGACACATTCACCTGCAACTGGGGCACGATTTTCGGGCTCGCCTCGTAGCGCAGGCCGAAGCTCATGGTGGCGAGATTGCCGGGGCGGAAATTCTCGCCCGCCCGATCGAGCTTGTACATCACTGCCGCCTGCAGTTGGGCATTGATGAAGGCGTCGAAATCCTGGCTCACCGCCTGGTAGTAATACGCGCCGACGATGACGTCCGTACTGCCGGTGCCGGGCTGCAGGCTGGTGTCGAGCAGCTGGCCGGCGCTGGGGCCGCTGGAGAAATACACCGGATGATTGCCCACCGTGCCAATGCCCGCGGCGTTCGGTCCGCCATAACGGCCGGTGGGCAGCTTCACGCCCAGTTGCAGGCCCAGGTTATGGGTGGGCAGCCATCCCTGATAGCTGCCGATCAGCTTCACGTCGCCCAGGCTGGCGCTGCGCGAAGCGCTCAGGTTGGCAAGATTGAGCTGGGAGTTGTCGAAAGGCGCCGAAGTGGTGTCGGTGTAGCTGCTGTGCGTGCGGATGAGATAAGGGATCAGCAGGTTGAGATTCCACTCGGCATTCGGGCTGTAGCTCAGGCCCAGGGTGAGGAAGCGGCTCACGGTGTCGTGCTCCAGTTCCCCGGTGGTGGGACTGTCCACCACCTGCGCCGGCGTCGCGGCATGGGTACCGCTGCGCAATTGGTCCTGGTTGAGATAATCGTACTGCAGGCTCAAGCGCCAGCCGGCGCTGGCGGAATAGCCCATCGCGGCATCGGCATTGAGGGTGCAGCCGCAGGTGGCGCAGGCACTGGCGGCGCCGCTGCCCGCCAGGGCACCGGCGGCGAGCAAGGGAACCAGGGCATTGCGGAAGGATGTTCTCATTGGTTTTTCCCGATGATCTTGCGGATGGCCCGGCATGATAACGTCGCGGCGATGGCGGCGCCTGCGACCAATGGCCGCAGGCAGCGCCGCGGCTGTCCTATAGTGAACCGACCACAACCCTGGGAGACGCTCATGAAAACCGCCCTGTTCCTTGCCCTCGCCACCTGCAGCCTGAACGCCCTGGGCGCCGGCCCCGACCTGCTTCCGGTCAAGCAGATCACCCTGGACCTGGCCAACACCATCGCCATGAAAACCATCGAGGCCTGCCGCGCCGAAGGCTATAACGTCTCCGCCGTGGTACTGGACCGCGCGGGCATCGTGCAGGCCGCGCTGCGCGACACGCTGGCTTCGCGCTACACCCTGGAAATCGCCAAGCGCAAGGCCGGCACGGTAATCCTCTCGGGCGTGGCTTCGGGCGAGTTTGCCCAGTCGCGCCAGGACATCCGCCCGGAAATCGACCACATCAAGGGCCTCATCGTCATGGCCGGCGGCTTGCCCATAGAGGCCGCCGGCAGCCTGGTAGGCGCCGTGGGCGTATCAGGTGCGCCGGGGGGCGACAAGGACGCCGCCTGTGCCCGCGCCGGTCTGAAAGCCGTGCAGGAAAAACTGGAGTTCGCGGAATAATTAGGGCGTGTTCACACTAATTTCACGCCCTAACCCAGCGGCATGGCCTCGCCTTCGTTCAGGCGCAGCCAGCCGCGCACGATGCGGTAGATCACCCACAGACCGGTGACCACCACCAGCACCAGCGCTGCGGGTATGCCCACGAAGGTAAGCGCCATCAGCAAGGCGATGCCCAGCCACAACACGGCAAACCAGAAAGTGCGCCATTGCCAGATGAAATGGCTTTCCAGCCAGGTGCCGCGCACGTTATCGCGCTTGAAGTAATTGAGCAGGATGGCGATGAGCGACGGCCAGCCGGTCAGGAAGGCCGTGACCACGAAGGCGGAGCTCAATATCCCGGTCAAGGCCGACAGGGCATGCAAGGCGTACATGACGTGGGTGAGGGTCACCCAGCCGTCCTTGGCGGGCGTTTGCGAGGGGATGCTCATGCGGCCTCCGCGAGGTAGGGGGCTTCATGATAGGCGAGCGCCGCGCCAAAACCCAAGCGCGCCGCCCTCAGCGCATCGCGGTGTTGTTCCCGGCTAGCCGCGCAAGCATCTGCTTGAGCCCCGGCAGCGGCAGGCTGGCCAGGCGCTCGGCCAAGTCCAGGGCATCCAGGGTGTTCTTCACCAGCAAGCCCAATTCGGTGTCGCCTTCCGTCACCAGACGGCGGCTGAAGAACAGCGTGTCGGGATCTTCGCGGCGCAGCGCCAAGGCCAGGAAATCGCGGCTGGCGGCGCGCAGCGTGAGATCCGCCGCACCGGGCGACTGGGCGACGAAGCCGCGCGGGCCGAGAGAGAAATACAGCCGCAGCCCCAGATCGCGCACATGCAGGCAATAGCGCCGGCCGGCCAGGCCCGAGATGCCATGCTCTTTGAGGGCCGGCCAGACGATGGCATTGAGCGCCAGGGTGAAGGCCAGGGCGGGCGGATAGGCGGGCAGGCGTTCCACCAGCTTTATCAGGGGAGAAGGCAGCAGGGGGCGGGAAGCATTCATGGGTTCAGGCTCCATTCCATGCCCGGGCGGCCCAGCCAATAGCCGTCGCAGGAGGCGCCGGGCTGCCCCCGCTCGACACGGGCCAGCGCATCGCCGGCCGGGATGGTTCCATTGATGCGTTCGCGGTACGCCAGCACGACGTCGCCCATGGACTGCGAACGCGGACTCAAACGCAAGATGCCGACGCCCGCGGCGCGCAACCGGTCGAGGTGAGGCAAAAGATTGTAGACCCCCGCGGATTGCGTCTGGATGCCGTTCAAGGTGAGAAAAGAACGTCCCTCGCGCGTAGCGAGCGCAAGCCCGTCGGGGTGCTGCAGGCAACTGAAGCGGCAGTCATCCTTGGGCAGGTTGTAGCGGCGCGCGGTGAAGCAGCGCGCGGAATAGGCGAGCGGCAAACGGCCGTAGGCGAACACTTCGGTTTCGGGCGGTTCCGCCATCTGCGCCAGCAGGGCCATAAGATCGGCTTGTGCCACTTCCACCGGCGCCACCCAGCGCCTCGCTCCCAGCCCCTGCAGCCAGGACAGCAGGGCCGGATTGTAGACATTGAGCGTAGCCCCGGCGACGAAGGGCAGGCCCTTGGCATGCAGCAGCCGCACCGCGGCCATGTCGTTGGCTTCCACGGCAAAGCGGCCGTTATCCACCAGGCGGCGCAGCAGCTTGAGATCGGATTCCGATTCGACCAGCG
>JAJZSR010000063.1 GCA_021849595.1 Pseudomonadota bacterium | reverse complement strand
CTGGCGGTCCAGATTGGCCTTCATGTCTCCCAGGGCCGCGAGCTTCATCATCACCAGCGTCATGACGATGATGAGGGGCATGGCCAGCCACATGTTCAGCAGGCCCAGGCCGGTAGGTTCAGGCAGGTACAGGTAGAGGCCCAGGCCCAGCGGCAGATAGGTCAGCGTGTACAGCCAAGTGATCTTCAGGAACGCCACGAGCGTATTGCCCAGATTGGGCGTGATGGGCAGCAGGTTGTTCATGCCGAACCAGGCGGCCACCGCCAGGGGCAGGAGCAGCAGCACCCAGACGAAGCCCGCGTTCTGGATATAGGTCGGCGTGCCGGCGGCGATCTTGCCCAGAATCCAGCCGCTGTCGCCGGCGAGGATCATGGCGGAGCCGCCGACGGCGCCGAACAGGCCCATGGTCATCACCAGGGGGATGAGAATCTGCATGGTGGTCACGCCGAAGTTGCCCAGGCCGGCGTTGATGCCCAGGGCGGTGCCCTGCAGCCGCTTGGGGAAGAAGGTGCTGATGTTGCTCATGGAGCTGGCGAAGTTGCCGCCGCCCACACCGGAAAACAGCGCCAGGAGCTGGAATGCCCAGAGAGGCCAGTCGGGATGCTGCAGGGCGATGCCGGTGCCGATGGCCGGCAGGCTCAGCATGGCGGTGGTGAGGAAGATGGTGTTGCGTCCGCCGCCGATGCGGATGAAGAAAGATGACGGAATGCGCATGGTGGCCCCGGCGATGCCGGAAATGGCCGTCAAGGTGAAGAGCTGATCCTGGGTGAAGGGAAATCCCAGGTTGAGCATCTGTACCGTGATGATGCCCCACATGAGCCAGATGGCGAAGGCCGACAGCAGGGAGGGCACGGATATCCAAAGATTCCGGTAGGCGACGCGTTTGCCGGTGGCCTCCCAGAACTGTTCGTCTTCGACATTCCATTCCTTGATATTGACGGTCATTTTTTCTGCTCCGTTATTCCAGGGGATCCGTCGCGGAAGGACGGCGGGATTTCATTACGTCCAGCTTCCTCACCTCGGTGAGGTACATCCAGATGAGGGACACCCAGACGACGCCGTACAGCAGCATGAAGGCCGATGAGCGGATGCCGGTGAGATCGACTAAGGCACCGAACATGATGGGAAGCACGAATCCTCCCAGCCCGCCGATCAGCCCCACGACGCCGGAGACGACGCCGATGTTGTTGGGGTACTCGTCGCCGATGTACTTGAACACGCTGGCCTTGCCGAACGCCCAGGACACGCCGACGATGAACAGCAGGGTCGTGAACAGCCAGGGGCTCAAGGCGATGTTGAAATGGGCCGGTCCGCTCACGGTCTGCACCGTGAAGCTGGTGTTCGGGTAGGACAGGATGAAGAGACAGACCCAGGAGACCCACAGCACCCACCAGGTCACCCGGTGCGCGCCATAGCGGTCGGAAAACCAGCCGCCTACCGCGCGCAGCACCCCGCCGGGCAGGGAGAATGATGCCGCCAGCAGGGCCGCGGTCTTGATGTTGAAGCCGTATTCGGAAACGTAATACTTGGTCATCCACAGCGACAGGGCCACATAGCCGCCGAACACGATGGAGTAGTACTGGCAGTATTTCCAGACCACGGGATCCTTCAGAGCGCGCAATTGCTCCCTGACGGTGACATGGCTCCCTACCCGATGGCTCGGGTCGTCATAGGTGAAGAACCAGAACAGCAAGGCGGTGACCAGCATGGCCACGGCGTACACCTGGGGCACCATGGTCCAGCCGAAGGCCACCACCAGGGCAGGGGCCACGAACTTGGTCACCGCGGCGCCCGAGTTCCCGGCCCCGAATATCCCCATGGCGAAACCTTTGTGCTGCGCGTCGAACCAGCGCGCGGTGTAGGCAATGCCGACCGAGAACGATCCGCCCGCCAGCCCCACGAACAGCCCTGCCAGCAGGAATTGCCAGAACTGCGTGGCATAGCTCAGCAGCCAGATGGGGATCACCGTGGTGAGCATGAGCACGAAAAAGACGATGCGGCCGCCGTATTTGTCCGTCCACATTCCCAGCGGCAGGCGTATGAGCGAGCCGGTCAGCACCGGGGTGGCCGCCAGCAGGCCGAATTCGGTTTCGTTGAGACCGAGCAGGCTCTTGATCGGGATGCCGATCACCGCGAACATCATCCATACGGCGAAGCACACCGTGAAGGCCAAGGTGCTCATGATGAGCACCGACAACTGTTTTTGCCTTTGTGTGGTCGTCATGGGTGTCCCCCGCATTTGCGGATTTGGGTGTCCTTTGCTTACTGAGGCTCAGTCTATGCAAGCCGCCGCAAATGGCCAGAGGGTGAAAACCCCGCGTAAGTCCCCGCGCTACCCCCAAAGAGGTAGCAGAGTAGCCGGACAGATTCTTGTAAACATTGACTATTGTGAATAAGCGTCGCGGGTTGCCTTGGTTTCGGCGCAAAAGGGGTAAATCTCCGGCGCCGCTCTCCACTCCGTCGCCGGCTCCCGCTATGATGGAGGCGCCGGACGGCGCTTGAGCGCCGTCCGTCAACCGTGAACCTCGGGTATCCCGTGAATTTGCCTTCCTGGCGTATCTTCAAGAATTCCCTGGTGCTGCGCATCGGTTCGGCCATGGCTGCCATCGCCCTGCTGGCCATGGTCGGCATGGCGGTGTCCGGCGGCATCGCCCAGTCGATCCAGGGCAACGGCGCGGCCATCAATCTGGCCGGCAGCCTGCGCATGCAAAGCTGGCGCATGACCAGCGTGGTGCTGCGCATCCCGCCCGGCGGCGACCCTGCGCTCGGGCGGGAGCTGCAATCCCTGGTCGGCCAGTTCGACCGTACCCTGGCGGCCAAGCCCGTGCGCGCCATGCTGCCGGCCTTGCAGGTGCCCCCAGGGGGCACCACCTACGCCCAGGTGGTTGCGCAATGGCGCAACGACATGCGTCCGCACCTGCTGGCGGTGGCGGCGCATGGCCTCGATGCCGCAGGCCGCGCGCAGTTGCTGCAGGCCACTGGCAGCTTCGTGCCCCGCATCGACCAGTTGGTCAAGGAAATGGAGCAGGCCGCCGAGGAAAAGATATCCGTCATGCGGCTGGTTCTGGCCGCCACGCTGATCGGCACTGCCCTGGTCATGCTCATGACGGTCTATCTGATCCACATCACGCTGGCGCGGCCCCTGCAGGATTTGCTGCTGCAGGCCGGGCGGGTGGGCCGGGGCGATCTGGCCGCCCGGGTGGAACATACGGGGGCCGACGAACTGGGGCGGCTGGGCGTGGCCTTCAACCGCATGACCGAAGACCTCTCGCGTCTGTACCAAGACCTGGAAGCGCGGGTGGAGGAAAAAACCGCGGCGCTCACCACTGCCAACAGTTCCCTGGCGCTGCTTTACCGCTCCATCGCCCGTCTGTACAACGGCCCGGTGGCGCCGGAAACCTACTCGATCCTGTTGCGCGACCTGGAAGATTTGCTGGGCCTGGAGCATGGCGTCGCCTGCCTCACGGAAGAGGGTGAGACCCGCGCGCATGTGCTGACCTCCACCTTCGGAGCCGTCGGCCAGGCGGCGTTATGCCGGGAGAACGATTGCGCCACCTGCCTGGGCAGCGTCTCCGTGTCGCTGCGGACATCGGCGAGCGGACGGCATCTGGTGATGCTGCCCCTGCGCGATGCCGAACACAACTACGGCGTGATGCAGTTGGAACTGGCCAGGGAGCGGCAACTGGAACCCTGGCAGTGGCAGTTGCTGGAAGCGCTGTCACGCCATATCGGCATTGCCATCGGCACCGCCCGCCGCAGCGAGCAGCGCCGGCGCATCTCACTGCTGGAAGAGCGCGCGGCCATCGCCCGCGAGCTGCACGATTCCCTGGCCCAGTCGCTCGCCTACATGAAGATCCAGGTCAGCCGCCTGGAGGCCCTGCTGTCCGCTACGGAAGCGGCCCGGCCCGTGCTGGCCGAATTGCGCGAGGGGCTCAACAGCTCCTACCGGCAACTGCGCGAGCTGCTTACCACCTTCCGCCTGAAAATGGAGGACGTGGGCTTCCATGCCGCGCTGGAAAAAACCGTGACGGAGTTTTCCGAGCGCGGCGACATTTCCATCGCCCTGGATATCGACCTGCGCGACCGCAAACTGACGCCCAACGAGGAGATTCATCTGCTGCAGATCGTGCGCGAGGCGCTGTCCAACGTCCTGCACCATTCCGGCGCCAGCCGTGCCGAGGTCAGCCTGCACCCGGGACCCCAGGGGCAGATGAGCCTCTCCATCTCGGACAACGGTATCGGCATCCGCAAGGGCGCGGAGGTGCATCACTATGGCTTGGCCATCATGAAGGAGCGCGCGCGCAGCCTCGGGGCCATATTCATGATCGAGCCGCGCGAGGGGGGTGGCACGCGGGTGAGCCTGAACTTCGTTCCGGCCGGCCTGCGCGCTCCCGAAGAGCCTCGCGCCGTTGCGCTGTGACCATGACCGCGCCCCTGCGCCTGCTCATCATCGACGATCACCCATTGTTCCGCAAAGGCGCGGCCCAGATCATCGCCATGGCGCCGGAATTCGAATTGGTCGGGGAAGCCTCCGGCGGCGTCGAGGGCGTAGCGTTGGCGCGGCGGCACAAACCCGACATGATCCTGCTGGATCTCAACATGAAGGACATGAGCGGACTCGATGTGCTTGCCGCCTTGCGCGACGTGCTGCCGGATACCCGCATCGTCATGCTGACCGTGTCCGACGAGGCCGACGATCTGGTCGGCGCCTTGCGCGCGGGGGCCGACGGCTATCTGCTCAAGGAGATGGAGCCCGAAGAGCTGCTGGCCAAGCTGCGGGAGGCCGCCGGCGGCCAGTTCACGCTTGCCCCGCGCCTGACCCATCTGCTGGCTCGCTCGCTGCGCGAGGACAGCCGCCCCAAGCGTCCCGACGAGGCCGGCCTCACCGAGCAGGAAATGCGCATCCTCGCCCTCATCGCGGACGCCAAGAGCAACAAGCTGATCGCGCGCGAGCTGGGCATCGCCGAGGGCACGGTCAAGGTGCATGTGAAGCATCTGCTAAAAAAGCTCAACCTGCGCAGCCGGGTGGAGGCGGCCGTATGGGCGGTGCAAAAAAAATGAGGCGCGGGCCGCTCGGCGGAAGCTGTCCGGGCCGTGCGCGGCGCGCATAGGCGATGGAACGCCAGCCCATCGATGCCGCCGACTGGCGCATGGTGCGCAGTTGTTATCTCCTGGCCGGCTTGGGGGAGGAGGAGCTCGCCCATCTTACCCGGCATGCGGAGGTGCGCACCTATGCGCCCGGAGAAGCGGTCTTCGCCCAGGGGGAGGCGGCCCGTCAATTCTTCCTCGTGCTGGCCGGCATTGTGCGTCTGTATCGCGTCTCGCCTCAGGGCGAGGCCAAGGTCATTGAGCTGATCCGGCCCGGTGCGTTTTTTGCCGAGGCCGTCTTCTTCATGGGTGCGCGCTACCCGGTGCATGCCGCCGCACTCGATCGCGTGCGGCTGATCGCCTTCGATTTTCAGGATTTCAATTCCCGCCTCGAGGTGAGCCCAGGATTGGCCGCCCGCATGATGGCGGGCATGGCGCGCCGCATCCATGATCTGGTGAACGAGATCGACCGCCTGAGCATGGGCAGCGCGAACCAGCGCCTGGCCTATTATCTGCTGGGCCTGCTGCACGCCGAGCCGGCGGAAGCCGGCGTGCGCCTGCGCCTCAGGGTGCCCAAGCACGTCATCGCCTCGCGCATAGGCGTCAAGCCGGAGACGTTCTCGCGCATGCTGGCGCGGCTGCGCGAGGAGGGCGTGCTGGACGTCCAGGAAGACCTCCTGATTCTGCACGACGTGGCGAAATTGCGCGCCATGTTGGGGCCGGAGATGGAAGGCCTTTGATCTAGGTCATGGCGGGGCACGCGGCAGGGAATTACCTTGTCCGCTATCGGGTTTTGGGAGCCCTCGCCATGCAAAGCTTTTTCGATTACCTCTCTGCCGACCACCACCGCTGCGACGAGCTGTTTGCCGAGGCCGAGGCGGCGGTGGGGCGGCGCGACTGGGCCGTTGGGACGGTGAAATTCCAGGCCTTTCGCGCCGCCATGCTGCGCCATCTGGATATGGAGGAAAGCGTGCTGTTCCCGGCCTTCGAGGCGCGCATGGGTCATGCCGGCGGTCCCACCCGGGTGATGTGCAACGAGCACGCGCAGATGCGTGAGCTGTTGGGCAGCATGGCGGACAGCGTTAGCGCGGCGGATGACGAGGACTACGCCGGCCTGGCGGAGACGTTGTTGTGGCTCATGCAGCAGCATAACGTCAAAGAAGAGCAGATTCTCTATCCCATGAGCGATCAGCTGCTTGCCGATGCGCGCAGCGAGCTGATCGGGCGCATGGCTGCGGTGCCGGCCGTGTGAGCACTGATCTAGTGGTGGACGCGCGCTGGCTGCCGCCGCCCGAACCCATGGAGCGGGTGCTTCAGGCGCTGGAAATGCGCGGTCGCGGCCAGCGGGTGCATCTGTTGATTCATCGCGAACCCTACCCGCTTTATGAGCTGCTGAACGCCCGCGGCATGGAGTGGCGCAGCCGTACTCTGGCCGACGGCTGCTACGAAGTCCTCATCGGCGGCGAGGCCGGGGACGTCTGAATGCAGGCTGCCGGAGGACTGGATTTCCGGCAGGCGCCGCCGTTCTTCGTGCCGCTGCGTTTTTTTCTCACCGCGCCTGTTTTCCTGTTCCTCGCAGGTCTGCTGCTGTTCACCCCCGGCGCCGCGAGCTGGCAACGCTGGTCGCCGGCGATCCTGGCCGCGGTGCACCTCGTCACTCTGGGCTTTCTCGCCATGGTCATGATGGGTGCCTTCCTGCAACTGCTGGCGGTGGTCGCGGGCGCGCCGGTCGCTCGCCCGCGTCTGCTGGCCGGCTTGGTGTACGGCCCTCTGACTCTCGGTACTCTGTCGCTGGCAGGCGGCTTCTGGCTTTCCGACCGCTGGCTGTTTTATCCGGCCCTGACGCTGCTGGCGGCCGCGCTGGCCACCTTCGCGCTCGCCGCCGCGGCCAGCCTGCGGGGCGCGGCACGCAATGCCACCGTGTTCGCCATGGCGGCCGCCATCTTTGCCTTGGCCGTTACCCTGGCCTTGGGCCTGGCCCTGGGCGCCACCCGCGCCGGCTGGCTTGAGCTCGCGAATTTCGTCGCCTTGGTGGACCTGCATGCGACGTGGGGCTTGCTGGGCTGGGTGTTCGTGCTCGTGGCGGGGGTGGCTTACCAGGTGGTGCCGATGTTCCAGCTCACCCCCGCCTATCCGCGCCGGCTGACGCGCTACTTGGTGCCGCTGTTCATGGTGGGCCTGCTTGACCTGCCCTGGGCCCAGGAAGCCCGCAGTGCCTGGCCGGGGGACGCCGTCGCGCTGTTTTTGGCCGCCTGCCTGCTGGTCTTCGCCCTGGCCACGCTTTATTTGCAGCACAGGCGCCGGCGCCGCGTGGCGGATGTCACGCTCGACTATTGGCGCGTGGGTATGGCCTGCCTCGTCGGAGCGGCGCTGCTGGGGCCGTCAGGCGCGCAACGTTTCCCGGCTCTTTTGGGCATACTTTTTTTGTACGGCTTTGCCGTGTCGGTGGTGAGCGGCATGTTGTACAAGATACTGCCTTTCCTGGCCTGGTTTCATCTGCAAAGCCACACGCAGGCCCCTGCCGGAACCATACCCAACATGAAGTCCTTCCTGCCCGAGGTGCGCGCCCGGCGCCAGTTCGCGGTTCATGTCGCCACCTTGGGTCTGCTGCTGCTGAGCACGCTGCCGGGCGGGCCGTGGCGTTATGCGGCCGCAGCCGGCGTATGCCTCTCGGCGCTGAGGTTGACCGCCAACCTCTGGGGGGTGTGGCGCTTGTTCAGAGCACAGGGCGGAAGATCAGGCTAACTGTGCAGCAGCGCCTGCGCCTCGGCCAGCGGTTGCACGCCGACGGCTTTCAGGCCCCCGTCGACGACCACGGCCGGGACGGTCTTGATGCGCAGTCGGCTGATGAGTTCGCGCCCGGCCCGCTCGGAGACGTCGAGCACTTCGTAATCGACCGACTCGCGGCGCGCGACTTCGCTCCATATCTGCTCGGCCTGGGGGCAGGTGGGGCACCATTTCGAGACGATGAGCTGGATTTTCATGTCTGGCTCCGGTGGGGCGGCACGGATTCCGTCAGGTGCATGATTTGCGAATGCGGAATGGCCGGCCCTTACCCGAAATTTAGCCCAAGGACGACAAAGCGCCTTGATCTCGATCATGCCCAGAGTTGCGAGGCCAGGGCTTGCGCTATATTTTGGAAGCAGGTCTTCCGCCCATGGAGGCGCAGTGGAATCGCTCTCCGCCGTGTTTCGCCAGGATCATGAGCGTCTGGACGCCAGCCTGAAAGCCGCGCGCCAGAGCGCGCAGAGCGGTGCCGCGGGCGCCGCGCGTGCGGCTTTCGCAGAGTTCCGCAGCGGGATCGAGCGGCATATGGCGGCGGAGGAGGCACTGCTTTTCCCGGCTTACGAGGCGCGCCATGGCGCAGACAATCCGCTGACGTCCACCTTGCGCAAAGGTCACGGCGATCTAAAGGTGTTTTTCAGCGAGATGGACGAGAGCCTGGCGGAGGATGATGCGGAAGAGTTTCTCGCTCTTACGGACACGGTGGGACAGATACTCCTGCATCACGACCGCAAGGAGGAAGAGGAACTCTATCCCGTGGTCGTCCAGTGGCTTGCGGACGGCGGGCGCGAGGCGATCGCCGGCCTGCAAGGACAGTAATCTTCTGAGGTTTCATGAGCGAGTACCAGGGCTGCGAGCTGCCGGACGATCTCTACTACGACCTGGATTATGTCTGGGTGCGTCCGGAAGGGGCCGGCCTGTTCACCATAGGCGTGACCGATCCTGCGCAGACCATGTCCGGCCGCGTGCAGAAGGCGCGCATCAAGAAACTGGGCGTGCATCTCGAAGCGCGGCGCCACGTCGCCACGCTGGAAAGCGGCAAATGGGCGGGCGGCGTGCCGGTGCCTTTCGACTGCACGGTGGTGGCGCGTAATGAGGCGGTCCTTGAAGATCCCCATTTGATCAACGTCGCGCCCTACAGCGATGCCTGGATCGCACGCCTGCGCCCCGACGATCCCGCGCACGCCCTGGAGCGGCTCAGCACGGGCGCCGCTGCCCTGGATGCGCTCAAGCGCTGGATAGACCGCTACCAGGTTCAGTGCCTGCGCTGCTCGGACTGAGGCGTTTCCTAAGCCGCGCGCGCCCACCACAGGCCCGTGTGCACGGTGAAAGAACCGTCCGCCTCGATGGCCAGGGCGTCCCGCACCTCGGCTGGTGCTTCCGTCTGCATCCGCCGGATCATGGACACATTCTGCGCCGGGGTGCGCATGCGCCCGACCCAATCGGCGAATTCCAGGCGCGTTGGCCAGCGCATATGCTCGATGAGCTCGAAACCGGCGGCGGCCAGCAGGGCCTGCCATTCCCGGTGCGAGCGGTTGCGCACATGGGAGCGGTCGCGCAGCAGTTCCATGGCCTGCAGATGGGTGTCCGCCAAGGCATCCTCGGGTGCCTCCAGGTCGATGATCAGGGCATGGCCGCCCGGCCGCACGACCCGCCGCATCTGCGCCAGAGCGGCATCCAGGCGCGTCCAGTGGTGGGCGCTGTAGCGGCTGGCGACGAGGTCGAAGCCGGCGTCGGCAAAGGGCAGCGCTTCGGCTGCGGCGCGCCGGGTTCCGATGGTTGCGAGCCCGCGCTCGATGGCGGCGCTTTGCACGGTCGCCAACATGCTCTCGGAAGCATCCAGGGCGACGACGCGCTCAAGCACAGGCGCCAAAGCAAAGCTCAGATGGCCCGCCCCGCATCCCACATCCAGGGCGTGGCCGGTACGCGGCAAGGCGGCTTCGACCAATTGCCGGGCGCGCTGCAAATCCGGGCCGTGGGCGTGGACGGCGCTGTGCAAATAGGCTGTCGCTTGCGGGTCGAACTGATCGTGTACCGTTTGCTGGTGGCTGCTCATGGTCAGACTCCTGGGGCTGAAAACCGCACCATAAATCTTGAATTATCCTGGTACAAGATTTGAATTTATCCTGGTATAAATAACAATTGCCCCAAGGAGATCACATGCCGTCGCAACCGCCCGAAACCGCTCCCGCGTCCCATGCGCTCGGCCCATTCCTGCGGGCGCTGCGGGAGCGGCTGGCCCCGGGGGAGTTCGGCCTGGGCGGCGGGCGCCGCCGCACACCGGGGCTGCGCCGCGAGGAGGCCGCGGCCCTGTGCGGCATCAGCCCGACCTGGTACACCTGGATGGAGCAGGGGCGCACGCGCCCGGCGCGGCTCAGGCCGATGCCGGCCAGTTCCACGAGCTGGTCAGGGCTATGCGTTCGCCCGCTTATGTGCTCGGGCGGCATTGGGACGCGCTGGCCTGGAATCCCCCGGCCGCGGCCCTGTTCCGCGACTGGCTGGGACCGCGCGCGTCCCGATCCGGCATCGCAGCCGCGCCGCAGGAGCGCAACCTGCTGCGCTATGTTTTTCTCGACCCCGGCGCGCCGGCCTTTATCCTCGACTGGGAAGAGCGTGCCCGGCGCCTGGCTGCCGAGTATCGGGCCGACAGCGCGAACTGGCGCGGCGATGCCCAGCATCGCAAGCTGGTTGATGAGCTGTGCGGCGCCAGCCCGGCGTTCGCTGCGGCCTGGCGCTCGCAGCGCGTGCTGGCGCGGGAAGGCGGGATGCGCAGCTTCAGCCATCCGCAGCGCGGCAGGTGCGAATACCGGCAGTTCACACTGCGCCCTGCGCAGCAGCCGGAGGCGAAACTCATCGTGCTGCACCCCTTGTAGGCGGCCCGACGCCTTGGGAAAGTCAGGCGCTGGGGGCACCCCTGCTGCAACGCGGCCCGGTTTCCGTTCGATAATGTGAGCTTTATGCATCCCGACAACTTACGCGCAAGCGCCGCAATGCCCCCTGCAGCCTGTGCGGCGGCAGGGGCCGGAATCCACCCATGAGCGTGTCACCGCAGCCGCGGCCTACCAGCCTGTTTCCCTTTTTGTCATGAACGCCGTACTCGACCGCCACGGCGCGGAATGGGCCTCGGGGCTGCTCGCCCTCCTGGTGCATGCACTGTTCTTTCTGGTGCTGGTATTCGGCCTGTCCTGGCGCGTGGAGAAGCCCACGCCGCCGGTGCAGGCGCAGTTGTGGATGTCGCTTCCGCCGGTGGCGGGATCCGTGCCCATGCTGCCGCGCGTGCCCGAGATGCCGTCGCCCCAGCCGCGCGCGGCACGGCCTGCGCCGCGGCGCTCAGCGACGCCTGCACACTCGCCAGCGCCCCTGCAACACGCTCCCGTTCCTCGTATGGCGGCGGCGCCGGCGCTGCGTGTGCCGTCCGCCCCCGGCGCGACCATCCGCCTGCGCACCGCGCCGCGGCAGATGCCGCAAGGCGCCGAGACGCCCGCACCCGCCGCGCCGCCGCGCCTGCCCGATTTGGCGACGCTGGGCTCCCAGGTCGAGATGGCCGCCGCTGAGGTGACCCGCCACTCTGTCTTTCAGCAGATCCACAATCCCGATTCGCTGACGGCGCGCTACTATCTCGCTGCCTTGCTGCAGAAAATACAGCACGTTGGCGACGTCATCTACACGGGCAAGGGCGTGGGCACAGTGGCGGTGTATTTGATCGTAGGGGCCGACGGCAGCGTGCAGGCGCTGCAGATCGATGGCGTGAGCGGCGACCCAACCCTGCCGGACTTCGCACACGAAATCATTGACCGCTCGGCCCCGTTTCAGCCCTTTCCGTCTGCCCTCGCGAAGGAAACCAGCCAGATCAAGTTGGAAGTGCAGATGCAATTCCTAGGCATGCACCAGGTGAATTTCTGAACCTGCGCCGGCGGTGGCTCGTGCGTTCAGTCCCGGAGGTCGCCGTCGCGATAAACCCAGCGACCAGCAAGCCTTTCGAAGCGGCTGGTTTCGTGCAGGCGATGGGCGCGCCCGCCCAGCTTGTAGCGTGCGACGAATTCCACCGTGGCATGTTCGGCGTCGCTTGCAGCATGTGCCTTGATGGTCAGCCCCAGCCAGCGCGGCGTGGGCGGGGTATGCAGATCGAGTGCGGCGGGGCGGGTGGCCGGATGCCAGGTGGCGAGGAGATAGGCTTCGTCGCCCAGGACGTAAGCGCAATAGCGCGAACGCATGAGCGCCTCGGCCGTGGCTGCCGGCGCCTTTCCGGCGAGGCAGGGACCACAACACTCCCCGTAGGCGCGCCCGCTGTCGCAGGGGCAGGGCGGTTGTGCGTCAGGCGTTTTTGCCATGAGCTTCCAATTGCTCCCAGCGCTCCAACAATTGCAGCAATTCGTCCTCTATGGCGTCAAGCCGCGCGGCCAGGCGCGCGGCTTCCTGGGGCTGGGCGACATGCAGCGCGGGATCCTGCAGGCGCTGCGTGATGGCGTGCTGCTCACTTTCCAGGGCATCGATGCGGCCGGGCAGTTGTTCCAGCTCGCGCGCGTCCTTGTAGGACAGCTTGGCCGGGCGGCTGGCGTTGCGTGCGGGGGCCGGCGCGGCCGGCACGGGCCTGGCCGGGGCGGTGGGGGCGGCGCGCTGGCGCAGCCAGTCCTCGTAGCCGCCGACATATTCGCGCCAGGTTCCGTTGCCTTCCGCCACCAAGGTCTGGGTCACCACCTGGTCGAGCAGGGCGCGGTCGTGGCTCACCAACAGCAGGGTGCCGGGATAATCCTGCAGCAGCGCTTCCAGCAGTTCCAGGGTTTCCATGTCGAGGTCGTTGGTGGGTTCGTCCAGCACCAGCACGTTGGCGGGACGGGCGAACAGGCGCGCCAGCAGCAGGCGGTTGCGCTCCCCGCCGGAGAGCGATTTGACGGGCGCACGCGCGCGTGCCGGCGGGAACAGAAAATCTTCTAGGTAGGCGGTGACGTGCTTGCGCTCGCCGTTGATTTCCACATAGTCGGAACCGGGAGAAATGACATCCGCCAGGCTTGCTTCCGGGTCGAGCTGGGCACGGAACTGATCGAAATAGGCCACCGTGAGGCGCGTGCCCAGGCGTATCGTGCCGCTGTCCGGCTTCAGATCGCCGAGGATGAGCTTGAGCAGGGTGGTCTTGCCCGCGCCGTTGGGGCCGATGAGGCCGACGCGGTCGCCGCGCAGGATGCGGCAGGAAAGATCGTCCACCACTACGCGGCGTTGCGCGCCCGTGCCATAGGCCTTGCTGACCTGGACCAGTTCGGCCACCAGTTGGCCGCTTTTTTCTCCGGCGTCGAGCGCCAGCTTCACCTGTCCGGCGCGCTCACGCCGCGCCGCGCGCTCCAGGCGCAGGCGTTCCAGGCGCCGCACGCGGCCTTCGTTGCGCGTGCGGCGCGCTTCCACGCCCTTGCGTATCCACACTTCTTCCTGGGCAAGGAATTTGTCGGATTTGGCGTTCTGCCTCGCCTCTTCCGCCAGATCGCCCTCCTTGCGCTGGCGGTAGGCGGAAAAGTCGCCGGGGAAGCTCGTCAAACGACCGCGATCCAGCTCGACGATACGCGTGGCGAGGCGCTCCAGAAAGCGGCGGTCGTGCGTGACGAACAGCACCGTCAGCGGCGCGGCGAGCAGCAGTTCCTCCAGCCATTCGATGGCGCCGATGTCCAGATGGTTGGTGGGCTCGTCCAGCAGCAGCACCTGCGGTTCGGCGACCAGGGCGCGGGCCAGCGCCAGGCGTTTTTTCTGTCCGCCGGACAGCGTGGCCACGCGCGCCCCGGCATCCAGGCCGAAGCGTGTGATGGTGCGTTCCGCCTGGCTGGCGGCATTCCAGCCGCCCAGGGTTTCCAGTTGCGTCTGCAGTGTGTGCAGGCGATCGAGCAGCGCGGGCTGGGTGGCGGCTTCGGCGTGGGTGAGCTGCAGGGCGAGGGCGTGATGCTCGGCGAGCAGCCGCGTGCTTGCGCCCAGGCCGGCGACGACGGCATCGTACACGCGTTCCTCGGGCGCGAATTCGGGCTCCTGGGACACATAGGCGAGCTTGAGCGCGGGCGCGCGCCACAGCTCGCCGTCGTCGAGCGCTCGCTCGCCCGCCAGGGTCGCCAGGAGCGAGGATTTGCCCGAGCCGTTGCGGCCGATCAGGGCCACGCGCTCGCCGGCATCGAGCTGCAGGTCGGCATGATCCAGCAGCGGCACATGGCCGTAGGCGAGGCAGGCATTCTTGACGGTGAGCAGGGGCATGGCGCGGCGGGTTGGTAGGCGAGCGAGAGCGGGCTGGTATTATCCCCCGTATCGCGCGCGGCACGCCGCGGGCTTTTCCAGACAGAACGATTGCCGGCCATGTCCCTGCAGCTTTCCACCTACGACCCCAAACTCGGCGGCCACAGCCTGTTCAAGGCGCTGGGCCATCCCCT